>CAZZWL010000214.1:2274-6060 GCA_964657755.1 uncultured Rhodanobacter sp.
TTCTTAAGTTAAAGAGCAGATTAGCGCCGCTCGCATCTGCGAAATCTGCGCCATTCGCAAAATCTGCGATTTAGTAGAAAACCGCGCCGTTGGAGCCGATGCCCGTGCTGAACGAGTCGATGGCCGTGCCATCGGTGCGGTAGCGCAGGGTTTTGCTGGCACCCGTGAAGGAGGCCACGCAGCCGTAGAGCGTATTGTCGGCCGGGTCGATGTCGAAGCCGTAGAAGTTGCGCCGGATGAGGGGGGTAGTGGGCAGGCTGGTGGCCGCAATGTCCATCCGGTACTCGCCCTTGCCCAGGCTATAGTAGAGCTGGTCGCCGGCCGCGTTGATGCGCAGCTTGCTCGGCGAGCTGCCCGCGGCAAAGGCCAGCTTGGTCTGCTGGGTGGGCGTGGCGGGGTTGAAGCGCACGAGCGCGCCCGGCGTCGAGGAAATAACGGCGTAGGTCACAGGGTCGTACTTCGTGATGCCGCCGCACAGCACCCAGATGTTGCCGCTCTTGTCCACGGCCAGGCTGCTGGGGCCGTCGCTCACGGGCAGGGTGCTGGTAACCTTGTTCTGGGTGGCGTCGATGACGGTCAGCGTGTTCTCGTTCGAGTTCGGTACGTAGATAGTGTTGTTGTTATTCAATAGCTTCTCGGGGTACACGCCGGTCGGGATAGTGCCCGTTACGGCGTTGGTAGTGAGGTCGATAATCGACACGCGGCCGGCCGTGCCGCTCAGCCACTCCGTTACGTAGCCCTTGCCGGCGGTGGTGCTCACCATGTAGCGCGGCTGCACCAAGCCATTGATAGTAGCCAGCGACCCGAAGCCCGGCAGCGCCACTACTTCCACCTTGTTGCTGTTGTTGACAACCAGAAAACCGTGATTATTGAACACGCTCATCGATTGCACCACGTCGCCGAGGGCCCGGCCGTTGGTAGTCTGGAAAATGTCGGCCGTCACGGCCTTGCTCGTTTTCTCGAAGTACGTCACCGAGCCCGTCGACTTGCCGTAGGCGCCCTCGTTGGTGATGTATACGTTGGTGCCCGTGCCGTACACGGTGGGGGTAGCGTTGTCATTTTTCGACTCGCAGCTCGCCAGCAGTAGGCCACTAAAAGCCAGCACCAGTGCCGACCGGAAATAAGAAGAGACAGGATTTTTCATCCAAAAAAGAAAAAAAGGAAAACGGAAAAATGTGAAAACGGAAGTAAGGCCGGCCGCCTCAGCGCCAGCCCACGCGCAGGCTAGCCAGCAGTGCCCGCGGTGGGGCCGGCCGCGCCGAGTAGGTATAGTAGCTGAGGTTGAGCAAGTTGCTGCCCTGCACCAGCACCGTGAAGGCCAGCGGCCCGCCCGCCCGGCGCAGCGTGTAGCCCGCCGTGGCGGCCAGCGGCCAGAAAGCCGGTAGGTAGCCGGTGCCCGAGTTATCGGCATACACCAGCCCGGTGCGGCCCAGGGTGGTACCCATTTGCCAGGGGCCCAGCGTTTGGTCGAGGCTGAGGGCCAGCTGGTGCAGCGGCACGAAGGCTAGCTGCCGGCCCGTAGGGTCGGGGTCGTCGGGTACGCCCAGGGTTTTCACGGTCGAAGTAAAAGCGTAGCTGGCGCGGCCGTGTGCGGCGTAGCGGCCCAGGCGGGCGCGCAGCCCCACGGCCGCCTCCAGGCCCTGGCTGCGCACCTGGCGCAAGTTGCGCGGGCTGTAGATGCCGCGTTCGTTGGGCAGCCACTGCACCCACTCGTTCACGGTTTGGGAGTAGCCGGTGAGCTCGCCGGTGAGCGTGGCCACCGGGCTTAGTGGCCGCTGGTAGCTCAGGCCCAGCTCGCCACCTACCCCCCTTTCGGGCAGCAGGCTGGGGTTGCCGCCGGGCTGCCAGTAGCGCTCGTTCAGGGTGGGGGCGCGGTAGGTGCGGGCCACGTTGGCCTTCAGCGTCAGCAGGTGGGGTAGGGCCTTAGCGGAGTCAGCCCCGAATTTTTCCCGCGAAAAAACGTCCCACTCGGCCCCCAACGTGGGCGTGAGGGGCGCGAAGCCCGCTGGCAGCAGCGCCTGGCGCAGGTTGCCGGTGAGGCGCAGGCCGGGGTGCGGGTCGAAGCGCAGCAGCGCGAAGGCCGCCCCCCGGTTCTCGCCGATGGACCCGCCGTAGCCATCCACCACGGCGGCAAAATGCTGAGCCTCGGCGCCCAGGCGCAGGGTGCCGCGCTGGCCCACCGGGCGCGTGTATTCACCCTGCGCCTGGGTCGTTTGCACGTCCGAGTTGCTGCGCGCCACTTGGTCAGACGTGTAATTCAGCACGTCGTCAAACCAGGCGCCGCGCACGGCCCACTGGCCGCCATTGGCCAGCACCTGGTGGTAGCCCAGCAGCAGGCGGCGGCTCTGGTCGCGCTCGCGGGCGTGGTCGTTGGCCGCGCCGGCCGCAATCTGAATCTGGCGGTCGGCGTCGGTGAGCCAGGTGCCGGCCGTGAGCTCGCCGGCCTGTCCCAAACGCCAGGTCACATCCTGGCTCAGGCTCCACTGGTGCAGCAGGGCCGCGTTTTCGGCGTAGCGCCGCACTAGGCCGCCAAACTCGGGGTTGAGGTAGGGGTAATTGTTATCGGCCTGGCGGTAGCTGGCGGCGGCGCGCACCGCCACCCGGCCGCTGGCCGCCTGCACGGTGGCGCTGCCGCCGCGCAGGCCCCAGGCGCCGGCATCGGTCTGGGCGGTGGCGCGCAGGGGGGTAGGACGAAAATCGGGGGCCGTGTCGAGCAGCACGGTGCCGCCAATGGCGCCGTTGCCATAGAGCGCGGCGGCCGGGCCGGGCTGCACCACTACATTGCGCAAGCCGTTCAGGGGCAAGAGGTTGAAGTCGGCCTCGCCCAGCGTGGGCAGGTTGATGTTGAAGCCATTCCAGAGCACGGCCGTGTGGCGCGCCGCCGTGCCCCGCAGGCTGATAGACGCCAGCTGGCCCGGCCCGTAGTTTTTGATATAAGCGGGCGTGCGGGCCTGCAGCACGTCGGCCACGGTGCCGGTGCGGTACTGGCTCAGCGCCAGCGAGTCGATAGCCCACTGCGGGCTGCCTACTGCAAAGCGGCTCGGCCGCACGGCCCGCACCTGCGCCGCCGGCAGCCGGTGGGCGCGGGTGGTGAGCGTATCGGACCGGGCAGGGGGGGTAGGGCGGCCGGGCGCGGTTTGGGCGTGCGTGGCGGGGCCGGCCGCCAGCAGCGCCGCCAGGGCATAGCCGCGCTCTCGGCCCGAAGAGCCGAAAAATAATTTTGATAAAAACTTGAAAACCAACACGAACTAAATTTTCCGACGAAAATTCAGTCCAAAACCCTGGCGAAATTTCCGGGCCGAAACCGGGGAACTACGCTGGGGCTGAGGCCGAAAACAGCCGCCTACCCCCGTCCTAACGGCCGGGCGCGGGCATACGCTTTCATTCTCCGCTCGTCCTCCGCGAGCGCTGAACCTGTGAGTGCCCTGGCAGGTCTCCTGGCTTGCGCTGCCGGGTGGGCTGCCTTCCCACCAGTCTGGTTATCAGGTGATAACCTAGGCCAGCAGTGGCGTGGGGTGCCCACCCCGATGTAGCGCGTACAGTTGCGGGGACAGCTCCGGCATTGAACCGGATTCCCTTTTCAACCTCGCTCCGTGGGTAGGAGTCTGGTCACCGTGGCGGGCGCAAAGGTACGTTATTCACTGAACAATGAGCAGTGAGCAATGAGCAGGGCGTAAACCGTCTGTCATTGCGAGCGTAACGGAGTGGAGCGCGGCAATCTTTTCTTGGTCGTTCGCATCGCGGGGTTGCTACCCCAGGTGTGCAGGAAGGATTGCCGCGCTCCAC
>CAZZWL010000215.1:0-5966 GCA_964657755.1 uncultured Rhodanobacter sp.
GGCACCAGGGGCGGCTTTACTAAACTTCGCTTTTGCCTTTGCGAAACTTCGCGCTAAAACTATCATATCAGTCCCCTGGCCTTGAATTCCAGGTATTTATTTATCGTGTTCACCGTCAGTAATTGCGGCGGGGTAAGCAGCGCCTGAATGCCGTAGCGCTGCAATTCGAGCACAATCTGGCGCTTTTCCTGCTGAAATTTCTCGGCGATGGTCTGGTTATACACGTCGGCCGTGGTGTCGGCCGGCGCGTCGAGGAAGGTGCGCAGCTCGGTGTTTTCGAAGAAAACCACCAGGAGTAAATGCGCCTTGCTCAGGGCGCGCAGGTAGGGCAATTGCCGTTCCATCCCCTGCAAGGTCTCAAAGTTGGTGAATAAAATGAGCAAACTGCGCTGCTTCACCTTGGCGCGCACCGTGGCGTAGAGGCGCTCGTAGTCGGTTTCGAGGTACTGGGTTTTCTGCCGGTAAAGCACTTCCAGGATGGTGCGCAGGTGGCCCGGCCGGCGCTCAGCTAGTACCGTGGCGCCGGGCTTATTGGAAAACGTAATCAGCCCCGCCTTGTCGTGCTTGATGAGCGCGATATTGCTCATGACCAGCGTGGCGTTGATGGCGTAGTCGAGCAGGCTCAGGCCCGCGAAGGGCATGCGCATTACCCGGCCCTTGTCGATGAGGCAGTACACTTGCTGGGCGCGCTCGTCCTGGAAGTGATTGACCACCAACGTGTCGCTACCCCCGCTGGCGCGCCGGGCGCTGGCCTTCCAGTTGATGGTGCGCGGGTCGTCGCCGCCGGCGTAGGGCCGGAGCTGCTCAAACTCCATGCTCTGGCCCACCCGCCGAATGCGCTTCACGCCCACCTCGGTGAGGCGGTTGTGGATGGCCAGCAACTCATACTGGCGCATCTGCAAAAACGACGGGTACACCGGCACCACCCTACCCCCCGGCTCGCCGCGGAAGCGCCGCCGCACCAGCCCCAGCGGCGAGGCCGCGTACACGTTCAGGGCCCCAAACTCGTACTCGCCGCGCTTGGTGGGCCGCAGCTGGTAGGTAACCACCTGCGTTTGCCCCGGCGCAATGCTGGCCTCAAACAGCACGTCGCGCCGCTGAAACTGGTGCGGAATCTCGTCAATCACTTCCACCTGAATGCCAAAGCGGTAGCGGCTTTCTAAAAATAATTTTACCTCGTTGTCGTCGCCGTTCGAAAGCTTATCGCCCAGCACTCGCCGGCCAAAGAGGGGGGTAGGGCTGCCCTTGGTGGGGGCATAAAGTAGCAGCGTGTCGAGCAGCGTCAGCAGCCCCGCCGCGCCCAGTAGGATTTCCATTGGCCCCAGCAGCCAGGGTAGGAAAAACGCCACCACGAAGCCCGCGATGAGCGCCGTGAAGAGGTAGAAGAATCGACGAGTGAGGAAGAGGCTCATGTATTTTACTTATGCATCGCGTTGCAAACCAATTGTTTGTCATTGCGAGCGTAGCGCGGTAATCGCACCAGAACGAGTCGCGCGGGTGTCGTTCTGGTGCGATTGCCGCGCTCCACTTCGTTGCGCCCGCAATGACAAACGATTTTACCTCGGCACCTCCACCGACTGCACAATTGCCTGCACTACCTCATCGGCCGTGCCGCCTTCCATCTCGCGCTCGGGCGTGAGCATGATGCGGTGGCGCAGCACGGGCGCGGCCAGAAACTGCACGTCCTCGGGCGTCACGAAGTCGCGGCCGCGCAGGGCGGCCAGGGCCTTGGCGCCGTTGAGCAGCGCGATGCTGGCGCGGGGCGACGCGCCCAAATACAGTGCCTTGTGGGCCCGCGTCTGGCCCACGATTTTGGCGATGTATTCGAGCACGTTGGCCTCCACGCGCTGCTGGCCCACTTGCCGGCGCAGGTCGGCCAGGTCCTGGGCCGTGAGCACGGGCTTCACCTTGTCCAGGGGCGTGCCGCCAAAGCCGCTGTGGTGGCCTTGTAATATCTGGATTTCCTCGGCCAGGGTGGGGTAGCCCACGTTCAGCTTAAATAGAAAACGGTCGAGCTGGGCCTCGGGCAGGCGGTAGGTACCTTCCTGCTCCACTGGGTTTTGCGTAGCCAGCACCACGAAGGGTGAGCCCAGCCGGTGGGTGGTGCCGTCCTGGGTCACGGTGCGCTCCTCCATCACCTCAAACAGCGCCGACTGGGTCTTGGCCGGGGCGCGGTTGATTTCATCAATCAGCACCACGCTGGCGAAAATGGGGCCGGGCCGAAACTCAAAATCGCCCTGCGCCGGCCGGAAGATGCTGGTGCCGAGTACGTCGGCCGGCATCAGGTCGGGCGTGAACTGGATGCGGCTGAATGGCACGTCGAGCGTACGCGCTAGGAGCTTGGCGGTGAGGGTTTTGGCCACGCCCGGCACGCCCTCCAGCAGCACGTGGCCATCGGCGAGCAGGGCCGTGAGTAGCAGCTCCAGCAAATCCTGCTGGCCCACGATTACCTGGCCAATCTGCTCGCGCACGGCCTGGGTGCGGGCCGTGAGCTGCGCCAGGTCGGTGCGCGGGGCAAAGGCGTCGGCTGGCGCAGCCGCAGGCACGGCGGCCACTTCGGGCGCGAGCGGGGGGGTAGGGCTGGTGGGGTCGGGTAAGTGAGTTTCGGGGTCCATGAAACGTGGCGAAGCGGAGTAATTAATTAGCGAATAATAGGAAGGTATGAACCGTGCCGCAGCCTACCTTGCGAGCCAGCAGGAGCATAAGGCAGCCAGAAAAGTGCCTTCAATAAGCTTTAAGGTAGGTTTATTGATAAAGTACAATTTGCCAAACCAACCATTTCTGAGCACAGTGCAAAAAGCGTTTTTCATCGGCTTTCGCGCTTAAAATCCTGGATGGCGCGGCTCAAGATAAGCAGCTCGCGGTCCGTCACGGCGGGCGCGGTGCGGGCAAAATTGATGAGCCGCACCAGCTCGTCCACGCGGGGGCGCGGCACGCCGGCCTTCTGGCTCAGGCGCTCGCGGAAGGCGTCGTCGGCCAGGTCGGGGGTAGGCTCCTGGAAGCGGGTGCGCAGGTAGTCGAGAAAGAGGGCGGTTTTTTTCTCCGCAATTTGGGCGTGGTTACGGCCCTGCTGGTAGAGGCCCGCCACGGTGCGCGTAAACAGCAGCGTGGTATTGGGCAGCGGCCGCAGGGTAGGGATGACGCGCTGCCGCCGCCGCGCCTCCACCAGCACGAACAGCAGGCCCGTGGCCAGCAGCAGGTAGTAGGCGGTGCGCAGCGCCGGGTGGCCCAGCACCACGCGCAGTATCGACTGCTCGCCGGCGCGGCCCTGCTTCTGGTACTCGTCCCACCACACGGGCCGCCCGGCCGGCAGCGCCGAGAGCGCCGCGAAGGCAAAGTCGGCGGTGCGGGGCCGCAGCAGCCAGTAGTTGCCGAAGGCCAGCGGCACCGAGCACAGGTAAAAATGCCCGCGCCCGTGGTCGAGGCGCAGCAGCACCGGCCGGCCCTGGGCATCGGCCGCCAGGGTAGCGCCGCGGTGCGCCCGCCGCTTGGTGAGGGCCAGCCGGGAGCTCACCGCGGTGGCATCGAACCAGAATGGCCCGGCCGGCGCGCCCACGCCCAGCAGGTGCAGCGCCGTCGAGTCGCGCCGCCCCAGGCCGGGGGCCAGCACGCGCTCCAGCGTCGAGTCGGCCGGGTAGGTGCGAAAGCCCAACGTATCAGCCAGCGAGCCAGCCCGACTACGTGCTGGAAACTCTTCGGCCGCGATAAACACATCGTGGCCCTGCGCCACGAAGCGTAGCAAGGCGTTCACCTCCAAGTGACTAGCCGTAAATTCTTGGTTGATGAAAAGATACTGCGCGCGCGTAGCGGTTAGGGGTAGGGCCTCAGCTTCGAGCGTGGCAGCGGCCTGGTCGTTGGCGGCATCTACCGAGTCGTTTTCGAAGGTGACGTTGGTGGGCCGACCTTTGCGCAGCTGGGGCTCCTCGCTGCCCAGCAGCTGGTTGAAGATGGGCAGGCGTACGTTGGCCACCGAATCGGTGCCCAGCACCTGCGGCAGCCCGTCGAACAGCGCGTAGGTGCCGTACGGAATCTTGTCCTTGCTGCTGAGCGTGGGCGACCAGTCGAGGGGCTTGGGGCGGTAGTACTCCAGCGCCACGTAGGCCCCGAACAGGGCCAGCAAACCAAGCAGATACCAGCGGAAGGTAGTCAAAGTGCGTAGCGGCTCAGCGGCCCAGTAATTCCTGATAAATACCTAAATATCCGGCCGCCGCCTGCGCCCAGCTGAACTGCCCGGCCTGCGCCCGCGCCGCTGCGGCCCGCGCGGGCGAGTGCCCGGCCAGCCCGGCGGCCAGCGTGCGGCGCAGTGTATCGGGTGCAAAGTCGTCGAAATAATACGCCGCCGCCCCGCCCACTTCGGGCAGCGAGGTGAGGCGGCTCAGAAAAACGGGCTTGCCCAGCTGCATGGCTTCCACCACCGGCAGGCCAAAGCCCTCGGCCAGCGAGGGCTGCATGTACGCTACGCAGTGCTGGTAATACCAGGTTTTGTCGGCCTCGCTGATGCGGGTGAGCACGGTTACGCGGTCGGCCGCGCCGGCCTGCGCGGCGGCGGTCCGGATGGTGGCCACGTAGGCCGGCTCGGCAAAGCTGCCGGCTACTACCAGCTCATAATCAGAGTCTTGCAGCAGCGCGGCCAGCACGTGGTAGTTCTTCTTGGCATTGATGGTGCCCAGCCCAAACAGGAAGGGGCGGCGCGGCACGTAGGCCGGCGCGTGGGCGGGGGGTAGGGGCGCCAGCGCCTCCACGCCGCGCGGCACGTAGCGCAGCGGCTGGCGGCCGCGGTAGCCCAGCAGGTCGGCGTGGCGCAGGATGTCCTGGCGTACAAAGTCGGAGATAGTGACCAGGTAGTCAGCGCGCTGGATGTTGCGGCGCACCATCGCCAGCTGCCGCACGTAGGTGCGCTCGTCGGGGTTTTCGTGCAAAAAATTGAGGTCGTGCACCGTCAAAACCACCTTGGTGACGGGGCTGGTGGGCACGTACCAGCTCAGCTGCGAGGTGGCGTGCCACAGCCGGAAGCCGTAGCTGGGCGGGTTCAGGTACTTGTGAAAGCTGCGCTGGGTGAGGTAGCGCACGCCCGCGCGGCCCAGCCCGCCCACCTCCTGCGGCGGCACGTAGCAATAGAGCCGGTAGCGGTGGTTCTGGCGAATGAGCTCGTGGGCCAGCGGCACCACAAAGTGGCTGAAGCCGCTGTTGCGGTCTTTCAGCGGCTCACAATCCAGCAGAATACGGGGCAAGGACATCAGGGAACGAGCGGGGCAAAAAAATCAGGCGGGCTGCGGGCGGCCCGGCGCCGCGGCGCTTAGCTGCCGGGCCAGCTGCTGCTGAGCAGCCCGCGCCTGCTGGTAAAGGTCGGCCGAGAGGGGCAGCTCGCCATACCAGCTGTAGTCGAACTGCCGCGTGAGCTCGGCGAAGGCCGGCCGGCCGGCCGGGTAGCTGGCGGCCAGCTCGCGCAGGTAGGTCTGGTTGGTTTTGTCGGGCTGCCAGTTGATGAAATCGCGGTCGGTGAGCTGCTTGAGCAGCTGCAGGTAGCCCAGGCGCAGGGCCAGGCGGCGGTTGCCGGCCGCCTCGGCCTGGGCAATGGCCTCGCCAAAGTTCAGCGCGTGAATATTTTCCTGGCCCACCTCGTAGGCGAGGGGTAGGCCCCGCGGCGCCCGGCCAAAAGCGCGGGTAATATCAACCTGCAACAGTTTCAGCACCGCAAAAACCAGCGCCGCCGCCATCAGGCCATAGAAAAAAATATCCCACGCCGTGCGCCCGCCCGGCGTGTCCCGCGCGCCGCCCAGCTGCCGCCACAGCCAGCCCAGCAGCCGCTGCCAGAGGCTGGGCTGCGTCGGTTCCTCGCGCACCTCCACATATTGCAGCTCGCGCTGGCCGCGCAGCTCGCGCAGGCGGGCGGCCGCCGGGCGGCGCACCGGGGCCGCCGCCGCAGGGGGGGGTAGGGGCGCGGCCGCGCTGGTGTCGGCGCGCGG
>CAZZWL010000216.1:0-5939 GCA_964657755.1 uncultured Rhodanobacter sp.
CGGGTGGCCAGCGTGGTGCCGGTGGGGGCCGTGATTTTGCGGCTCGTGTACACGCCGTACTGGCCGGGCTGCAGGCTCAGGCTCATGGCCGGGCTGGTCACGGCCAGCTGCGTGCCATCGAGGTAGTTGTACCAGGTACCCGTGGCCGGGAACGTGACGGTGGCCGTGCTGGCCACCACGTCGAAGTTGCCGAACGACACCACGCTCAGGTCCGGGCCCGTGAGGCTGATGGTCTTCACGGCGCCGCCCAGGTTTTGGGTGTAGGCGGTGGGGGCGGCAAACACGGGCTGCTTTTTCAGGGCAATGAGGGCGCGGTAGGTGTCGTAGAGGTGGCGGCGGCCAGCCTGGGGGTAGTAGTCCCAGCGAATGGGCTTGGCCGCGGTGCGGCAGTCGTTGCTAATCGTGGTGCCGTCCGAGCAGGTATTGATGCTGTAGTCGTAGCCCACCTCGCCAAACTGCCACACCAGGCGCGGGCCGGGCTGGGTGAAGAACAGCGCCGCCGCCAGCTCATCGCGCTTGAGGCCGGTGGCCGGGTCCTTCACGCTGTAGCTGCCGCTGGCGTTGCCGTAGGCGGTGTTTTTGAACTGCATCCGCTCCTCGTCGTGGCTTTCCATGTAGGCAATCGCGTTGGGCGCGCCCCAGCCCCTACCCCCCTGGTTGCCGTAGTAGCCGTAGCTCAGGTCCCAGCCCGAGTTGTAGCCCATCGCGGCCTGGGTGTAGTTGTAGTTGAGGTTGCTCCACAGCATCATGCCGTAGTCGCTCAGCACCTTGCCTTCGTCGGTGGGGTTGGTGCTGCTCACGCCGTTGGGAAAGTGCTCCAGGATGGGGTAGGACGTGTTGTCCACGCCCATCTGGTAGTTGTAGTAGTCTTCCCAGATGTTGACGCGCGACTGGTCGTAGTTGCCGTAGTTGTCGGTCGTCTTAGCCACCTGGCTGAAGCCGCCGGCCAGGTCAAAGCGGTAGCCATCGACGTGGTACTCCTGGAGCCAGAACTTGATGACGTTCTTAGTGAAGAGCCGGGTGTAGGGGCTCTCGTGGTTGAGGTCGTTGTAGACGCTGTAGGGGTGCGGCGCCGAGGTATTAAACCACGGATTATCGGCCGTGGGGCCGGCCGAAATATCGCCGTAGAGCTGCACCATCGGGCTGTTGCCGCTCGAGTGGTTGAGCACCATATCCAGCACCACCGCGATGCCGCGGCGGTGGCACTCGTCGATGAAGGCCTTCAGCGCGTTTTGCGTGCCGTAGTACTTGTCGGGGGCAAAGTAGAAGCTCGGGTTGTAGCCCCAGCTGTCGTTGTTGTCAAACTCGTTAATCGGCATCAGTTCAATCACGTTGGCCCCCAGGCGCTGGATGTAGCTGAGCGTGTCGCGCAGGGTCTGGTAGTCGTGGCGCAGCACAAAGTCGCGCACCAGCAGCTCATACACCACCATGTTGGTGCGGGCCGGGCGCTGAAAGCTGGTCGTCGTCCAGGTGTAGGCCGCCTTGCCGGGCTGCAGCACCGACACGATGCCCGAGGCCTTGCCGGTGGGGTAGGCGGCCGTCAGGCCGGGGTAAGTGACCGTCGGGATGGCGCCGTCGCTGCCGGGGTCCAGGATTTTGGGGCAGTACGGGTCCGCTACGCGCAGCTGGCCATCCACCAAAAACTGGTAGGCGTACTCGGTGCCGGGCGTGAGGCCGTCCAGCTGCACCCACCAGCGGCCGCTGGCCGCGTCGGCGGCCGAGGCCGCGTCGCTGAGCGCGGTGGGGCTGCTGGCGGTGGTGCGCTTCATGAAGCCGGCGGCCGTGGGCTGCCAGTTGTTAAAATCACCCACCACGTACACAAACTGCTTGCGCGGGGCCGTCAGGGTCAGAATGGCCGACGTGCCGCCGTTGAGATACGTAATGCCGTCGACACTAGCGCCGGCCGGCAGCGCCGCCACCGTCACGGGGGGGTAGGCCTGCACCGCCGCCTGAATGGAGGCCGTGTTGGTGCCGTCGGTGGCGGTGGCGCTCAGCGTGCCGGCCGCCGTGGAGGTGAGCGTGATAGGCGCGGTCAGGCTGGTCACGTTGGCCTGCTGCGCCACCTGTACCCCATTGAGCAGCAGCGTGATGGTGGCGGCCGAGTTCGTGGTCACGGTCACGTTCGTGGCCGTGTTCTGCGGCAGGTAATAGGGCGCCGCGCCACCGGGGCTGGTAAAGCGCAGGTTGAAGGCATCCTGCGCCACGTTCACGAAAATGTCGCCGCCGGCGGCGCTGCGGCCCACCGTAGTGCCCGTCGCGTTCTTGAAAATCATGCCCAGCCGGTAGATGGGCGTGCCGCTCGGCACGGCGTAAAACGCGCGGGGCGTGAAGGTGATGGTGTAGAGATTGGGGTTGGTGGTGCTACGCGTCATCTTCGCCGCCGGGTCGGCCTGGCCGAAGGTGGGGCTCTTGACGTAAGTCCAGCCCGTGCCGGTGGCGCTGCTCGTGACCACGCCGGTCCAGATGTAGACATCGCCCGTAAAGTTGTTCAGCGCCGCGTTGCCCTGGCTGGCATCATAGGTGAGGGTCACGGGCGTCTCGGCCGTGAAAGCGGCCGGGCTGGCCGTGACCTGCGCCTGGGCCGCCGAGGCCCAGCCCAGCACCAATAGCAAGGCCAGCAGCCACTGCCCGTGGAGTTGAGGTTTTTTCATAAAATGGGTGGGGAAAAGCTGCGAAAGCGAAGGTTTGGCCTCCGTTTCTGCGAGTGTTTGGCTAAGATACTATCAGTAGGGGGGCATTTTGAATGATATTCCGCTATTTTTTTGATTCGCCTCCCCAAACGTTTGCGCTCTCCCAAGGCCGGTTTTACCCTTGCCTCAGGGCCGTTGCGGCGCTGCCACAAACTGCCACGGCGACCTTTCCCGGCCGCGACGCGTACTTTGTACGATTCGCTAAAAGCTGTAGATTATGAACGTAGGAGATAGAGTACGCCTGCTCACGGGCACCGAAGAAGGAATTATCACCCGCGTGCTCGACAGTGAGCTCGTGGAAGTGGCCATCGACAACGACTTCACCATTCCGGTGCTGCTGCGCGAGCTGGTGCCCGTGGCCGCCGAGGAGGGCCAGGCCTTCCGCCGCCCCGCGCCCGAGACCACCCGCCCCGCCACCGGCAGCAAAAAGAACAAGCCCCTGGGCGGCCAGCCCAAAGCCCAGCGCCCCGGCGCGGGCACGCCCGCGGCCCCTACCCCCCCCGGCCGGCCCCAGGCGGGCCTCAGCGCCGCCAAGGGCCTGTACCTGGCGCTGGTGCACCAGGCGCCCGAGCTACTGGCCCTGCACCTGCTCAACAACACCGAGGCCGAGGTGGTCTTCACCTACGGCGAGGAGCGCGCGGGCAAGTACCGCGCCCTGGCCACCGGCCAGCTCAAGGCCAAGGCCGCCAGCGCCCCACTGGCCCACCTGCACCTCAAAGACTTCGAGCAGTGGCCAGCCGTGGTGTTTCAGCTGCTAAATTTTAAGCTGAACAGCGACGCGGCCTACGACCTGCTCACCAAGCGCCAGTCGTTCAAGGCCACCACGTTTTACACCAGCCGCCGGACCGCGCCGGTGATTGGTAAGGAGGCGTACTTGTTTCAGCTCGACGAGCGCCCCGCCCCGGCCCTCAACCCCGAGAAGCTGGCCCAGGCCGAAGCCGCCCTCGAAGCCGCCGCGGCTCCCGCGCCCGTGCTCGATACCAAGCAGGCCAGCGTGTTGCAGCAGGCGCTGGGCGGCGACAAGCCCGCGCCCGCGCCGGCCGTGCTGGCCCCTACCCCCCCCAAGCCGGCCGAAGCCCTGGTGGCCCCGCCCCACGAGCTGGACCTGCACATTGAGGCCCTGCGCCCCGAAGGCGCCGAGGGCCTCAGCAACACGGCCCTGCTGCGCCTGCAGCTCGACGCGTTTGAGGATGCGCTGAGCCGCGCCCTGGCCACCAACATGCACGAAATCATCTTCATCCACGGCGCCGGCAACGGCACGCTGCGCAAGGAAATCCATCGCCAGCTGAGCCGCAACAAGGACATCAAGTTCTTCGAAGAAGCCCAGAAGGAGAAGTTTGGCTACGGCGCCACGCTGGTGCGGCTGAAGTAGTACCTGCTAATTATCTGTATTTTATGAAGGAAGAATTTCTGAGTCAACTTATTCAAGCGGCCCTGCTGGCGGCAACAGCTCAGCGAGTGCCGGTTACGGTGGCTATTGTCGATGCGGGCGGCCACCTGCGGGCGCTGCACCGGCAACAGGAGTGCAGCTTTTTTGCGCTGGAAGCCAGCCGAAAGAAAGCCGTTACCGCGTCGCAGCTGAAAATACCGTCGAAAATAGTTGGGGAGTTGAGCCAGAAATTTCCGGCCCTCCAAGCTTCCTTCGCCGCCAACCCGGAGGTTTTAGGTTTGCCCGGTGGCCTGCCCATTCAGCTTGATGGCCGGGTAGTGGGTGGCCTCGGCATAGCGGGCGGCAATTTCGAGCAAGACCAGCTTATTGCCGAAGCGGCGCTGGCTGTCATCTCGTAGCGGCGCTGACGCAGCGCAAAGCCTGGCAATAACGAAGCTGCCTCTTATGTACGACCTCATTGGCGATATTCACGGCCACGCCGACGAGCTGCGGGCCCTGCTGCACCACCTCGGCTACCGGCCCGACGCGGCCGGCGTGCCGCGCCACGCGGGGGGTAGGCAGGTCATTTTCTTGGGTGATTACGTGGACCGCGGCCCCAAAATCCGGGAAACCTTGCGGCTGGTGCGCGATATGGTGGAGGGCGGCGCGGCGCTGGCCATTCTGGGCAACCACGAGTACAACGCGCTGGCTTTCTGGCAGAAGGACCCGGCCGGCGGCTACCTGCGCCCGCACCTGCCCTGGCACATCAAGCAGCACTGGGCTACCATTCAGGAGTTTAGCACGCCCGAGCTGTACCGCGAGTGGCTCGATTACCTGGCCTGGTTCCGGACCCTACCCCTGCTGCTGGAGCTGCCCGGCCTGCGGGCAGTGCACGCCTGCTGGGAGCCGCGCCACGTGGAATACCTGCGCCGCGAGCTGCCCGATTTATGCCTCACGCCCGACTTTATGCTGCGGGCCAGCCGGCGCGGCAACGCCGAGTACGAGGCCGTGGAAGTGACGCTGAAAGGCCGCGAGGTGCGGCTGCCCGGCGGGATGTTTTTCGCTGATAAAGACGGCCACCGCCGCGAGCTCATGCGCGTGCGCTGGTGGCAAAACCCCGCCACCGCCGCCGCCTACCGCGACTACTACCTCGAGGACCTGCCCGAGCTGCGCGGCCAGCCCGTGGATAAAAATAGTTTGGACCCCTGGCACTACCAGGACGAAAAGCCCGTTTTCTTCGGGCACTACTGGTTGCGCGGCGCGCCCCGGCTATTGCAGCCTTACGCCGTGTGCCTCGACTACAGCGTGGCCCGCGGCGGGCAGCTCATCGGCTACCGCTGGCACGGCGAGCAGCTGCTCAGCGCCGACCACCTGGCGTGGGTGCCGTAGTGCGCCCTACCCCTATCACCCTTTTCCATGACGCGTTCAACCCCCGCTTTCCGCCCCGCCACCGACCTCACCTGGGAGAAGATGGCACCCGGCATCCGCCGCACGCTAGTAGCTTATAATGATGACCTACTGCTCGTTAAGGTTGAGTTTGAAGCCGGCGCGGTGGGCGCCCTGCACCAGCACCAGCACAGCCAGATTTCGTACATCGAGAGTGGCGAATTTACCGTGACGGTGGGCGAGGAAACCCGCATCCTGTACGCCGGCGACTCGTTCTACGCCGCCCCCAACGTGCCGCACGGCGTGACGGCCCGGCAGGCGGGAACGCTACTCGACTCGTTCAGCCCGCTGCGCGAAGATTTCCTACCCCCCGCCAAATAACCCGTACCTTTGCCTTCGCAGTGAGCCACCCCACCGCCGCGCCCAACGTAAATGCGGGCGGGGAGGAAAGTCCGGGCTACGCAGGGCGCCCTGCTACCTAACGGGTAGGACTG
>CAZZWL010000217.1:0-5771 GCA_964657755.1 uncultured Rhodanobacter sp.
CTTGGCGGCGGCGCGGGCTACCTTGGCGGCCTTTTCCTCGGCTTCGAGGGCGGCTTCGGTTTCGCGCTCGGCCAGGTAGTCGCGGTAGTCGGTGTAGTTGCCGGGGAAGTTGAGCACCGCCCCGCCCGGCTCCAGCACGAAGAGGTGCTCGGCCAGGTTATCGAGGAAATACCGGTCGTGGCTCACGATGAGCAGGCAGCCCGAAAAATGCAGCAAAAAGTCTTCCAGCACGTTGAGCGTGCCCAGGTCCAGGTCGTTGGTGGGCTCGTCGAGAATGAGGAAGTTGGGGTTCTTCACCAGCACGCGCAGCAGCTGCAAGCGGCGCTTTTCGCCGCCGCTCAGCTTGCTCACCAGCGTGTACTGCTGGGCCGGCGGAAAGAGGAATAATGTCAGAAACTGGCTGGCCGTGAGCACGTCGCCGTTGGCGAGCTCCACCACCTCAGCCACTTCCTTCACAATGTCAATCACGCGCTGCGAAGGGTCAAACTCCAGCTCGGTTTGGGTGTAGTAGCCAAACACGGTGGTCTGGCCCACGTCCACGGTGCCGCTGTCGGGCTGGAGCTTGCCGGTTAGCATGTTAAGCAGCGTCGATTTGCCCGCGCCATTCGGCCCCACCAGCCCGATGCGGTCCTTTTTCTTGAACACGTAGCTGAAGTCGTTCATCACGACTTTATCCCCAAACTTCTTGTTAAGGCCTTCGGCCTCAATAATTTTGCCGCCCTGGCGGGTGGTCTTCACGCTCAGCTCCAGCTGCTGCTTGCTGAGGTTGGTGCTGGCCTTTTCCTTGGTCACGTAGAAGGCGTCGATGCGGGCCTTCTGCTTGGTGCCGCGCGCCTGGGGCATGCGGCGCATCCACTCCAGCTCCTTGCGGAACAGGTTGCGGGCCTTCTCCACTTCGGTAGCTTCGCGCATTTCGCGGTCGGCTTTTTTCTCCACGAAATAGGCGTAGTTGCCCTGGTAGCGGTACATGGTGCCCTTGTCCAGCTCCACGATTTCGTTGGCCACCTTGTCCAGAAAATACCGGTCGTGGGTCACCATCAGCAGCGTGAGGCTGGGCGAGTTCAGGCGGTTTTCGAGCCACTCGATGGTGGCCAGGTCGAGGTGGTTGGTGGGCTCGTCAAGCAGCAGCACGTCAGGCTCTTCGATGAGCACGCGGGCCAGGGCCACGCGCTTGCGCTGCCCGCCGCTCAGCTTGCTCACGTTGCGCGTCAGCAGCTCGCCCAGAATGCCGAGCTTACCCAATATCTGCTGCACCTGCGACTCGTAGTCCCAGGCGTTGAGGTTGTCCATGCGCTCCATCACGCGCTGCAGGTCGTCGGGGTCGTGGTTGGGGTCATTCACCACGTGCTCGTAGTCCTTCACGGCGCGCAGCGTGTCGTTCTGGCTGGCGAAGATGGTTTCCTCCACGCTCAGGCTCTCATCAAACACCGGCTGCTGGCCCAGGTAGGTGACCCGGATGCCCTGGCGGCGCGTCACGAGGCCCGTATCGGGGTTTTCCAGCCCAGCCAGCACCCGCATGAGCGTGGTTTTGCCGGTGCCATTGATGCCCACAAAGGCAATGCGCTGCCCCTGCTGCAAGCCAAAGTTGAGGTTCTGAAACAGCCAGCGGTCGGCGTAGTTCTTCGAGATATTCTCGGCGGATAGCAAGTTCATAAGTACCGTAAAGGTACGGCGGGGTAGGCCGCGTATCTTTGGGAATGGTCTACAGTGATTTCACCATCGACCGTCTAAGCACCGACTTTGGCGTGGATTTTAAAGGCGCTGACCTCTTTGTCGGCTGCGCACCCATTGACCCCAGCGCGTGGCTTGTGCAGACATTGGAACTAGCCGCGCAGCTAGGATTTGGCAATGAAAAGTCACGTTCCGAACGCCTAGTGAGTCCAGCCCTTACAGAACTAGCCCGGCGCAATGCCCACCAGTTTACGATTGTTTCGGGTGGCTACCTAGATGTAGGCCCGACGCGCGGTCTGGATGGGAAATGTGATTTTGTGCTCTCCTTTACCCGGCTGCAAGATTTTATTAAAGCACCGGTTTTCTGCATTGTGGAAGCCAAAAAGCAGGATATGGAGCAAGGCATCGTGCAGTGCGCCGCCCAACTTGTAGGAGCCGCCCGCCTCAATGAGCGGGAGAAAAAAGATATCCCGGCGCTCTACGGCTGCGCTACTACTGGCATCGAGTGGCGTTTTCTGAAGTTTGAAAACCAAGTGTTTACCCTGGATGAAGCACGTTACTTTATTAACGAGCCCGCGCGGTTGCTAGGGGTCTTGCAATATATTGTTGACCAGACCCGGCCGGCCCTCGTTTAAGCAGGTAGAGTGCAAAAACAATAGTTATGCGCAAAAATCGCAAGGAGATAAGCGACCAGGTTCAGCTCAACCAGGAGTGGCAGGATGTGCGCAAAAGCTTGGCGGATTTCCCTCCAAGCTATCATCCTGACAAAACAATTGAGCTGCTAAACCACTGCCGCGCTATACCTGACCTGCGCAAGCTCAAACCATATACTAGCCTCGGCCGCTTGTGCCTAGCGCACAACATGCCTGTTGAGCAGCTGTTGGCTGAAGGTAAACAGGCTTGGAATCAGGATTCCCCTTGTCTGTATTTCCATGAAGGGCACTACGTAGTGGCCGGGTATGACAACCGGGACAAATGGCTCTTCGAAACGGCACCCGAGGCCATAAGCTTCGTGCAACGGCACCCGGTGAGCGTGCCGCCGCTGCAAGACTACAACGTGCCGGTGCTGCCGGCTACCCTGCAATCGCTGACCGTTGACTGGCTCGCGGGCACGGCCTTGGTTAATTTACAGCGTGCGGAATGCCCCCTGTCGCTGCTCCTTTCCGGCGTAAGCTGGTGCGAAGCCAACCGGGTTTTGCCCATTGGGAAACTGCTGCTATTCTCAAGCTGGAATATGACCACCAGCAGCTGCTCATGTGGCTGAGTAATGGCAATTTCGTAAGCATCACAGCTACGAAGCTGGAAATAAAAAAGTAGCTGGCTTAAGTCGCAAGTAATCCGCGACTTAAGCCAGCTACTTGTCGGCGCAGAAGTGCAGCCCGCGCCCCTGCAGGGCGCTACTTCAACTCCCCCAGGCTGCGCTTGATGCGGCCAAAGGCGTCGGCCAGCTTCTCATCGGCGGCGGCGGTGCTGAAGCGGATGCAGTCGGGCGCGCCAAACGAGTCGCCGCTCACGGCCGACACGAACGTGTCGCGCAGCAGGTACAGCGCCAGGTCCGACGAGTCGCGGATGAGCGTGCCGTCGGGCGCGGTGCGGCCGAAGAAGGCCGACACGTCGGGGAAGATGTAGAACGCGCCGTCGGGCGAAGGCGTCACGAGGCCGGGGATGTCTTTTACCAGGTTCAGCACGAGGTCGCGGCGGCGCTTGTAGGCCGTCACCATCTCATCGGCCGAGGCCCTACCCCCCTGCAAGGCGGCCAAGCCGGCGCGCTGTGCGATGGAGCAGGTGCCGGACGTAATCTGGCTCTGGAGCTTGTCGCAGGCCGCGGCCAGCACGGGGTGCGCGGCCAGGTAGCCCAGGCGCCAGCCCGTCATGGCGTAGCCCTTCGAGAAGCCGTTGACGGTGATTACCTGGTCTTTAACCTGCGCGAACTGCGCCAGGCTCACGTGCTCATCGGTGAAGTTGATGTACTCGTAAATCTCGTCGGCAATGGCAAAAATGCCGGGGTGGCGGGCCAGCACCTCGGCAATGGCACTTAGCTCGGCGCGGCCGAACACGGCGCCCGTGGGGTTGCAGGGCGACGAGTACATCACGGCCTTGGTGCGGGGCGTGATGGCGGCCTCAAACTCGGCGGCCGTCACCTTGTAATCGTTTTCGAGCGTGCCCATGATGGGCACGGCCACGCCCTCGGCCAGCTCAATCTGGGCCGCGTAGCTCACCCAGTAGGGCGAAAAAATGATGACCTCGTCGCCGGGGTTCACCAGCGCCATGAGGATGTTGCTGAGGGCCTGCTTGGCGCCGGTGCTCACCACAATCTGGTTGGGGGCGTAGGTCAACTGGTTGTCGCGCAGCAGCTTATCGCAGATGGCCTGGCGCAGGTCGAGGTAGCCCGGCACCGGGGTGTAGAAGGTGTAGCCCTCGTCAATTGCTTTTTTGGCGGCGTCCTTGATGTACTGCGGGGTCTGAAAATCGGGCTCACCGAAGCTCAGGTTAATCACGTCCACGCCCTGGGCGGCCAGCTCGCGGCTTTTCTTGGCCATCGCGATGGTGGCCGACTCCTGAATCTGGAGGATGCGGTCGGAGAGGTAGGCGGTCGGGTCGGCCGGCGCGGCGGTCGCTGAGTTGCTGGGAGCCATAATCTTAAGCGATAAAAGAAGTTGCGAAGCGCAAAAGTATTCGAAAACCGCTGGTTCTTGCGCACTTAATCCGCGTAAAAGCAACAATCGTCGCCACTCGCGCCGTATCCGCCACCTAACTTAAGTAGCCCAACTGTTTTTCGCTCACCCTGCCATGCCGACCACCGACCTGCCCGCCACCCAAATCCTCACGTTCCTTTCCGAAGTGCCCAAAGCCGGCCCGCCGGTCGTGCCCAGGCCCTTCACCAAGGCCGAGATACTGGGATTTAACGAGGTGAAGGATTGGCTGGCCAAGGGTTACGAGCTGGACAGCTTCGAGAACAAGCTCTCGCCTAAGAATCCGGCGCAGGTCATCTTGCTGGTGATGCTCACGCGTAGCTCAGAAAGCTAGCGGCCCGCCGCTGCCCTACCCCCCTAGCCGGCGCCAGCCGCGCCACAGCACCTCCAGGTCACGGCTCGGCTCGTAGTCCTGCGCGTAGAGGCGTTCTAAGCGAAAAAGGGTAGGAAAGTCGGGGAGCATATGCGCCGTGGCCACGTCGGCGGGCGAGAGCACGGCGGGGTAGCGGCTGGCCTCGGGCAGGTAGCACAGGCCCACCCAGCTGCAACGGCCGCGCAGCACGTTGGCTACATTGGGCAATAGGCCAGCCGGCCGGCGCTGGCCCCAGAGCAGCGCCGGGCTCAGCAGCAGCACGGCCGCGCAGGTAAGCAGGTCGAGCAGGCGCTTGTTGCGGCGCTGGGCGGGCTGCCCCAGGCGCCACGAGCGGTCGAGGGCATAATAGTCGCCGGGCGCGTCCTTGCGGCGGCTGCCGATAATGTACTGGCTGCCGGCCGGTAAAATCTTGTAGGCCACCGGCGGCTGGGCCGGCAGCCGGGCCATGAGGTCAATAATCTGACTGGCGGGCAGGTCCTGGCCGCAAAAAATGAGCTCCGTGAGGCCGTAGATGCGCAGCAGCGCCGGCAGCTCGGCCACCGGGCCGAGGTAGTCGGCAGGTGGGGTGGCCGGATAGGGGTAGGGCGTGGTATCGGGCGTGATGTAGCCGATGATTTTGGCTGGCACCTGGGCCTGGGCCAGCAGCTGGCGCACGCGCTGGCTTTCGGCCCCGCTGCCCACGATGGCCAGGGTTTTGGGGCGGTTCTCGCTCAGGCGCAGGTTGCCGTGGCGCAGCCAGTGGCTGAACACGCGCCGGCCCACCAGCGCCGCCACCGCCCAGGTGCCGCCCAGCACAATGAGCGCCTTCGAAAAGCGCCAGCTGTCGAAGAAATTCGACACCGCCGAAATTAGCACCGTGCCCACGGCTACGCCCCGCACCACGCGGCTGGTGCGCGCCGGCGGGTCGTAGCCCCCGCTGAGCCAAACGGTTGTGAGCCAGACCACAATGTAGAGAGGCACGGCCACCAGCATGTACTGGGGGGGGTAGGGCAGGGGCACGTACTTGTGGTTGCGCTCCCAGTAGATTTTGAGCG
>CAZZWL010000218.1:0-5714 GCA_964657755.1 uncultured Rhodanobacter sp.
CGTTCAACGGCATTGATTACTGCCGCACGCGAGATGCTTCGGCAAGCTCAGCATGACGTTCCTATTCTATTTCCTTATAACTCAAAAAGCCCATCTGGGTTACCAGACGGGCTTTTGAAAACTAAAACCAACCAACTGCTTACGCGGCGGCCAGTACTTCCTTCACGCGGGTGGCGGCGTCTTTCAGCAGCGTAGCCGACTTCACTTTCAGGCCGCTCTCATCGATGATGCGGGCACCTTCCTCGGCGTTGGTGCCTTGCAGGCGCACGATGATGGGCACGCGGATGTCGCCGATTTTCTTGTACGCTTCCACCACGCCGTTGGCCACGCGGTCGCAGCGCACGATGCCGCCGAAGATGTTAATCAGAATGGCCTTCACGTTCGGGTCCTTCAGGATGATGCGGAAACCCGCCTCCACCGTCTGGGCGTTGGCTCCACCCCCTACGTCGAGGAAGTTGGCCGGCTCGCCGCCGCTCAGCTTAATGATGTCCATCGTGGCCATAGCCAGGCCGGCGCCGTTCACCATGCAGCCCACGTTGCCGTCGAGCTTCACGTAGTTCAGGTTCGACTCCGACGCTTCTACTTCCAAGGGGTCTTCCTCGTTGGTGTCGCGCAGGGCCACGAAATCCTTGTGGCGGAATAGAGCGTTGTCGTCCAGGGTCACCTTGGCGTCCACGGCCAGGATTTTGTTGTCCGACGTTTTTAGCACCGGGTTAATCTCGAACATGGCCGAGTCCGTCTCGTCGTAGGCCTTATACAAGGCCGTCACGAACTTCACCATCTCCTTAAACGCGTCGCCCGAGAGGCCGAGGCCGAAGGCGATTTTGCGGGCCTGGAAACCTTGCAGACCCACGGCGGGGTCGATGAATTCCTTGTGGATTTTCTCGGGGTGCGACTCGGCCACCTCCTCGATGTCCATGCCGCCCTCGGTGGTGTAGATGATGACGTTCTTGCCGCTCGTGCGGTCGAGCAGCACGCTCATGTAGTACTCCTTGGTGGGGCTTTCGCCGGGGTAGTACACGTCCTGGGCGATGAGCACCTTATGCACCAGGCGGCCTTCGGGGCCGGTTTGCTTGGTCACGAGCTGCATGCCCAGAATCTGGCCGGCGATGTCTTTCACCTGCTCCAGGTTCTTGGCGAGCTTCACGCCGCCGCCCTTACCCCGGCCGCCGGCGTGAATCTGGGCCTTGATGACGTACCAGCTGGTGCCGGTTTGCTCGGTGAGCTTTTTGGCGGCTTCAACGGCCTCTTCGGCGGTGTCGGCGGTGAGGCCTTCCTGCACGCGCACGCCGTATTTTTTCAGGATTTCCTTGCCTTGATATTCGTGAATATTCATCGGAGGGGGTAGGGGTGGAGTTTTTGACTGGCGCGAAGGTAGGGCTAGGAATGGGTAATGGGGTAATGAGGTAATGGGTAATGTCGTTTGGCCGGCTTAGCCTTCATTACCCATTATGCCATTACCCATTCTTGAGCCAACGCCCGGCCGCCTTTGCGCGTAGCTTTGTTCTCCTTAAAAGCTGTATAAGTTTACTACCCTTGCTGCAAGCCATCAACCTCCGCAAAAGCTACAACTCGCTGGAAGTGCTCAAGGGCATTGACCTGACCATTCAGCGGGCCGAAATCGTGAGCATCGTGGGCTCGTCGGGGGCGGGCAAAAGCACGCTGCTGCACATTCTGGGCACCCTCGATGAGCCCGATTCGGGTGAGGTGCTTTTTGATGGGCAGGCCATCACCAGCCTGGGCCGCACCGCGCTGGCCCGGTTTCGCAACCGCCACATTGGCTTTGTGTTCCAGTTTCACAACCTGCTGCCCGAGTTCACGGCCATCGAAAACGTGTGCCTGCCCGCCTACCTGGCCGACCGCTCGGAGAAGGAAGTGCGGGTGCGCGCCCGCGAATTGCTTGGCCTGCTCAACCTCGACCACCGCGTGGACCACAAGCCCAGCGAGATGAGCGGCGGCGAGCAGCAGCGCGTGTCGGTGGCCCGCGCCCTCATCAACTCGCCCGAAATCATCTTCGCCGACGAGCCCAGCGGCAACCTCGACTCCAAAAACGCCCAGGAGTTGCACGAGCTGTTCTTCTGGCTGCGCAAGGAGTTTGGCCAAACCTTCGTCATCGTGACCCACAACGACACCCTGGCCCAGATGGCCGACCGCACCATCGTGATGCGCGACGGCCACATTCTGGAGGAATAAGGGGGGTAGGGGCTGTAAGAAGCAAAAAGAACGTCATGCTGAGCTTGTCGAAGCATGACGTTCTTTTTGCTTAGTAATGGAGCAAGTGGGTCAGCTAAGCCAGTTGGAAAACCGCTTTGCCAAAAACCATTGCCTACCCCCTGCAAAACTCCTTGGTAATCAGCGCTAAATTTTACTAAAAAAATTGGCTTTCTTGGAACACTATTTGTCACAGGTTGGTTATTCACTCGTACTACAGAACGATAACCGGCCGCTGGCCAACCCTACCATGACCGAAGTCACCAAAACCCCCAAGGAAGCTACCGTCGCCAAGAAAGCCGCTCCCCGCGCGGAGAGTTATGACATCGCTAAATCGGACGAAACGCTCGACTTAGCGAAGGACTTGGCCAAGTTTATCAAAGACAACAAGCTTAGCACGCAGGTGCAAGGCAAAGAGTTTGTGAACGTGGAAGGCTGGCAGTACGCTGGCTCGCGCCTGGGCATCGTGCCCGTGGTGGAGCACGTCATCAACCTGAGCAGCGACCAGGAGCTAAAGTATCAGGCTAAAGTGACGCTTTTCGACCTGCGCCACGGCGTGACGGTGGGCGCTGGCTTCGCCATTTGCTCGAATAAGGAGAGCGGCAAGAAGTTTTACCAGGAGTTTGCCATTGCCAGCATGGCCCAAACCCGCGCCATCGGCAAGGCCTACCGCAACATCCTAGCCTGGATTATCCGCGCCGCCGGTTACGAGCCTACCCCCGCCGAGGAGATGGAGTATTCGGGCAACGTGCCCGTGCCCGCCGTGGCCCCGGCCGTAGCTGAGCCCACTCCCGTGATGCGCGCCCTAACCACCGCCCCTACCCCCCCCGCTCCGGCCGAAGTGCCCGCCGCGGAGGCCCCGGCCGCCCCGGTGCAGTATGCCACCGCCAGCCAGAAAGAAGAGATTATCCGTTTGCTGAACCACCCGCTCATCACGCGCCAGGAAAAGACCAAGATGCTGCTCAACATCAACCGCCTCGATGAGGAGCGCGCCACGCAGGCCATCGCCAAGCTGCGCAAAGCCATTGAGGACCGCGAGGGCACCACGGCCGTAGCCGCGTAGGTGAGGTTGAGTTTTAGGAAAGAGCCCGGCGCCGTGAGGTGCCGGGCTTTTTTTGCGCCGGTAGCATTATTTTGGCGCTACTATCGCACTTCCCTGGTTTATGTGGCCGCGCCTCCTACTACTTCTGCACGTGTCTCTGGTCACGAACAATAAAATCAATTACTTCGGCCTAGTGCTGGCCGAGACATTGACCCTTTTGGTGGGGGTAGGGCTCTGGGTAATTGGCGTTGACTTGTGGCGGGGAGCCAGTAAAGCCCGCAAAATAGGCGGTGCGCTGGTGCTAGTAGTGGCCACTTTTTATAGCCTGGGTTGGCTGGGCGCTAATTATTGGGAGTATTTGCAGCTGCGGGAGTACTTCTGATTGGCCGGCCAGTGCTGCCAGCGGAGTAGGCTTGTAAATTTGCCTAATGCCGACTGCTACCGCCGTTCCTCTCGATTTGCTGCGCCAGTACTGGGGCCACCAGGAGTTCAGGCCGGGGCAGGCGGAGATTATCGAGGCGGTGCTGGCGGGGCGCGACGCGCTGGCCCTGCTGCCCACCGGCGGCGGCAAAAGCGTGTGCTTCCAGGTGCCGGCCCTGGTGCGGCCGGGGCTGTGCGTGGTCGTGACGCCGCTCATCGCCCTGATGCGCGACCAGGTGGAAAACCTACGCCGGCGCGGCCTCAAGGCCGAGGCGGTGTACGCGGGCATGAGCCACCAGGAAATCGACCAGGCGCTCGATAACTGCGTGTACGGCCGCGAGGTGAAGTTCCTGTACGTCAGCCCCGAGCGGCTGCTGACCGACCTTTTCCGGGCGCGGGTGGCGCGCATGAGCGTGGGCTTGCTGGCCATTGACGAGGCTCACTGCCTCTCGCAGTGGGGCTACGATTTTCGGCCGCCCTACCTGCGCATTGCCGAGCTGCGGGCGCTGCTGCCGCCCGAGGTGCCGTGCATCGCCCTCACGGCCACGGCCACCGGCCAGGTGCGGCAGGATATTGTGGAGAAGCTCACGTTTCGCCCCGGCTACGGCATCTTTACCCAAAGCTTTGCCCGGCCCAAGCTGTCGTACTCCGTCTTATTGACCGAGGACAAGCAGCGCCGGCTCTTGGACGTGCTGCGGGGGGTAGGGCCGGGTAAAACGGGCATCGTGTACGCCCGCACGCGCCGCCAGGCCGAGGACACGGCCGCCTGGCTCAGCCAGCAGGGCCTGCCCGCCGCCGCTTACCACGCCGGCCTGGCCGCCGAGCAGCGCACCCGCACCCAGGAAGCCTGGCTGACCGATAAAACGCGTATCATTGTGGCTACCAATGCCTTTGGCATGGGTATCGACAAGCCCGACGTGCGCGTGGTGGCCCACCTCGACGCGCCCGCCACCCTCGAAGCCTACTACCAGGAGGCCGGCCGCGCCGGGCGCGACGGCCTCTACGCCTTTGCCGTGCTGCTCAGCGGCCCGGCCGATGCCGATGGCCTGCGCCGCCAGGCCACGCTGGCCCACCCGCCGCCCGACGTGGTGCGCCGCGTGTACCAGGCGCTGGCCAACTACTCGCGCACGGCCGTGGGCGGCGGCGAGCTGGTGGCGTTTGACTTCGACCTGGGCGTATTTGCCGAAACCTACCGCCTCAAGGCCGTGGAGGCCCACCACGCCCTCAAGGTGCTGGAGCAGCAGGGCTTTGTGCAGCTTACCGAGGCCGTGAACCAGCCGGCGCGGGTGCAGCTCATCAGCAATCAGCAGGATTTATATCAGTTCCAGGTTGCCAACGCGCAGCACGACCTGCTCATCAAAGCGCTGCTGCGGCTGTACGGCGGCGAGCTGTTCGTGGCGTTTCAGGGTATTTCGGAAAGCGCGCTGGCCCGGCACCTGCGCCAAAGCACTACCGACGTGGCGCGCCAGCTGCGCTACCTGCACAGCACCGGCGTGCTGCACTACCAGCCGCGCCGCGAGTTGCCGCAGGCGCTCTTCACTACCCCCCGCTACGACGCTGCCCAGCTGCCGCTCGATGAGCGTCGTCTCAAGGCCGCCCGGCAACTCACTGAGCATCAGACCACCGCCGTCATCGACTACGCGGCCGGCACCACCCAGTGCCGCCAGCAAACGCTGCTCGCTTATTTTGATGAGCCCGATGCGCCGGCCTGCGGTGTGTGCGACGTGTGCCTGGCCCGCAAAAAAGCCCGGCAAGCGCCCGCAAGCACCGCCGGGCTGCAAGCCGGTTTGCTGGAGCTGCTGCGCGCCGCGCCGCTGCTGCCGCGCCAGGTAGTGGCGCGCTACCCCACCGCCGAGGCATCGGCCGTCACGGCCGCGTTGCGCAGTCTGGTCGAGCTGGGCCAGCTGGCCTACGCCGCCGATGGCCGGCTGGGAGTGAAGTAGCGCGAACTTTCCAGTTCGTGTGCGCGCGCAGCGAGCAGCTGGCATTGCACTGCGCGGACGACCCTGCTCGCTGCGCTCGCGCGCGAACTGGAAAGTTC
>CAZZWL010000219.1:0-1915 GCA_964657755.1 uncultured Rhodanobacter sp.
ACCTCGATTTCGCCGTGCCCTCTCGCCTGCTTCGCCCCGCCTCCACCCTGCTGCTGCACGCCCTGGTTTGGGGGCTGGTGGTGGTGCTGCTGTGGGCGCAGCAGCCCGATTACCCCGGCCCCAAGCCCCCCGAGTTTTGGCTGACGCAGACGGTGGTGTTCGGCCTGCTGGTGGGCCTGTTTTACCTCAACCTGAACTGGGCCGCCCCGCACCTGCTCTACCGCCGCCGCCTACCCGCCTACCTGGCCGTGAACGCCGCCGCCGGCCTGCTCATCCTCTCGCTGCACCAGCAGGTCGAAACCCGGCTGCGGGTGCCCGAGCTGGTGGCCCGCGGCCGCGAAACCGTGATGGACCCGCCCAACCCGTGGTCGGCGCCGCGCCCGCACTTCGCGCCCGGCCCCGACGAGGAGAGCGGCGGCCTCTTCAACACCGGCGTGCTGCTGCTGGTGCTCATGGTGCTGGGCCTCTCGGCTAGCCTGGCGGCCGTGCAAAAGGCCCAGCGCGACGCCGAAAGCCGCCTCGAACTAGAGCGCCGCCAGGTGGCCACCGAGCTGAGCCTGCTCAAGGCCCAAATCAACCCGCACTTCTTCTTCAACACTCTCAACAACATCTACGCCCTCACGCTGCTCGATGGGGAGCGGGCCCGCGCCGCCCTGCACCGCCTTTCGCGCATGATGCGCTACGTGCTCTACGAAACGCCCGCCGGCCACACGCGCTTGAGCCAGGAAATCAGCTTCTTGCGCGATTATATCGAGCTCATGCACCTGCGCCTCACCGACCAGGTAACAGTGGTATTTGAGCCGCCCACCGACCCCGCCGCGCCCGACCCGTTCATCGCGCCCATGCTGTTTCAGCCCTACGTCGAGAACGCGTTCAAGCACGGCGTGAGCGCCTCAGCGCCCAGCCGCATCACCATCGCGCTCTGCCAATCGGGCCCGCAGCAGGTGGAAATGTGCGTGCGCAACACGCTCTTTCCCCACCAGCAGCCCGACGCCGACGAGCCCGGCGGCATTGGGCTGGCCAACACCCAGCGCCGCCTCGATTTGCTGTATCCCGGCCGCCACCGCCTGCGCATCACCGCCCCTACCCCCCTCCACGAGTACGAAGTATGCCTCAGCCTGAACCTGCAACCGTAGCCGCGCCCATCCTCTGTATCGCCGTCGACGACGAGCCCCTGGCCCTGGGCCTGGTGTGCTCCTTCATCGAGCAGACGCCGTTTTTGAAGCTGGCCGGGCGCTACCCCAGCGCCGTGGCCGCCCTGCGCGCCCTGCACGAGCAGCCCGACGTCAAGCTGCTGTTTCTGGATATTAAAATGCCCGACCTCAGCGGCCTGGAGCTGGCGCGGGTGCTGCACGGCGGCGGCCAGCGCGTCATCTTCACCACCGCCTTCAACCAGTATGCCCTCGAAGGCTTCCGGGTCGATGCGCTCGATTATTTGCTGAAACCCTTTAACTACGAGGAGTTTCTGCGTGGCGCCCTCAAGGCGCGGGCCTATTTCGAGCCCAAGCAGCCGGTGGCCGCCAGCGCGGCGCCGGCCCCTACCCCCCCGCCGCTCGCCGAAGACCACGTGTACCTCAAGGTGGAGTACCAGCTGGTGCGCGTCATGCTAGCCGATATTCTCTACGTCGAGGGCCTGAAGGACTACGTGAAGGTGCACCTGGCCAGCGCCACCCGGCCGCTGCTCTCGCTCACCAGCCTGCGCAGCATGGAGGAAAAGCTGCCCGCCGGCCGCTTCATGCGCATCCACCGCAGCTACATCGTGGGCCTCGACCACGTGGCCGCCGTGGGCCGCGGCACCCTGCAAGTGCGCGCCGAAACCCTGCCCGTCAGCGACGGCTACCGCGAAGCCGTGGACGCGTTTTTTGCCAGGTGGAAGTAGAGTAGAAGAAAAAGAACGAACAAAAGAGAACGAACA
>CAZZWL010000219.1:1925-5636 GCA_964657755.1 uncultured Rhodanobacter sp.
CGCATCGCTGGGATAGTTACCCAATGGCGCAAGCGAGATGCTTCGACAAGCTCAGCATGACGTTCTCTTTAACAAACAATTACTTCGCTGCTGCAGATGCCTTATAATGCACGCCGGGCAGCGCGCGCAGGCGCTCGGCGGCCTGCTCGGCGGTGATGTCGCGCTGGGCATTGGCCAGCAGCTCGTAGCCCACCATGAACTTCTTGACCGTGGCCGAGCGCAGCAGGGGGGGTAGGAAGTGCATGTGCAGGTGCCACTCGGGGTAGTCCTGGCCGTCCGTCGGGCGCTGGTGGAAGCCGGCTGAGTATGGGAAGCTGATGTCGAATAGGTTATCGTAGCGAATGGTGAGCTGGCTCAGGATGTCGGCCAGGCCGTCGCGCTCGGCGTCGTTCAGCTGGGTGAGGTCCTGCACGGCGCGGCGCGGCAGCACCATCGTCTCGAAGGGCCACACGGCCCAGAAGGGCACCAGCACCACCCACGTGTCGTTTTCGACCACGAAGCGGGTTTTGTCTTTCTCCTCGATGGCCAGGTAATCGGCGAGTAGCGTGCGGCCGTTTTTCTCGAAATACGCTTTTTGGGTGCGGCTTTCCTTGGCCGGCAGGTCGGGCACCGTGCGCTCGCTCCAGATTTGGCCGTGGGGATGCGGATTCGAGCAGCCCATCACAAAGCCCTTGTTCTCAAATATTTGCACGTAGTTGATAGCCGGGTCGGCGCCCAGCGTGCGGTACTCATCGGTCCACACGTCCACCACGCGGCGAATTTCGGTGATGGGCATTTCGGGCAGCGTCAGGTCGTGGCGCGGCGAGAAGCAGAGGACGCGGCAGTGGCCGGTTTCGGCTTCGGCGCGCAGCAGGCCGCCTTCCTCAAACGAGCCCGTTTCGCCCTCGGGCAGCAGGGCCGCGAAGTCGTTGTCGAACACAAACTGGTGCTCGTAGGGCGGGTTCACCGCGCCGCTGGTGCGGGTGTTGCCGGGGCAGAGGTAGCAGGTGGGGTCGTAGGCGGGGCGTTTTTCCGCCTTGTCTTCCTCTTGCTGGCCCTGCCAGGGGCGCTTGGCGCGGTGCGGCGACACCAGCACCCACTCGTCGAGCAAGGGATTGTGGCGGCGGTGGGGCTGCTCGGTGAAGTCAAACATGGAATGGGGGGTAGGGAATTAAAAGGGAAAGAGGATGGTAATACGTCGGCTGTCATTGCGAGCCTGCGAAGCAATCGCACCAGCACGATACCCGAACGATAACGTTCTGAGGCGATTGCTTCGCGCTGCTCGCAATGACAGCCGACGTTAAGAAGTGAACTGTACCCAACGGCGTGGCAAGGCTTGCCGGCGTAGGCTATTCCTCGTTCAGCAACTCGCCCACGCCGTCGGCCAGGGTGGTTACGTAGGTATCCAGCTTGAGGCCCAGCTGGTCGTGGTAGCCCTGCTTCATAAAGGTCAGGAATTCCTTGACCTGGTCGGTGGCCACCAGGTTGAGGGTGCAGCCGCCGAAGCCGCCGCCCATCATGCGGGCGCCGTAGCAGCCGGGCGCGTCGTGGGCCAGGCGCTCCAGCACGTCGAGCTCGGCGCAGCTCACCTGGTAGAGGTCGCGCAGGCCGGCGTGGCTGGCGTAGAGCAGCTCGCCCACTTCGGCCAGCGACTTGCCTTCCACGAGGCGGGCGGTGAGGTCCTGCACGCGCTGGTTTTCCTCCACCACGTAGCGGCAGCGCTTGGTCACTACCTCGCCCAGCTCATCCTGCGCGGCCTCGATGTCGGCCAGCGTGGCGTCGCGCAAGGACTTAATGGCCGGGTTATGCTGCTGCAAAATCGCTACCCCCCTGGCGCACTCGTGGCGGCGAGTGTTGTACTCCGAGTCGGCGAGCGCGTGCTTCACGCCCGAGTTGCAGAGCACCAGGCGGCTGGCGCTGGTATCGAACGGAAAGTAGGTATACTCCAGCGAGCGGCAGTCGAGCTCCACCACGTGCCCGGCGCGGCCGAAGAGGCTGGCAAACTGGTCCATGAGCCCGCACATCACCTTGGCGTACTCGTGCTCGGCCGTTTGCGAGATGTGGGCCAGCGTCATGGTATCGAGCTTGAGGCCCAGCAGGTTATTCAGGCCCCAGGCCACGCCGCACTCGGCCGCGGCCGACGACGACAGGCCCGCCCCGCTCGGAATATTGCCCCCGAAGGCGCAGTCGAAGCCCGGTACCTGGGCCCCGCGCTGGAGCAGGCCCGCCACCACGCCGAGCTGGTAGTTGGCCCAGTGCCCACCGGGTAGGGGCGCGATGTCGGCCACGGCCACCTCGTAGGTGGCGTCGAAGTCGAGGGCCGCCAGCCGGATGCGGTCGGTGCCGTTGAGGCGCAGGGCAAAGCGAATTTCCTTATCAATAGCCGCTGGCAGCACCAGGCCGTCGTTGTAGTCGGTATGCTCACCGATGAGGTTGATGCGGCCGGGCGCGCGCAGCACCAGGGCCGGGGCCGCGCCGAAGCGCTGCGCAAAGGCGGCGGAAAGAGTGGAGTAGTCCATAGGAGTGCAAAAGTGGCGGATATTCCTGGATTAGGCGTGAGTGGAATCGCCAAAAAGGGGGTAGTAATCCGGCAGGCCAACCTTTTCACGCCGATTACAGTAAGTCAAATCGCAGAATCTGCCACGCGGCAGACCCTCATAATTACTTCACTTTCTGACTATTCTCCATGACTACTTCGCGTCTCCCTCTGCTATTCCTGTTTGCCGTGTTGGCCTCGACGCTCACGGGCTGCTCGCTGGCGGGCGATATTTTTAAGGGCGGCCTTTGGATAGGCGTCATTGGCGTATTCCTGGTAGTGCTGCTCATCTGGTGGCTCGTTTCCAAAATGAGCGGCGGCGGGGGCAGCGGTACCACGGGCGGCACCTCCGTATAAATCAGCTACTTAGCCACAAAAAAGCCGGCACCTCCCCAGGGAGGCGCCGGCTTTTTTGTGGCTAAAATGAAGGGGGTAGGGCCGCCTATTCGCTCGTGCGCTTGGTGGGCATCGTACCAATAATGTGGTCCCAGAGGGTGCTGCTCACGCCAAAGGCCACCTCATCCTGGCGGTAGTGGTGCTGGGCGTGGTGCGTCCACCACACTTTCAAAAAGTTTTTGGGCGGGGCGTACATGTGAATGGCGTAGTGCACAAACAGATACATCGCGTAGCCAAACGTGAAGCCCGCCAGAATGCCAAAGGCCCAGTTGCCGAACGCAAACCGGAAAATGAAGAACAGCAGCGACGCCACAAACACCGTCAGGATGGGCGGCATCGCCAGGCGGGTTTCGTCCTTGGGGTACTCGTGGTGCACGCCGTGCATGGTGTACTGAAACTTGGCCTTGCCCGGCGTAGTGGCCGGAATGTGGTACACGTAGCGGTGCACCAGGTACTCCACGAACGTGAACAGCAGCAGCCCGCCCAGAAACAAGCCCAGCCCCGCAAACCCAACCACGAACCCGCGGGTGATGCCGTAATACAGGCTCACGAGCGCCGTGGCGATAAAAATGCTGACCGGCAGCGCGATGTGCGTGTGCGACAGCCGCTCCAGCACGGGGTTCTTAAATAGCTGCGCCGAGCCTTTGTGCTTGGGCCGAACCGGGGCCGCCGCGGGCGCCGCCGGCCGGGCCGTGATAGTGTCCATCTCCATACGAAAGCGAATAAAACCAGGTAGTTTAGTACAAATTTACGCCAGCCCCGGCTTTTAGGTTGGGGTAGGCGCGAAGCCCGCCGACGTC
>CAZZWL010000220.1:0-2813 GCA_964657755.1 uncultured Rhodanobacter sp.
ACTACTCATTACCTATTACCCATTATAAAACGGCCTTGCGGTGCGTTATTTGGCCAAATTTCTTTCTTGTTATGGCTAATCGGCGCAAATTTCTTACTTCCTCGGCGGCCAGTCTGGCGCTGCTGGCGGCCCCGGCCGCCGGGGCCGCGCCGCTGGCCCTACCCCCCAATGCGCGCGGCAAGGCGCTGCTCATCTCGACCTGGGATGAGGGCCTCGCCGCCAACCAGGCCGCCTGGGAAATCCTGAAAAAAGGCGGCGCCGCCCTCGATGCCGCCGAAGCCGGCGTGCGCGTGACCGAGGCCTCGCAAAACTGCTGCGTGGGCCTGGGCGGCAACCCCGACCGCGACGGCATCGTGACGCTCGACGCCTGCATCATGGACCACCGCTTCAACTGCGGCAGCGTGGCGGCCCTCGAGCGCATCAAGCACCCCATTAGCGTAGCGCGGCGCGTGATGGAAAAAACGCCCCACGTCATGCTGGTGGGCGAGGGCGCCCAGCAGTTTGCCGTGGCCCAGGGCTTTCCGCTGGAGCCCGCCCAGCTCAGCTCCGACGCCGACAAAAACTACCGCGAGTGGCTGACGACCAGCGCGTACAAGCCGGTAATCAACATCGAAAACAGCGGCAATAAGAAAGTCGGCCCCGTGGGCGGCCCCCAAAACCACGACACCATCGCGCTGCTGGCCTTCGATGCGATGGGCAACCTCAGCGGCAGCTGCACCACCAGCGGCATGGGCTTCAAGATGCGCGGCCGGGTGGGCGACTCGCCCATCATCGGCGCGGGCCTCTTCGTAGATAACGAGGTGGGCGCCGCCGCCGCCACCGGCCAGGGCGAAGACGTGATTCGCATGGCCGGCGCCCACACCGTGGTTGAGCTGATGCGCCAGGGCCTGTCGCCCACGGCCGCCTGCCGCGCCGCCATCGAGCGCGTGGCCCGCATCAAAGGCGCCCAGGCCAAGGATATCCAGGTCTGCTTCATCGCCGTGAACAACCAGGGCGTGCACGGCGCCTTTGCCCTGCAAAAAGGCTTCAGCTACTCGGTCTGCAATGCCGCCGACCAGCGGCAGCTGATTAAGAGCGATTTTTTACTCAAGTAGAGTAGCTGAAGTAAAGAAGAACGTCATGCTGAGCCTGTCGAAGCATCTCGCACGCGCCGTTAGGGTTACTAATCCAACGGCGCGAACGAGATGCTTTGACAAGCTCAGCATGACGTTCTTTTCGTCTGTTTATCCCTACCCCCTACGCCAGCTTCCAGCCCTGGCGGTACTCGCGCTTCACGAATTGGTTGACCTCGTCGAGGTTGGTGATGCGCATCTGCTGGTTGTCCCAGAGCAGCTTGCGGCCGCGGCCGGGGTAGTTGAAGCCCTGCCCGGTGGTTTTGGGCTGCTGCAAATCGTAGCCCCGGATGGCCAGGTTGGCCATCAGCAGGGCCTCGGTGAGGGGGCCGGCCAGCTCGAAGGGCGAGCTGACTTTCATCTTGCCGGCTCCCGCCAGGCAGGCTTCGACCCACTGGCCGTAGTGGCCATTGGCCTGGCCGGGCACGCGGGCCAGGGTCTGGGGCACGTGCACTTCCTGGTTGCGGGAGAGGGGTAGCAGGCGCGGGTCGGCGCCGTAGGTGCTGGCCATCATCTTGCCCTTGGTGCCGATGAAAAGCGTGCCGTTGCCGCCGTCGCCAAACAACTCGTTGGGCCCTAGCTCGTCGGGGCGCTCGGGCTGAATGCCGCCGTCCATCCAGTGCACGGTGATGTCGCCTTTGGTTTTGGCCGTCTTCGGAAAAGTGAGCGTGACGTGGCTCGACGGCGGGCAGCTGTCGGGGAAATAACCGCGCTTAAACTCATCCACGTACACGCTGCCTACGCTGGCTTGCACGGTGTTAGCGTATTGCAAGTCGAGCACCCGGAAGGGCGACTCCAGCAGGTGGCAGCCCATGTCGCCGAGGGCGCCGGTGCCGTAGTCCCACCAGCCGCGCCAGTTGAAAGGCACCAGCTTATCGACGTAGTCGCGCTGGGGCGCCGTGCCCAGCCACAGGTCCCAGTCGAGCTCGGCGGGCGGCGTCATTTTGGTGGTGGGCCAGGCAATGCCCTGAGGCCACACCGGCCGGTCGGTCCAGCAATAGATGGTGTGCACGTCGCCGATGGTACCGGCGTCGTACCACTCCATCAGCTGCCGCACGCCGTCGTTGGAGGCGCCCTGGTTGCCCATTTGGGTCACCACCTTGGGGTAGCGCTTGGCCGCGTCGGTGAGGGCGCGGGCTTCGTAAATGTCGTGAGTAAGTGGCTTTTGCACGTACACGTGCTTGCCCAGCTGCATGGCCGCCAGCGTCGTGATGGCGTGGTTGTGGTCGGGCGTCGATACCGACACCGCATCAAAGTGCTTGTGCTCCTTATCGAATAATTTCCGCCAGTCCTTGTAGTAGCTGGCCTGCGGAAACGCTTGGCGCGTTTTGGCCGCCCGGCGGTCATCCACGTCGCAGAGGTAGGCAATGCGGGCCTTGCCGGTTTTGGCAAACGCGGCGATGTCGCTTTCGCCCTTACCCCCCACGCCCACGCTGGCAATCACCAGCTGGTCGCTCGGGGCGGTGTAGCCTTTGCCGCCGAGCACGAAGCGCGGCACAATGAGAATGCCGGCCGTGGCCACGGCGCCTTGCTTGATAAAATCGCGCCGGGACGGCGTTTCGGGAAGTTGGTCCATACGGAGATGCTGAATGGGAAAAGGTCGGCAAAAGGTACGCAAACCTGCGCACTCTTCTGTCCACCTTATTCCGTCCTACCCCCCTAAAAACGGCTTTGACTAAGTAGCGCGAAGTTTCCACTTCG
>CAZZWL010000220.1:2823-5612 GCA_964657755.1 uncultured Rhodanobacter sp.
ACACGTACGCCGAATACTCGCTGCGCTCGTGCACGAAGTGGAAACTTCGCGCTACTTGCGCGGCTTGGCGCGCTCGTACTGCACGGGCCAGGCCACGTCGGCGCCCAACTCGTGCGCCGCCCGCAGCGGGAAGTACGGGTCGCGCAGTTCCTCGCGGGCCAGCAGCACGAGGTCGGCCTGGCCGCTGGCTACCACTTGCTCGGCCTCCGCGGGGGTAGTAATCAGGCCCACCGCGCCGGTGGCAATGCCCGCTTCGCGCTTGATGCGCTCGGCAAACCCGACCTGGTAGCCGGGGCCCACGGGGATTTTAGCGTCGGCCACGTTGCCGCCCGTCGAGCAGTCCACCAGGTCCACGCCGCGCTCGCGCAGCCAGGTGCTGAGCTGCACCGACTCGTCGGGCGTCCAGCCGCCCTCGGCCCAGTCGGTGGCCGAAATACGCACGAACAGCGGAAAATCGGGGGGTAGGACCTGGCGCACGGCCGCCACCACCTCCAGCAGCAGCCGGATGCGGTTCTCAAACGAGCCGCCGTAGGTGTCGGTGCGCTGGTTGCTGAGCGGCGACAAAAACTCGTGCAGCAAATAGCCGTGCGCCGCGTGCAGCTCAATCACCTTAAAGCCTGCGGCCAGCGAGCGCTCCGTGGCGCTGCGGAAGTCGGCAATGACTTTTTTAATACCCGCCGCATCCAGGGCCACTGGCAGGGGGTAGGCGTCGGAAAATTTAATAGCGCTGGGGGCCACTACCTGCCAGCCGCCTTCAGCCTCGGGCACCGCGCCGTGGCCTTTGCCGAGCCAGCTGGTGTAGGTGCTGGCCTTGCGGCCGGCGTGGGCCAGCTGCACGCCCGGCACGCAGCCCTGAGCTTCAATAAACTGGTTGATACGCCGCTGAAAATCAAGGTGCTCATCCTTCCAGATGCCGAGGTCTTCGGGCGTGATGCGGCCCTCGGGCGACACCGCCGTGGCTTCCTGAATGAGCAGGCTGGCCCCGCCCACGGCGCGGCTGCCCAGGTGCACCAGGTGCCAGTCGTTGGCAAAGCCATCCTGGGCGCTGTACTGACACATGGGCGAGACAACAATGCGATTTTTGAGCGTGAGGCCGCGCAGGGTAAGCGGCTCGAAAAGTGCGGACATGCGAAGGGAAATAAGCGTCGGGCGAAGAAATAAATTATCAACTACTACTTGTTGGTCAGTGCTTTATGATGAGTTACAAGGCGCTGGCAGCTAGTAATTGACCCCTGCTAAACCGGCCAGTATGGAAGAGGTTATCACCGCCGAGCTTACTCGGCCGGCCGGCAACGCTGAGCCCCCTCTGGCACGTAAAGCCAGCTTTCGCCAGCTTTTCACTCGCTATCGCTACCATGTTCCACGAGATTTCCCCTGCCAATACCCTCGACCGCATGGCGGTCGAAACCACCGCCGACGCGGCCTGCGATGCTTCGCGCCGCCAGTTTATCAACCACGCCGGGCGGGGCCTGCTGGCCGCCGGCCTGGCCACGGCCCTGCCGCTGGCCGCCGCCGAGGCTGCCGACCTCAGTGGCTTTGGCACCCCGCCGCCCACCGGCCCGCTCGACATTACCCTACCCCCCCTCGAAGCGCCCACCGACCCCAAGGCGGGCCCCTTCCCGAATCCCGACGCGCCCGACCAGCGCGTGGGCTTCGCCATTGTGGGCCTGGGCCACCTCACGCTGGCCGAAATCCTGCCCGCCTTTGGCCAGTGCAAGCACGCCAAGCCGGTGGCCCTAGTGAGCGGCGACGCCGATAAAATGGCTAAAGCGGCGAAGCAGTACGGTATTAAGCCTAGCAGCTGCTACTCGTATCAGACCTACGACAAGCTCAAGGACAACCCCGAGGTGCAGGTGATTTACATCGTGCTGCCCAACGCGCAGCACCACGAGTTTACGCTGCGCGGCGCCAAGGCCGGCAAGCACATTCTCTGCGAAAAGCCGATGGCTAACTCGGTGAAGGAGTGCGAGGAGATGATTGAGGCCTGCAATAAGGCCGGCAAAAAGCTCATGATTGCCTACCGCATTCAGTATGAGCCGCTGAACCGGGCCGCCATGAAAATGGTGCGCGACAAAACCTACGGCAAGACCAAGCTCATCCAGATGATGAACTGCCAGAACCAGGCCCACGACCAGCAGTGGCGCCACAAAAAAGCCCTGGCCGGCGGCGGCTCGCTGCCCGATGTAGGGCTGTACTGCCTCAATACCACGCGCTTCCTGCTCGGCGAGGAACCTACCGAGGTAAGCGCCCAGATTTACAGCACGCCCGGCGACGACCGCTTCAAGGAAATTGAAGAGAACGTGAGCTTTACGCTGCGCTTCCCGAGCGGCGTTATCTCGCAGTGCATGACGGGCTACGGCTCCTTCAACGCCAAGAGCTACGCCGTGCACGCCGAAACCGGCACCATCAAGATGGACCCCGCTTTTCCCTACAAAGGCCTCAAGCAGGAGCTGGTGCACGCACCCAATGGCAAGCAGGTGAATGAAATCCCGAGCAATCCCGCCAAGCAGCATTTCGCCCTCGAAATGGACCACATGGCCGAGTGCGTGCGCGGCAACAAAACGCCCTACACGCCCGGCGAAGAAGGCCTGCAGGACCAGCGCATCATGGAGGCTATCTACCAATCAGCCAAGGAGAACCGCCCCGTGAAGCTGACGGCGGGGGTAGGCAAAATGGATGCTTTCCGCGGCACGCCGCCCACTGAGGAGGAGGCGTAAAAACTACCTTTCTTGCCCCAAACAAGAACGTCATGCTGAGCTTGTCGAAGCATCTCGCTCGCATTGTTGGAC
>CAZZWL010000221.1:0-5588 GCA_964657755.1 uncultured Rhodanobacter sp.
GGGGCTTGCCCCCGCCCGGCGGCAGGGGCTCCTAACACCAACATTTCAAATCGTTTGACTAGCAGGCGGGGGCAAGCCCCGCCCCTACTTAATTATGAAGAAAAAAGACCACGCCCCCCAGCAGACGCTGGTGGAGCGCCAGCCGCTCACCGGCTCGCGCAAGATTTACGTGCCCGGCCAGCTGCACCCGAATATCCGGGTGGCGATGCGCGAAATCGCGCTGGCTGACACCGAGCGCAAGTTCGATTTTGGCTTCCCGTCGGAGCAGAACCCGCCCGTGACGGTGTACGATACCAGCGGGCCCTACACGGACCCGGCTGTCGAAATCGACCTTAAAAAAGGCCTGCCCCGCCTGCGTGAAAGCTGGATTCTGGAGCGAGGCGACGTGGAGCAGCTGGCGGGCACCACCTCCGACTACGGCCAGCAGCGCGCCGCCGATAACAGCCTGGACCACTTGCGCTTCGAGCACATTGCGGCGCCGCTGCGCGCCAAGGCGGGGGCCAACGTGAGCCAGATGCACTACGCCAAAAAGGGCCTCATCACGCCCGAGATGGAGTACATCGCCATCCGCGAAAACCAGCGCTTCGACGAACTGCCCCAGGACGACCCGCTGCGCACGCAGCACCGCGGCCACAGCTTCGGGGCCAACACGCCCGAAGGGCACATTACGGCCGAATTTGTGCGGCAGGAAGTGGCCGCCGGGCGGGCCGTTATTCCTTCGAATATCAACCACCCGGAGAGCGAGCCGATGATTATTGGGCGCAATTTTCTGGTGAAAATCAATACCAACATCGGTAACTCGGCCGTGACGTCATCCATTGAGGAAGAGGTAGATAAGGCCGTGTGGAGCTGCCGCTGGGGCGGCGACACGCTCATGGATTTGAGCACGGGCAAGAACATCCACGAAACCCGCGAGTGGATTATCCGCAACTGCCCGGTGCCGGTGGGCACCGTGCCCATCTACCAGGCCCTAGAGAAGGTTAATGGCAAGGCCGAAGACCTGACCTGGGAGCTGTTCAGGGACACGCTCATCGAGCAGGCTGAGCAGGGCGTGGACTACTTCACCATCCACGCGGGCGTGCTGCTGCGCTACGTGCCCCTCACGGCCAAGCGCGTGACGGGCATCGTGTCGCGCGGGGGCTCCATTATGGCCAAGTGGTGCCTGGCGCACCATAAGGAAAGCTTTCTCTACACGCACTTCGAGGAGATTTGCGAGATTATGAAGGCCTACGACGTGGCCTTTTCGCTGGGTGATGGCCTGCGCCCCGGCTCCATCGCCGATGCCAACGACGAGGCGCAGTTTGCCGAGCTGGAAACCCTGGGCGAGCTTACCAAAATTGCCTGGGCCCACGACGTGCAGGTGATGATAGAAGGCCCCGGCCACGTGCCCATGCACCTCATTAAAGAGAACATGGTCAAGCAGTTGAAGGAGTGCCACGAGGCGCCTTTCTACACGCTGGGGCCCCTGACGACGGATATTGCCCCTGGCTACGACCACATTACGTCGGCCATCGGCGCGGCCATGATTGGCTGGTTTGGCACGGCCATGCTCTGCTACGTGACGCCCAAAGAGCACCTCGGCCTACCCAACAAGCAGGACGTGAAAGACGGTGTTATCGCCTACAAAATCGCGGCCCACGCCGCCGACCTCGCCAAGGGCCACCCCGGCGCGCAGTACCGCGACAACGCTCTGAGCAAGGCCCGCTTCGAGTTCCGCTGGGAAGACCAATTCAACCTCAGCCTCGACCCCGACACCGCCCGCGACTACCACGACGAAACCCTGCCCGCCGAAGGGGCCAAAGTGGCCCACTTCTGCTCGATGTGCGGCCCGCACTTCTGCTCCATGAAAATAACGCAGGAAGTGCGCGACTACGCCGCCAGCCAGGAAATGACGGCGGCCCAGGTGCTCACCGAAGGGCTGCGCGAGAAGTCCAGGGAGTTCGTGGCGAAGGGCAGCGAGATTTATCTGTGAGCGAGCCGCCCCACCCCCGGCCCCTCCCCTGCGGGGGAGGGGAGCCTGACGAATTGAGTGCGGATACGCCGCCGTGGCTCCCCTCCCCCGCAGGGGAGGGGCCGGGGGTGGGGCTGCGCCCCTACGCCCTCACCATTGCCGGCTTCGACCCCAGCGCCGGGGCCGGCGTGCTGGCCGACGTGAAAACGCTGGAAGCCAATGGCGTGTATGGCCTGGCCGCCTGCACCGCCCTCACGGTGCAAAACGACGTGAGTTTTGAGCGCGTGAGCTGGGTCGGGCTGGCCGACGTGCGGGACCAAATCCGACTCTTGCTGGCGCGGTTCGACATCAACTTTATCAAAATTGGCCTCATCGAAAGCCTACCCCTCCTGCGGGAGCTAATCGGCTGGTTGAAAGCGCAGAAGCCCGCGGTGCAACTCGTGTGGGACCCGGTGCTGCGGGCCACGGCCGGCTACGAGTTTCACGCCCGGCCCGAGGCGGCGCTGCTACAAGCCATTTGCCGCGAGCTGGCCCTCATCACCCCCAACCAGCCCGAGGCGCTGCGGCTGGTGCCAGCCCCTACCCCCGCGGCCGCGGCCGAAGCGCTGGCCGCCTGGTGCCCGGTGCTGCTGAAAGGCGGCCACGCCGCCGGCGACTTGGCCACCGACGTGCTGCTGCTGCCCGAGGCGCGCCACGCGCTGGCTACCCCCCGCCTGCCCCACGGCGCGAAGCACGGCAGCGGCTGCGTGCTGTCGGCGGCGGTGCTGGCCCGGCTGGCGCTGGGCGATGACCTGGCCGCCGCCTGCCGGGCCGGCAAGGCCTACACCGCCGCGTTTTTGGGCAGCAACGACACGCTGCTCGGCTACCATTTTGGAAATAAGTACTATGAAAATCAGTAATCTGCACTACATCACTACCGATGCTCAGGCCGCTGAGCTGGCCTGCCGGGGCGGCGTGCGCTGGGTGCAGCTGCGGGTCAAGAACCTGCCCGCCGCCGAGTGGCGGCAGCGCGCCCTGGATGTGCAGGCCGTGTGCCGGCACCACGGCGCTACGCTCATTATCAACGACAACCCGGCGCTGGCGCGGGAAATTGGGGCCGATGGCGTGCACTTGGGCCAGCAGGATATGCCGCCCGCCGAGGCGCGCGCGCTGCTGGGGTCGAAGTTCCTCATTGGCGGCACGGCCAACACCTTTGCCGACATCGAAGGGCTGGTGGCGGCCGGCGTGGACTACGTCGGGCTGGGGCCGTTTCGCTTCACTGTCACTAAAGAAAAGCTGAGCCCGATTCTGGGCTTGGCCGGCTACGCCGAAATTTTGGGGCAGTGCCGGGCAGCGGACTTCGCGGTGCCTATCATCGGAATTGGGGGGGTAGGGCTGGCCGATGTGGCGGCGCTGCTGGCCACCGGGCTGCACGGCGTGGCCGTGTCGGGCGCCATTGGCAGCGCGGCCAACCCCGCGGCGGCGGCCGGGCTTTTTGTGGCTGAATTAACTGCTAATCAAGTAGTAATAACGATATGACAACGCAACCTATGGTAATTGCTGGCCGCACGTTCACCTCGCGGCTGTTCACGGGCACGGGCAAGTTCAGCTCGTCGGCCCTGATGGAAGAAGCGCTGCTGGCTTCGGGCTCGGAACTGGTAACGGTGGCGCTCAAGCGCGTGGACGTGGCCGATGCCAACGACGACATTTTGCGCCACCTCAGCCACCCGCACCTGCACCTGCTGCCCAATACTTCGGGCGTGCGCACGGCTAAGGAGGCCGTTTTTGCGGCCCAGCTGGCCCGCGAGGCCTTGGAAACCAACTGGCTGAAACTCGAAATTCACCCCGACCCTAAGTACCTGCTGCCTGACCCCATTGAGACCCTCAAAGCCGCCGAAGAGCTGGTGAAACTAGGCTTCGTGGTGCTGCCCTACATCCACGCCGACCCGGTGCTGTGCAAGCGATTGGAGGGGGTAGGCGTGGCCGCCGTGATGCCGCTGGGTTCGCCCATCGGCTCCAATAAAGGCTTGCTGACCAAGGAGTTTCTGGAAATAATAATCGGCCAGAGCCGGGTACCGGTGGTAGTCGATGCCGGCCTGGGCGCGCCCTCGCACGCGGCGGCGGCCCTGGAAATGGGCGCCGACGCGGTGCTCGTGAACACGGCCATCGCCGTGGCCGGGCAGCCGGTGGCGATGGCGCACGCCTTCCGGCTGGCGGTGGAAGCCGGCCGGTTGGCCTACGAAGCGCGCCTGGCCGCGCCGACGGCGCACGCCGAGGCGGTGGCCAGTAGCCCACTCACCGCATTTCTGGACTGATTTTTTAATCGTTTGTCATTGCGAGCGCAACGCAGTGGAGCGCGGCAATCTTTCCTTCACAGTAGGTTAGTAATCAAATGAAAGCGAACGTCAAGGAAGGATTGCCGCGCTGCGCTCGCAATGACAAATTAACCTGCCAATCACTAGTCGCTATCCAATGAGCTTCCGCCCCGTTTTTGAAGCCCACCCGTGGGACAAAGTCAAGGCCAGCATCTACGCCAAAACGGCGGCTGATGTGGCCCGCGCCCTGGCCGCGCCGCGCCGCACGCTGGAAGACTTCAAGGCCCTGATTTCGCCCGCCGCCGCGCCCTACCTGGAGCAGATGGCCCAGCTGAGTCGGCAGCTGACGCAAAAGCGCTTTGGCAATACTATGCAGCTGTATGTGCCGCTGTACCTGAGCAATGAGTGCCAGAATATCTGCACCTACTGCGGCTTCAGCCTCGACAATAAACTCAAGCGCCGTACCCTCAGCAGCGTCGAAATGCTGGCCGAGGCGGCCGTGCTCAAGGGCTGGGGCTACGAGCACGTGCTGCTCGTGACCGGCGAGGCCAACCAAACGGTGGGCGTCGATTACCTGGAAAAAGCCCTGCGCACGCTGCGCCCGCACTTCGCCCACCTCTCGATGGAAGTGCAGCCGCTGGACCAGGAAGATTACGAGCGCCTCATCCCCGAAGGGCTGCACACGGTGCTGGTGTACCAAGAAACCTACCACCAGGACGACTACAAAAAGCACCACCCCAAGGGCAAGAAGTCGAATTTCTACTACCGCCTCGATACGCCCGACCGCCTGGGCCAGGCCAGCATCCACAAGATGGGGCTGGGCGTGCTCATCGGCCTCGAAGACTGGCGCACCGACTGCTTCTACACCGCTTTGCACCTCGACTACCTGGAGCGTACGTATTGGCAGACCCGGTACAGCCTGTCGTTTCCGCGCCTGCGGCCGGCCGAGGGCCTGCTGCAACCCAAGGTGGAGATGAGTAACCGCGAGCTGGTGCAGCTCATTTGCGCCTACCGCCTGCTGAATGAAGAGGTCGAATTATCGCTCTCGACCCGCGAGGAGCCCGCCTTCCGCGACCAGGTTATTAAGCTGGGAATAACGAGTATCAGCGCGGGCTCAAAGACGAATCCCGGCGGCTACGCCGTGGCGCCCGAGTCGCTGGAGCAATTTGAGATTTCGGACGAGCGCAGCCCCGCCGAGGTGGCCGCCATGCTGCGCCGCCAGGGCTACGAGCCGGTCTGGAAGGATTGGGACGCGGCGCTGGCGTGAGATTTCGCGTGGCAAGTTACCGCTGAGGTACGCGGAGGAAATCGCGGAGGTACGCGGAGCGCAGACGTGAAAACTC
>CAZZWL010000222.1:0-5548 GCA_964657755.1 uncultured Rhodanobacter sp.
CCCCTCAACCTAGACGGCCCCGAGCCGGCCGACGCCCGCAAAGAGCCCATCAACTACGACGACAGCCCGGCCGGTCAAATGGCGGTAATGTTCTTCTGCCTCGATGCGCTCAAATACCTAGATGGCAAAAGCCGCAACCAAGTACAGGAAGTGGCCTTCGAGATTGGCATGCTGGGCCGCTCGGGCATCAACCCCGACGACCGCACCCGCAAGCTCAGCCTAGCTTCTGTTCCTGGTAAGTCATTCACCTCCCTCCAAATGCTGGCCTGGATGTACACTAGCTTCAAAGAGCTTGACCCTAGCCTCGATACCGGCCTGGAGTTCGCCAAAGAGTGGGAAATGGCTCGCGCAATGTTCACCAAGGGCAATGGCTGAGATTGAGGCACTACTACAGGCAATGCGCCAGTTCCGCGACGAACGGGACTGGGCGCAGTTCCACAACGCTAAAGACTTGGCGATGGCCATCAGCATCGAAGCGGCTGAGTTGAATGAGCAGTTCTTATGGAAAGCTGCCACCGAAGCTAAGCCTGAGCGCGTACGCGAGGAATTGGCCGATGTTCTGCTCTACGCCTTCCAACTGGCCGACCACTACGGCTGGGACATCTCGCAGCTCATGCGCGACAAGCTGGCTCACAACGCCGAGAAGTACCCTGTGGAAAAGGCTCGCGGCAATGCTACCAAGCACGACGAGCTTTAACGTCAAGGTGTAGCAGAAGAAGGGGGAAACACTTCTCCATTATTCACCCAGCCGGTGAGTATTATCCGTGAACGGTAACGCCCTTTGAAATTAAACCAGCTTAGTAGAATATGCTCTAGATACCATATTCCAAGCTGCGATACTTCGTACAGTGCCAGATTATTCTTTAAGAGTGCTTTTTCCGCTGAGGTCCGAGCAACGTGAGCAATTTTGTTCCGAGTACTTATTATAACTGATGCACCGTCGGGTAAACCCTTAGCACCTTTATTCCAAGAGCTTATGGGTGGCTGGTTGAGGATGGATGTCAAACGGGATAAGCTGGCGGGTACTTCTAAATTCATATGAGGTAGCAGGAGCAACAGGAGGCCTCGTAAACGCTGTTCAGCCGCACCTGTAAGGGCTTTACATCCGAGCAACGGTGGTAGCGACTCTGCTAGTAACTCCACTGCAACCTGAGTAAGTACAATACGACTGTCTGACACTAGTTTATCAGAAAGCACTTCTGTATACCAAGCAATAGATAGGCGTACTAAATCAGGTGCCTGGCGGTACCGAGTCATGAAGCCTGGGAACATATTGCCCATGTCTGTTCTGCCTTCGTGAAATCTGTGAGACGACCACGACTGTAGGTTGTGCCAACTGTCTAATCTCAGACCAGTTGGAATAATAAGTTTAGGCACCTCAGTTATATTCTCAGATGGTGCCCACCAGAGAATGGGCTGAGTCCATCGCCCTGCTGCAAATGATAGAAAAAAGCTGAGACCCTGTAAGAAAGCAGTTGCGTCTTCTAAAGTGAATGGATTGCCATCTTCTCTCTCTAATTGGCCAGAATGCGTGATAGCATGCCCACCTAATTCTTCTAATGATGCCAGCAGGTCTGAGGTCTCACGCAGATTGTCTATAGTTACTCTCCAGCCACTTTCTGACAACACTAGTCTTCCCGAACGAAGCTGCTTGCCTTGCTCGTCCTCGTCCATTATCCCTTCACCTAGGTAAGGCAGAAAGTTTGATAAATGAAATCGGAGACATTGCAATTCCGATAAATTGCTGGGCTGCAACGTGTAGCGTGAACGAGCGATAGCAGAAAGCGTTGTTGAATCTCCAAAGTGAAAATTTGTAGTTAGGAAAGACATCTTCTCAAGCCCAGGTACAACGAGCGTTATCTCATTATTTTCAAACGCATCGTGAGCATCAGCCTCACTATCAAGGTGTACCTTGAGATATAGATTCGGTGAGGGCATCCATCGCCACTGTAATAATCCGATGCCCTGTAAGTTTGGCTGACCTTCTCTCAATATATTGACTTCTCCTTCATAGACGTCAATAGGCTGATTTACATAGGTTGTGTGGAACAGAGGCTTTATTGCTACTGGTATCGATGGTGACATGAGAGTTGGTTACAGAGTACTACAAATAAAGTGGCTAGGTGTACGCAGTTGTCAGTTCATGAATTTGTCGCCAGCTTTGGTGACTGATTTCTGTATCTGACCTATATGATTTTTACGATTACCGATTTCTGCGAGCGAGTCTCCGATGACATGAACGGCCTCATTCGGGAGCTTACGCAGCTAACTGGCCGCGATACCCCGATGGAACGCATGGCTTGGGAGCGCTCCCTACCCAAGGTCTCGGTAGTGCTGGCCGAAGCTGGTCGGCTCAACCAACAGCTAGGGGAGGCCCACGTCTACCTCGGCAACATCGCGCTCGAATACAAGCTGCCGGCCGCCTCCGCGTGGTGCGACGTGGTGTTGCTCGGTCGCAATGCCACCGGCCAGCCCCAGGTGCTCATCATTGAGTTGAAAGATTGGGATACCACCGGCGATGAGCCAGGACCATCCGAAGCGCTGATTATTCACCACGGCCAGAAGTGGCTGCACCCCTCCGACCAGGTGCGCGGCTACTCGCTCTACTGCCAGCGCTTCCACTCAACCGTGCACGAGTATCAGGCCCAGGTTAGCGGCTGCGTGTACTTCACGCGCCCTACGCCTATTGCGCCCTACCAGCAGGAGCCGCATGCCACCCTCACTCAGCAATACCCGGTATTTGGAGCCGCATCCAGTACGGCCGCCTTGGCCCAGCACGTGGCCACGGCTCTTCACGAGCAGGACGAGGAGTTTGCCGTCGCCTTCGAGCGTGGGGTGTACAAGCAAGACCGCAACATGCTGCGGCAGGTAGCCGCTACCCTCCAGCAAAGCACCAGCCGTCCGTTCGAGTTGCTCGACAAGCAGCGGCTAGGCTATGAGCTGTCCCTGCAGACTGTCGAGCAAGCCAGTCACCAGCGCGGCCAGAAGCACGTGGTGATAGTGCTGGGGCCGCCCGGCTCAGGCAAGTCGGCGCTGGCCATCAACCTGTGGGTAGAGGCCGCCCTGCGTTACAATGAGCGCGGCAACGTGGCCTTCGTGTCTACCTCCAGCTCGCAGAAGACCAACATGCGCCACCTCTTTGATGAGGCCAGTCAGATTGCCGGCGCCCAATACCACGTCCTCACCTCCAACAACTTCAATCCCGGCCTCTACGGCAAGCTCGTCAAGCAGCTGCAGGGCGAAGGCTACCCCATGAAGCCCGCGACGTGGCGGCAGAATCTGACCGACTATGAAGCCACCGGCCACCGCCTCAAGACCCCCAACAACATGAATTTCCTGTCGGTGGTCGATGAGGCCCACGCCCTCATCAACCCCGAGGGGCACAACATCGGCTTCTCGGCCGGTTGGTGCCTGCAGGCTGGCCCCCAGGCCTGGCACATCATCCGCTGCTCCGAGGTGGCCGTGTTCCTGCTCGATTCGCAGCAGAGCTACCGCGACAACGAAACCACCACTCCCGACGACCTCCGCGCCTTCGGCCGCGAACTAGGGGCGCAGGTGCACGAGGTGGACCTCAGCGGAGCCCAGTTCCGGTGCGGCGGCTCCAAGGAGTACGTCGACTGGATGGAAGGTCTGTTCGGTATGTACGATAAGCCTACCTCCCTGGTGTGGCGCAAAACCCCCGCCCAGCCCGATGCCCCCTTTGGCCTGCAGCTAGTCGATTCGCCAGCTGCCCTCGAAACTGTGCTGCAAGAGCACCGCGCTGGCCAGCAGTCACTGGTGCGCTTGCTCTCCAGCTACTCAGTGCCGTGGAAGACGCGCACTGCCCCCGACGTGCATAATGTGTCGCCCGCCAATCAGGATTTTGACTTGACTTACCTCGATGGCGCTGGTAAGAAACAAAGCTGGGCCCGCCCGTGGAATTACGCCCCCAATGAGGATTATACCCTCTACGTGCAAGCTCCTGCTGGCTCCCAAATGCATCAGAACCCACTGGCTGAGGTAGGTTGCCCCTACGTAGTGCGCGGTTTCGACTTCGACTATGTGGGCCTGCTTTGGCTCGATGACTTGGTATGGCGCGGCGACCGCTGGATAGTGCAGCCCGAACACGTGCACGAGACCGCATTTGCCAGCACCAAATCCAAGCAGGCCCTCAAAACTGCCGGTGGCCTTGATACGCTGCTGATGGCTGTACTAAAGGGTTACCGTATTCTACTCACCCGCGCTACCAAAGGCGTGTACGTGTACGTGCAGGACACCGAGACCCGCGCCCACCTGCAGCAGATGCTTGCCGCCGATGGAGACGTCTGACCTGCTCATCTATCTCGAACAGGAAAAGGCCTATACCGAAGCCGACATCCGCGAGATTGACGCTCTATCCCTGCCCGAGCGCATAGCCCGCGGCTTGGCACTCACCGACCTGCGATTGGTGCGCCAGCTCGAAGAAGAGGTGCTGCTCAGCTGCGAGGAAAACAACACGCGCTGGCGGCCCGGCGACTGGATCGAGTTACAGGTCAACGGGCAGTGGGAGGTAGCCATCATCGCCGAGAACAGCCCAGCCGAGGTATTGCTCCTGCTACAGACATCCCGGCAGCTACGCCCCACCGACCACCTGCTGCTGCAGTCCAACAAAAGCCAGCTGCTCGACCCTATCATTCAGTCGCTGCAGAAGCTGCAGCCCGGTGCGCCAGGTGCCAGCTTCCTCGACCTGCTCACTGGTCGAAAGCCAGTCAAGCAGCAGCAGTACGGCGGCGTCGAGCTGTCACCCGCGCAGTTGTCTCCGGCCGACCTCAATCCCTCGCAGCGGCTGGCCGCGTTGCGGGCCGCCCGCCGCCCTTCACTGCTGGCTGTGCAGGGGCCGCCTGGCACTGGCAAGACCCACGTGCTGGCCGTCGTGGCGCAGCAGCTGGCCCGCCACGGCCAGCCCGTCGTGGTGCTGGCCCACACTCACCAGGCCGTCAATAACTGCCTGAATGCCATCCGCGCCCTTGACCCCACGCTGGCCCTGTTCAAAATAGGGGAGGTGCTCAAGTCCAACGGCCTTAACCCATCCATTGAGACGGTCAAGTACAAGGAGTTTCAGAAGCTCTACAAGCAGAAGAAACGTCCTCAGCACTGCGTCATCGGCCTGTCCTACTACGCTGCGCTCATTCACCTGGGGCTACGCTCCACCGGCTTCGCACCCACCGCCGTGCTGGTCGATGAGGCCGGCCAGATTCCGCTAACTTACGGCGCGGCGCTGGGCTCGCTCGGTGCCGGCTCGGTGCTGCTCTTCGGCGACGACGCGCAGATGCCGCCCATCTACCATCCCAAGCTCGAGCAGCATGCCCTGTCCCGCTCCTTGTTTGAACAGGTGCGGGCAGCCCACCCCGACGCGGTCATCCCGCTCGATACCACGTACCGCCTCAACGACCAGCTCAGCGGCATTATCGGCCAGCTCTACTACCCGGCCGCCGCGGGCGGCTCCTTTCTGAATTCCGCCCCGGCTGCCCAGCCCCGCCGTTTGCAGTTGGCGCTACCCCCCGACACTTCGCCAGTGCTGGCCCGCGCC
>CAZZWL010000223.1:0-5502 GCA_964657755.1 uncultured Rhodanobacter sp.
CCCCCCCGGCCGGGCCGGAAGTGCGCGCGCCAGTAGTCGGGCGCCGGCGCGCCGGCAAAAAACTCAGTGAGCGCCGCCACGCTCTGGGCCGTGAGCAGGGCATCGAACAAGGCCGGGCGCCGGTGCAGCAGCCCCACCAGCTGCCCCAGCCGCACGGCCGGGAAGTTGGCGGGCCGCAGGCGCAGGTAATTCCACTCGTGAGCGGCCAGCGCGGCCTCGCCCAACCCGTATTTATGCCGCAAAAACTCGTGCTCCTGCCGCCGGTCGCGGATGTAGTCATCGGCCGCCGTTTCGTCATTCTCGACCAAGAAACCGGCCTGCCCAAACAGCAGCGCCTCCAGTTGGCGCTGGTCGTGGCGGTGGCGGCGCAGCACGGCCAGCGGCACGGCCTTGGCCAGGCGGGCCAGCGGCTCGCTGTTTTTTTGGAAGCCAAAAGCCGCCATCAGGGCGTGGTAGGCGGTGGCCTCCCAGTCGTCGCCGAGGTGCGCGTGCAGCTCGGCCACGGCATCGGCCTTGCGCTCGACGCGCTCCAGCAGGGCGCGCTCGGTCATCATGGTGCGCACCAGTTGCGACACCTGGGGTAGCAGCGGGGCGCAGGGCAGCGGCGCGGCGGGCGGCGCGGCCACCAGCGCCTCGTAGCGCGCCAGCAGGTCGGGGGCCAGACGCAGAGCCAGCGCCAGCGCCGGAATCAGGCTGGCGTTGGTGCGGTGCACGTCGGCATCGGCGGTGAGCACCACGTGCAGCACCACCTGGTCGTATTTCTTATCTACCTGGTGGTTATGTCGTTGCCAATCCGAAGCGCGCAGGTGAATTTCCACGGCGCCATTCCACTCCACCTCACCCAGACGCAGGCGGGCGTTCAGGAAATCGGGGCCGGCGTCGGCGTTGCGCTGGCCGGGCCGCAGCACCTGGATTTCCTCACCGGCCGTGGTGCGCAGGTCAGCTTTGTCGAAGTATTGGTGCTGCCAGACGTAGTGGAGGAAATCTTCTTTCATAAATTGGTGGCAGCACTGGTCTTACTGCCGCAGGTCAGCTTATCCGGCTGCAAATTATTGCCTATTGCGCATATTCAACTCTTCATGAAGCAACTGATACGCATAATTAACCAGGCTAATTTCGGCCGGTACGGTACCAGCCGCTACCTGGCCCACACGGTGGCGCGACTTGAGTTGCTAGCGCAGGCTGGCAATGCCCAGGCCATGTACCGGCTGGGAATGCTGCATTGGGATGGTCTGGGGATGCCCGAAAACCGCGAGCGGGCGTTGGCGCTACTGCACGCAGCAGCGGCTGGAGGCGTGCGGACGGCACTGTATAACCTCGGTGTAGCCTACGACAAAGGCTATAGTGTGGCTCAAAGCTATTATCAGGCTTTTCATTATTATACCCAAGCAGCCAAGCTTGGGGATGTTGAAGCCATGCACGCAGTGGGCAGTATGCTGGATGCTGGCGAAGGCACCGACCAGCATTCAATAAAAGCGAAGTACTGGTTTTTAAAAGCAGCTAAGCAAGGCCACGCAATAGCTATGTATGACGTTGCGCATTGCTACCAGTTAGGCATTGGCACACAGCAGAATACTCGACTGGCACTGCGCTGGTACGAGCAAGCCTTAGAAGTTGGGGAAACCAGGGCTTTAACCGGGCTTGGCTATTGCTACTACAAACTCGTCCTACCCCCTAACCTTGACCTCGCCAGGTCTTATTTTGAGCAAGCAAGTGAAATTGGTTACAGCAACGCTACGTATAATTTGGGCCTGATGGCTGAAAAAGGTATTGGGCAACCACCACTCCTACCAGATGCTATTTTTTGGTATAAACGTGCAGCTGACTTGGGGCACGAAGGTGCTGCTCTTAAAGTAGCCGAGATACTTGGCGAACTATTTTAGGTACGCATAAAAACGGCCCGCCTCTTTATAAGAAACGAACCGTTCGGCAAGCTAAAGCTTATCCTACACTTATCGCAAGTCCACCACTTTCACACCTTTGTGGGTGTTCTTGTCGAACGCGAACGTGGCGGGCGTCACGGGCACGTTGGCCTTAAAATTCTTGAGGGAGAAGGTAGTGCGCGTGCCGTTCTTCTTGAACGTTTTCACGCTGTGGATGGCGTGGTCGGCCGTGCCCACGACGAGCTGCACTTTGAACACGTCGTTCTTGCGGTCTTCGGGCGTCAACTCGATGAGGTCGCTCGCTACGCCCCCGTCTTTCAACGACTTCACGTAGGTATACTTATAGCCCTTTTTGTACATGCTGTACATCTGGGCTGGCGACATATCCTGGTTTGCGGGGTCCGATTCTGAGATGTTGACCTCGTTCTCGTTTTTGAGGTAGGTCCAGGTGGTCTTGCCGTCGTTGATGACTTCCTGGCCGCCGGTGGTGAGGTGGTATTTCTGGTCACTCACGGTCACTTCGCCGGTTATATTCTGCTTGAGCTTGGCGGCGGGGTTTTCCAGCGTTTGGGTGAAAGCCGCCTGGAACGACTTGAGTGCCGTGTACTTAGCGCTCACGGCGTCGAGGATTTTACCGGCTTTGGGGTCTTGCTGCGCGGCGGCGGGCAGGGCCAGCGAGGCGGCCAGCGCCAGTAGGGAAAGTTGCTTGGTCATAGGGTAAGAAAAGCCCGGCCAATGAGGGCCGGGCGAGCTTGATACGGAAAAACCTCTGCAAAAGGTCGGCCAAAATCACTTATTCACGAGTAAGTAGCAATCAGCCAAGAGCAACGCCCTACCCCCCCAGCCGAGTCCAGCTCAGACAAAGGGGGTAGGGCGCTGGCAGAGTGCTCGTTACTTCGGCAGCGTGTTCAGCAGCTGCTCCAGCTGGTACTCGTCGGGGATGAGCACGGCGCGGGCCTTGCTGCCCTCAAACGGGCCCACCACGCCGGCTTGCTGAAGCTGGTCCATGAGGCGGCCCGAGCGGTTGTAACCGAGCTTCAACTTGCGCTGGATGAGGGAGGTAGAGCCCTGCTGGTGCAGCACGATGCAACGGGCGGCCTCGGCAAACATCGAGTCGCGCTCGCCGGGGTCCAGCTCCTCGTTGCCGCTGCCTTCGTCGCCCTCGGCGCCGGCTACTTCGGGCAGCAGGTAGGCGTCGGCGTAGCCCTGCTGCTCACCGATGTAGTCGCAGAGGCGGTCCACTTCGGGCGTATCGATAAAGGCGCACTGCACCCGAATCAGGTCCGAGCCGGCCGAAAACAGCATGTCGCCCTGCCCGATGAGCTGGTCGGCGCCGCCGGTGTCCAGGATGGTGCGCGAGTCAATTTTGCTGGTCACTTTAAAGGAAATCCGGCACGGGAAGTTGGCCTTGATGATGCCCGTAATTACGTTCACACTAGGCCGTTGCGTGGCCACGATGAGGTGAATGCCGATGGCGCGGGCCAGCTGCGCCAGGCGCGCGATGGGCGTCTCAACCTCCTTGCCGGCCGTCATCATCAGGTCGGCCAGCTCGTCGATGACCAGCACGATGAAGGGCAGGAAGCGGTGGCCTTTCTTCGGGTTCAGCCGCCGCTCCACAAACTTGAGGTTGTACTCTTTGAGGTTGCGGCAGCCAGCCTCTTTGAGCAAGTCGTAGCGCCGGTCCATCTCCATGCACAGCGAGTTGAGCGTGTTCACCACCTTCTTGGTGTCGGTGATGATGGCCTCCTCCGTGTCGGGCAGCTTGGCCAGGAAGTGGCGCTCAATTTTGTTGAAGATGCTCAGCTCCACCTTTTTAGGGTCCACGAGCACGAACTTGAGTGTGGCCGGGTGGCGCTTGTAGAGCAGCGAGGCCAGTATCACGTTCAGGCCCACCGACTTGCCCTGGCCGGTGGCCCCGGCCATGAGCAAGTGCGGCATTTTGGCCAGGTCGGCCACGAACACCTCGTTGGTAATGGTGCGCCCGAAAGCCACCGGCAGGTCCATCTCGGTGCGGGCAAACTTCTCGCTGCCCAGCACCGAGCGGATGCTCACCATCTCTTTTTTGGTGTTCGGCACCTCGATGCCGATGGTGCCCTTGCCCGGAATGGGGGCGATAATACGAATACCTAACGCGGCCAGGCTCAGGGCAATATCATCTTCCAGGCTCTTGATTTTGGAGATGCGCACCCCGGCCTCGGGCACAATCTCGTAGAGCGTGACGGTGGGGCCGATGGTGGCCTTGATGCTGGCGATGGTGATGCCGTAGTGGCCCAGCGTTTCCACGATGCGGTCCTTGTTGGCTTCCAGTTCCTCCTTGGTCACCTGGGCCTTGGCCACGCCGTAGTCGTTGAGCAGCTCCAGGGTCGGGAACAGGTAGCGCGAAAGGTCCAGCGTGGGGTCGTAGTTCACGTCCGGCATCTGGTCCGCGTCCTCGTCCTCGTCGGCCACGGCCGCGATGGCGGCCCCGGCGTTGGGGTCAAGGTCGTCGCGGCTGGGCACGGTAATTTCCAGGTTTTTGGCGCTGGAAGTCAGGGATTTTGGGCTGGGCAACGGCGCATCTGCATCGGCCAGGTCGGCCAGCGAGAGGGGGGTAGGGATGCTGGCGGCCAGCGCGGCGGGGGCCACCTCGGGCTCCGGGGTGGGCAATTCGAACGAGAACGCGGGGCCGCTGGCAGCAACAGATGCGGCGGGCGCCGCTGCCAACGGCACCCCTACCCCACCGCCGGGCGCCGGGGCGGGCTCCATCTCCGGTTCTTCTTCCTCCGCCTGCGCCACCTCCAGGCTGGTGCTGAGCACCGGGGCCTGGAGGGCGCTGGGGCGCGGCGCCGGCGCGGGCTCAAACTCGGGTTCGCGCGCGGGCAGGGGGGTAGGGGCGGGCGCGGCAGCCCGGTTTTCGCCTGGTTTAGCGGGCCGGGTCGCGGGCACCGGCGCGGCAGCTTCGGCGGCTTCTTGCTCGTCTTCGTCATCAGCCCCACCCAGATTGAGATTCAACGTGGTGATATTGAAGAAGAAAACCACGAACATGATGAGCCCGAAGGCCAGTAGCAGCACCGTGCCCCAGCCAATGAGCGAGTCGAGCCACAGGGCCAGCTCGTAACCAGCGCCGCCGCTGAGCCAGTCGAGGCGGTGGGCCTGGGCGGGGTCGGGCGCGGGCAGACCAGCGGCGGGCACAGCCAGCTGCACCACCACGTAGCCCAGCAGGGTGCTGGTCCAGAGCATCGCGAACAGGCCCAGCGCCAGCACGTAGCTCACCGAGCCCTTCGCCTTCCGAAACACGATTTTATAACCCAGGAAGAAAACAATGGGAATGAGGGCGTAGGCCGACAGCCCAAAGCCGCGGTAGATGAGCTTTTCGGCCAGCCAGGCGCCGAGCAGGCCCAGCCAGTTGCCGGTTTCCTGGCCGGCTTCCTTCACCGGCACGGTGCCCAGGGCAGCCACCACGCTCTGGTCGGCGCGCCCGCTGAGCAAGAATGAGGTGAAGGCGATGGTGAGGTAGAGCGAGCCGAGCAGCAGCCCGAAGCCGATGAGCAAGTGAAAGCGCCGGTCGCGCAAAAAGGCCGTGAGCTGGCCCAGGCCGGGCAGCGGCCGGCGCGGGGCGCGGGGCGCCGCCGGTGCCGCC
>CAZZWL010000224.1:0-5496 GCA_964657755.1 uncultured Rhodanobacter sp.
AGATTCCTCGGCAAGCTCGGAATGACGTTCTCTTACCCACTACTCATTACCCACTCCCCACTGAAAATATCAAATCATTAGCCGCGTCTGCTGGTTGAATGGCCGATTAAGAACTGATGATTGCTGAACGACTACGCATCCTGGCGCTGCTGGCGCTAACTACTTTTTGCACCCAGGCCCAAACGCCCACCCCGGCGCGGCCCGACTCGCTACCTCATCCTACCAAGGACCTCGGCGACCTGGTGCGCCAAGTATTTCCGCGCCGCCACCCGCGCCCTACCCCCCCCGACTCGGCCCACCCGCGCCCGCCCAAAACGCACTCGCTGGTGCCGCTGCCGGCCGTGGCCTACACCCTGGAAGCCCGCTTTCTGGCCACGCTCACCACTGGCTACACCTTTCAGCGGCCCGAGGCTAACTTGTCGGCCCTGTCGGCCACGCTCACCTATACGCAGAATCAGCAGCTGATTCTGGCCTTCAACGGGCCGCTCTGGACCAGCCACAACCGCAGCCTGTGGCTGGCCGACTACCGCCTGCTGCACTACCCGCAGCGGACCTACGGCCTGGGCAGCAGCTCCAACATCGGCGATGCTATCGCCATGAGCTACAATTTTTTGCGCGTGCACCAGAGCTACTACCACCGCGTGGGGCCGCGCGGCAACCTCTACGTGGGCGGCGGCTATTTCCTGGATTCGCGCTGGGATATCGAAACCATGAACGGCAACGGGCAGCAGGTGTACGTCATCTCGGACTACCGGCCGGGGGTGGCGGGGCGCTCCACGTCGTCGGGCCTGGTGGTGTCGGTGCTGCGCGACACCCGCGACAACCAGCTGCGGCCCGCCGCCGGCGAAAGCTACTTGTTTCTGGCCCTGCGGGCCAATATGCAGGCCCTGGGCTCGGATGCCAGCTACCGCTTCGCGCAGTTTGACACCCGGCGCTACCTGCGGGCCGGGCCGCGCGGCAACGTGCTGGCCTTCTGGCTCTACGGCGATTTCGCGCTGGGTCAGGCCGCCCCCTACCTCGACCTGCCCGCCACCGGCTGGGACACCTACAGCGTGACCGGCCGGGGCTACATCCAGGGGCGCTTCCGGGGCACCAGCCTCGTGTATGGCGAGGCCGAGTACCGGTTCAACCTCACGCCGTCGCGGGTGCTGGGGGGGGTAGCGTTCGTCAACAGCCAGTCGGCCCGCAACCCCGACACCGGCTACGGGCGCCTGGCGCCGGCCATCGGCACCGGCCTGCGGCTGTGCCTGAGCAAAAAATCCAGCACCTACCTGGCCGTCGATTATGCCTTCGGCATTCAGGGCTCGCAGGGCGTGTTTTTTAATTTGGGTGACGTGTTTTAGCCGGGGCCGGGGCCGAGTCGCTGCAACCCTACCCCCTTGTTGTGTACTCATAGGAAAATCACGTTCCTCCTTTTCCCATGAAACAACTGCCTACCCTCCCGCTGGCGGCGGCCCTGCTGCTGAGCGCCGCCACTGCTTCGGCCCAAACCACCTTCCGCCTCGGCCTGCGCGGCGGCCTCAACCGGGCCCTAACGACAACAGACCCGGCCAGCAACTCCAGTGCCTACTTCCAACATAGCTACGCTACAGATAAATCGGCGCTGTTTGCGTGGCAGGCGGGGGTAGCGGGCGAAATCCGCGCCGGCAACTTTGCCTTCCAGCCAGCGCTGCTGTTTTCGCAGAAGGGCAATCGGTTTCATACGTCCAGCTATTACGGCGGCGTGGTAGGCTACACCGCTCAGGAAGCCACCGGCACCAACCGCACCAACTGGCTGGAACTACCGCTCAACTTCGTGTACACGCTGCATGGCGACCACGGCCCGCAAGTATTTGCCGGCCCCTACGTGGCATTGGCCGTGGGCGGGCGGCAGCGGGGTAGCAGCGCGTCCAACGCCTACTACGGGCCCGCTACTGACCCGATACCTGGGCAAACGGCTGATTTTGACCAATCAATTACCTACGGCCCCAGCGGCGGTAACCAGCGTTTGGATGCAGGCCTGAACTTTGGCATTGGCTACCGGCAAGGCCCTTTGCAAGTGCAGCTGGGCTACGGCCTGGGGCTGCGCAATATATACGAAGCCTCCTCGGCGCCCCTACCCTTTGGCGGCCGCGACTACGGCCGCCAGCTTGGCAAGGAGGTAGCCTACAACCGCGTGGCGCAGCTCACGGGCACGTATTTTTTTGGCCAGTAGGCCGGTCCCTAATCCCCTTACTGGCTTAGTAGACAGCCCAGTAGCGTCGGCCCGCTACTGGGCTGCCTGGCTTTAGCCTTAAATAAATTGTGCACAATTAAACATTACGCAACCAACTGCCGTTTACTACCCGAACGCCATGCCAGCCGCCCCTACCCCCCCCGCGCCCAACGACCTGCTGAAGCTGGAAAACCAGCTCTGCTTTCCGTTCTACGCCGTGTCGCGGCAGCTCACCAGGGCCTACCAGCCGCTGCTGCAGGCACTGGGCCTCACCTACCCGCAGTACCTGGTGCTGCTGCTGCTCTGGGAGCACGAGCAGCTGACGGTGAAGGAGTTGGGCGAGCGGCTGCTGCTCGACTCGGGCACGCTCACGCCGCTGCTCAAGCGCATGGAGCACCAGCAGTGGCTGAGCCGCCGCCGCGACCCGCGCGACGAGCGCTCGGTCATCATCAGCCTGCTGCCGGGGGGTAGGGCGCTCGAAGCCCAGGCCAGCGACATTCCGGCCCGGATGCTGGCCAAGGTGGGCCTCACCCTAGCCGAGCTAGCCACCCTGCGCACGCAGCTCACGCATATTCTTACCCGCCTGACTTAACCAGGCTTTTTTAATAACCCGATGAAAATCAACAAAGTATTTACCGCCCAGGCGAAAGCCATTGGTGGCCGCGACGGCCACGTTACGTCCGACAACCAGGTGCTCGACCTCACCCTGAGCACGCCTAAGGAGATGGGCGGCCCCGGCAAAGCCGGCGCTACCAACCCCGAGCAATTATTTGCCGCCGGCTACGCCGCCTGCTTTGAGGGCGCGCTCGGCGTGGCGGCCCGCCAGGCCAAGCTGAAGCTGGAGAAAGTGACCGTGGAGGCCCTCATTGGCTTCGGCCAGGCCGAAGATGGTGGCTACGGCATCTCGGCCGACCTGCACGTGAACTTACCCGGCATGGAGCAAAAACAAGCCGAGGAGCTGGTGCAAGCCGCCCACGGCATCTGCCCCTACTCGCGCGCTACCAAAGGCAACATCGAGGTGAGCCTCACCACCACGACCAACGCCTAACGTCGGTTTACCGACTTTGACTAGACCAAACGCTCAGGCTGAGCCTGGGCGTTTTCGTTTTCTTACCCCTGCACGGAGTATTGTTAATCAAGCACTTATGACTACCAACACCATTTTGCTGGCCAGCCGCCCCCAGGGCCTGCCCACGGCCGCGCAGTTCCGCTTCGAAACCCGCGAGGTGCCCGAGCCCGCCGCCGGGCAAGTGCTTCTCAAAACGCTGTACGTGTCGGTCGACCCCTACATGCGGGGCCGCATGAGCGCGGGCAAGTCGTACGTGGCGCCCTTCGAGGTGGGCCAACCCATCGCGGGGGGGGTAGTGGCCGAAGTGGTGGCCAGCCAGAGCGAGGCGCTGCCGGTGGGCAGCGTGGTGGTCGGCAACCTGCCCTGGCAGGAGTTCAGCGTGGCCGAGGCCAAAACCCTGAACCGCGTGCCGGCCGAGAAGGCGCCGGCCAGCTACTTCCTGGGTTTGCTGGGCATGCCCGGCCTCACGGCCTACTTCGGGCTGCTCGACATTTGCCAGCCCAAGGCCGGCGAAACGGTGGTGGTATCGGGGGCCGCCGGCGCGGTGGGCAGCATCGTGGGCCAGCTGGCCAAGATAAAAGGCTGCCGCGTGGTGGGCACCGCCGGCTCCGACGAGAAGGTGGCGTACCTCAAGGAGTTGGGCTTCGATGAGGCCATCAACTATAAAACCACGCCCGACCTGGCCCAGGCGCTGGCCGCCGCCGCGCCCAATGGCGTGGACTGCTACTTCGACAACGTGGGCGGGGCCATCACCGACGCCGTGTACGACCTGCTGAACCAGCACGCGCGCATCGCGCTCTGCGGTCAGATTTCGACCTACAACGCGACCGAAACGCCCATGGGCCCGCGCCCGGAAAGCAAGCTCCTCAAAACCAGCACCAAGCTGCAAGGCTTCATTGTGAGCGACTACTTCAGCCGCTGGCCCGAGGGCGTGAAGCAGCTCACCGAGTGGTACGCGGCCGGCCAGCTGAAGAGCGAGGAAACCATTACTGAAGGCTTCGACCAGATTCCGGCCGCTTTCCTGGGCCTGTTTGCGGGCGATAATACGGGCAAGGCGGTGGTGAAAGTGGCCTAAATCGGCGATACTAACCTATTTAAAGTCAAGATTATCATGTCCCCTACCCCCTCCGCTATCATTGCCGTGGCCGCCGAGTGGCGCGCGCAGGCCGGTCAGGAAGAAACCGTGCGCCAGCTGATGCTGCAAGCCGCCGCGGCCGTGCGCCAGCACGAGCCCGGCAACCTGCTCTACATCGGCCACCAGGACCCGGCCGACCCGACGCACTTCCTCTTCTACGAGCAGTACGCCGACCAGCAAGCTCTCGAAGTGCATCGCGACTCGGCTCACTACCAGGATATTGTGGTGAAGCAGATAGTGCCCCTGCTTACCGAGCGCACCGTTACGTTTTACCAGCTGCTGGGCTAGTCGCCCAAGGCTACTACCGGGGCCGCCTTCGCGGCCGCCCGGCTTTCCCTACCCCCCTCATTTCGCAGGATTATGAAAATTGCCCTCATTTTGACTTCGCACGACCAGCTCGGCGACACGGGTCACAAAACCGGCTTCTGGCTGGAAGAATTTGCCGCTCCTTACTACGTATTTAAGGATGCCGGCGCGACCCTCACGCTGGCTTCGCCGCTGGGTGGCCAGCCGCCCCTCGACCCTAAGAGCGACGAGCCCGGCGCCCAGACCGACGCCACCAAGCGCTTCAAGCAGGACCCCGCCGCCCAGCAGGCGCTGGCCCACACCGTGAAGCTCGACACGATTAAGGCCGAGGATTTCGACGCCGTGTTTTACCCCGGCGGCCACGGCCCGCTCTGGGATTTGGCCGAGGACCAGCACTCCATCGCCCTCATCGAGGCGACCTACGCGGCCGGCAAGCCGCTGGCCGTGGTGTGCCACGCCCCCGGCGTGCTGCGCCACGTGAAGGCCGCCAACGGCGAGCCGCTGGTGAAAGGCAAGCCCGTGACGGGCTTCACCAACACCGAGGAAGAGGCCGTGCAGCTCACCAAGGTCGTGCCCTTCCTGGTGGAGGATATGCTGAAGGAAAACGGCGGCACCTACTCGAAAGGCGCCGACTGGCAGCCCTACGTGGTGACGGCCGGCAACCTCATCACGGGCCAGAACCCCGCCTCGTCGGAGCCCGCCGCCGAGGAACTGCTTAAGCAGCTGAAAAAGTAAGCGGCTAGCATTCGTGCAAAAAAGCCGCCCCGGCTGCCTCTTAGCGAGGGCAGCCGG
>CAZZWL010000225.1:0-5453 GCA_964657755.1 uncultured Rhodanobacter sp.
CGTGCAGCAGTAATTCTAATCGTTAAATGATGCGAGCGAGATGCTTCAACAAGCTCAGCATGACGTTCTTTTAGTTCTGAGAAGTCCCATTACTCAAATGCGCCGGCACGCGCTCATTCTGCTGCAAATACTCCAGCGTTTCCGCCTCGCGGATAACGTGCGGCTGGCCCTGCTCATCCAGTAGTAACACGTTGGGCCGCAGCGTGATGAATTGCTGCCACTGGCTCAGGTTGTAGGCGCCCACGCGGTGCACCACCAGCTGGTCGCCGGCCGCGAGGGGGGGTAGGGATAGGCTTTCGCGCAGCACGTCAATGTTCATGCACAGCGGGCCGTAGAGCACGGTGGGCTCGGGTGGGGCCGCGGCTGCCCGCACCGGACTGATATGGTGGTCGTACCAGTAGGAAGTAAACAGCAGGTTCACCCCAAAATCAACCACCGTGGCGCGGCGGCCGTCGGCCAGGCGCTTGGTAGCCAGCACGGTACCCAGCAGGTAGCCCGCCTCATCCACCAGGGCGCGGCCGGCCTCCAGCACCAGCAGCGGCCGGGCGTCGGGCGCAAAGCCGGCGCCGAGCAGCGCCTCGGCCACGGCGGCGGCGTAGTCGTCGAGGGGCGGGGTGGCGTCGGGGCCGGGCAGGAAGCTGCCCTTCAGCGTGTTGAGGGAGGGTAGGCCGCCGCCCAGGTCGAGGTAGCTGATGGCCGCGCCCAGCTCCTGCTGGCAGCGGCGGGCCAGGGCCGCCAGCTTGGCGGCCGCCACCCCGAAGGCCGCCGGCTGCAAAATAAACGTGCCCAGGTGGCAGTGCAGGCCCACCAGTTCCAGCCGGTCGGCGGCGGCCACTACTTGTTGCAGCGCCTGCCAGGCCTGCCCATTTTCGAGGTTGAAGCCGAAGCGGTCCCACTGCGGAAAGATGCCCGCGTCGAGGTTCACGCGCAGGGCCACGCGGGGGCGGTGCGGGCGGCCGGCGGCCACGGCCAGCAGCCGGTGCAGCTCGTCGAGGTTATCGAGGTGAATGAGGGCGTCCACATCGGCGGCGCGGGCCAGGTCGGCGCTGGTTTTGCCGGGCCCGTTGAAGATGATTTGGGGGCCGGGCACGCCATTGCCGAGCGCTTTTTCCAGCTCCATTCCCGATACCACCTCGGCCCACGCGCCCTCCTGGTGAAACACGCGGCACACGGCGTTGAGGTAGTTGGTCTTGTACGACCACGCCAGCTGCACCCGCGGGTAGCGCGTGCCGAATGCCCGCGCCACCGCCTGGTAGCTGCGCCGCAACTGCTTCTCACTCAGCACAAACAGCGGCGAGCCAAACCGCGCCAGCAGCTCGGGCACGGCCGCCCCGTCGAGCGCCGCCACCGGCCGCGGCCCGGCCTGGGGCCCGAATTTGTTCAGCGGCGCGGCCGTGAGCCGGCGCAGCGTGGGAGGCGCGTAGGGAAGCTTAAGCATGGTATTGTGCTGGCGGGTCACCTCACGAGACCCCTCTGGGGCCGGCCCCCTCTCCTTGGGGAGAGGGGGAGCCACGGTGGCGTAAGTGAGCAAGTAGTTTAAATAGAAAGCAAAAGTGGGAAGCCTATAAAAAGAACATTTTCACCAGTATTCAACTCGTCAGGCTCCCCCTCTCCCTAAGGAGAGGGGGCCGGCCCCAGAGGGGTCTCGTGAGGTGACCCACCAGAACGAAAATCTCATAACTCCCCCAGCCCCGCTATCTGCTGAAAATCAGTGTAATCGGTGATTAAATCCCAGGCGTAGCGCACGAAGAGCTTGCCCGCCGCCACGGGCCCGAAGTCCCCTACCCCCTCGCCCAGAGCCAGGCGCAGCAGGGCGGCGGGCTGGTTGTGGCCGGCGGCGGCCGCCAGGTAAATCCAGGCCGGAAAGCGCGGGTTGATTTCCAGCACAAAAACCTCGCCGGCCGGCGTGCGCAGCAGCTCCAACTCGAAGCCTCCGCGCCACCGCGTGGCGGCGGCAAAGCGGCGGGCCAGCGCCGTAAGCGCCTCATCTTCAATAGTAATGCCGGCCCAGGCCTTGCCCTTGTCGGTGATGGTGAGCTTGCGCATGGGCACGGCGCTGAGCAGGTGGCCACGGCCGTCGGCCAGGCCGGCCACGTTCAGCTCCTGGCCCTGCACGTACTGCTGGGCCAGCAGCGGCAGTCCCCAGCGCGCCGCCAGGCCCGCGAAGGCGGCCTCGGCCGCGGCCAGGGTGGGTAGGATTTGCGCCTCGTACCAGCGGCCCTTCAGCACCAGCGGCCAGCCCAGCGCCTGCCCGGCGGCGGCCAGCTCGGTGGCGTGGTGCAGGGGCTGGGTGGCGGGCACCGGCAGGCCGTGGGCCGCGCCGAAAGCGCTCAGGTTCAGCTTGTCGCGGGCGTCGAGCTGGGCGGCGGTGGGTAGAAAAATCCGGATGCCGAGCGCCCGCAGCTGCGGCTCGAGCCGGATGAAGTGCGGCAGCTCGGCGTCGAAATTGGGGATGATGACCTGCACGTTTTCCTGGGCCTGCACGTAGGCCAGCCGCTCCAGCAGGGCGGCCGAGCCGGCGGCGGGGTAGGGCAGCAGGTAGGTTTTCTGAAACAGTTCGCGCAGAAAAATGCCCGGCTCCAGCGCTTCGTAGCTCAGGCCGATGAGGCGCACCTCGTAGTCGGGGCTCGCGCGCAAGGCCCGCGCCACGGCCACGCCCGCGCCGGGGCTGTCGGTGGCGTTGAGGCCGGTGAGGGCCACGGTGAGGGGTAGGCGGGCAAGGGGCACGGGTAGAGGTCGGGCGCTAGGCGGCGGGGTCAAGAAGCTGGAAACTATGCAGCTGGCCCACGAAGTCATCAAAATCGCGTTGCAACTGGCTTTCACTCACGTCGTAGCGACCCAGCAGCCGCACCACAATGCTGGCCCTGGGCTCGCCGGCTTGCAGCAGCTTGAGAATCTTGGCCGCCAGCGGACTGGCCGCAAACGAGTCGCCGGTGGCCGGGTTGAAGACGAAGCCGGCCTCGCTGGTGGCAATGTTAGGCTTGAGTTTCAAGGGGGTGATGGTTGATAAATAAATTAAGATAAAAGAGAACGTCATGCTGAGCTTGTCGAAGCATCTCGCACGAGATAGTAATCTCAATCGTCAGCAACGATGCGGGCGAGATGCTTCGACAAGCTCAGCATGACGTTCTCTTTGACCTATGCACTTCTCTACGGCACCACTTCCAGCCAACCCTTGTACTTGCGGCCGTTGGTATAAGTGATGAGGTAAAAGTACAGGCCGGCCGCCGAGGCCCCGCTCCAGCTAAAGCTGCGCTCGGGCGATTGATACAGCAGCCGGCCCCAGCGCGAGAAGATTTGCACGCCCGCAAACTGCGCGTCGCAGAAGTCGGGCGGCAGGTCGGGCAGCGTAAACACGTCGTTGAGGCCGTCGCCGTTGGGCGTGATGATGTTGGGCGGGCGGAAGGCCAGCGAGTCGGTGGCCGGTGCCACTTCGAAGCGAATGGTGCGCTTGAGGGTGTGCGGCGTGCAGAGGCTACCCCCCTGCGCCAGCCCGAAGTCCACGAGCAGGCCGCTGCTCGCGGCCGTGGCCTGCCCGCAGGTGGGCGTCCAGGTGAAGGTGCCGGTGGCGCGGCTCGTGCCATTCTGGGCGTTGAAAGTCATGCCCGCCGCCGCCAGACTGAAGCCCTGGCCGGCGGCCGTGAGCGTGAGCGGGTTGGGGTCAGTATCGGTGCCTAGCAGCGTGGCCGAGTAGGGCTGATTGAGGACTACTCGCACCACCGTGGGCGTGGTTTGGCCCGGCGTTTCGGGTGGGAAGCTGCTGGTGAGCACGGGGGTAGTACTGGCCGGCGGCGTGGCCGTGAAGGCCACCCGCACCGTGTCGCGCTTGGGCAGCGCGCAGCCATTGTCGGCCACCAACACATTGAGCAAGTACACCTTACCCTTGGTGTCGGCGCACGTCGGGAAGCAGAGCGTGGCCGTGAGCGTGTCGGGCTGGCCGCTGGCGCGCACCGTGCCGCTGGTCGTGGTGGTGAAGCTCGGGGCCGTGGCCGCGTCGCTGAAATTGAGGGGCGCGGCCGTGAGCGTGAGCACCGAGTTGGGGTCGGGGTCGGTGTAGCGCAGGGTGAGGCAGCGCGGGCCGCCGGGCACGATATGCACCGTGTCGCGGCCGGGGCGGTAGAGGCGGCCGTTGGCCTGCACCGTCACCACGGGCGGGTTGTTGGTGGGGCAGTTGAGGACGTAAAGCTGAAAATCGCGCCGCGTTTCGCCAATTTTCACGCCCCGGCGGTACTCCGCGCAACGCACCCCAAACACGAACAAGCCCAGCCGGCTGGGCCGCACCGTGAGGCGCCCGGTGTGCGCGTCGATACCCAGGGCCGGCGCGCCCGGAATCTGATTGGTGGTACCCAGGCCGGTGGTCCAGGTCACGGTGCTGTAGGGTGCGGCGGTGGGCAGCGGGGCCGGGTTAGCGGCCGTCGAGTGGCCGTTGAGCGGCGTCACCATGTCGTAGGCCAGCGAGTCGCCGTCGGGGTCTACCCCTCCAAAGTCGTAGTAGAACAGGTTGTTGAGACAGGCATAGTCGCCCAGCGCCGGAAAAATGCGCGGCGTCGAGTCCACAAACGCCGCCCCGCCGCGCACCACCGCCGGAAACTCCAAATAAAAGGTCTGGGCCGCCCCGCCGGGGTTCACGATGTTGCTGATGGCCAGGTTGCGGCAGCAGCGCTCCACGGCCACGTAGTAGCCCTGGGCGCTGGCGTAGGTGGCCGCATCGAGGGTAATATCCTTCACGTACAGCAGCTTGCGGGTGCTGAGCGTGCCCACGGTGCAGGCCGGATTGGTGTAGCTCACAAACGTGTTGCTGGTGAGCGGCAGCACCACGCTTTGCAGCTCCCGGTTGGTGGCTTTGTCAAAAATACCCGCCGTGATGGCCTGGTCGAGCGCCGCCGCGTTGCCATTGATGGCATCGAAATACAGCGTCAGGGTCAGCGTATAGGTGCTGCCCGTTTGGTGCTGCAAGTCGAGCTCGCCACCCACGATGTGCGTGGCCCAGGCCAGCTGGGAAGTCAGGAGCAGGCCCGCCAGCAGCAGGCAGCGCCGCAGCCCGAGCAAGTAAGTGAGCAGCATAACGAATCAGCGAAGGCAGTAGAAGTTAAGTGTATTAAACTGGGACTAGCACCAGTGGCGCGGACGCTCACCCCACCCCCCGGCCCCCTCTCCCAAAGGGGAGGGGGCCGGGGGGTGGGGTGAGCGTAGGCTGACTTAGCTGGCGCCCGTGGTGGTGGTAGTCGTTTTCGTCTTGGTCGAGTCCGATTTAGTGCAGCTGCCGGACTTGCTGGAAGTAGGCTTGACGCAGTCTTGCTTGCTGCACGCGGTGAAGCCACTGCCGCTGCTGGCAATCAGCAGCCCGAAGGCGAGGTAAATAAAAGGAGTCCGCATAAAAAGCAGGGGGTAAAAGGGTGAAAATGAGACGGTCAAAATTGCGCCGCCGAAAGGCCCTTTCGCCGCCCCAATCG
>CAZZWL010000226.1:0-5451 GCA_964657755.1 uncultured Rhodanobacter sp.
CCACGCGGCGCACCACTACCGGCCGCACCAGCACGACCAAAGCCCGCCCGTAATGTCCCGCTTTTCCAGCCGTAAAAGCCTGATTACTCCCGGAGTAATCAGGCTTTTTGGCGTGGTTTTAGTCCAGCCAGCCTTCCGGGCGAGCGGGCAAAAGAAATTAATTTGCCTGCTTCTGAGTCGGGAATCTATCAGATTATCTTCTGGCCCGTAGAAGCTGCTAGTTGCCGGTTCAGCTTAGGCCCGGTCGTCGCTTCTACCCGTCGCTTACTCCCCTGATTATGAAATTGCGTTACTTTTTCGCCACTGCCCTGCTGGGGCTGGCCAGCTGCCTGGCGGCCCACGCGCAGGCGCCCACCGTTACCCGCCCGCCCGCTGCCCCGGCGCCCGCCGCCGGCAGCCTGCCGGGCAACGTGATGGCCAACCCCGTGCCCGCCAGCGCTACTTCCCCCACCTCGCCCGAAACGGCCAACCCACTGTATACTAATGGGGTGCCCGCCCGCAATATCGACGGCGGCACCCAGCGCGCCAATCAGCTCTACGGGGGTAAGGCGGCCGTTTCGGGCTCGCACAACACGCGCAGCCTCAACCACAAGCGCACCACCACCCCGACCACTGCCACCCAGCCCTAACGCGCCGGGCAGTAGCTAACGCGTCAACGCCCCTGGCCGCATCCATTGCGGCCAGGGGCGTTGACGCGTAGGAGGGGGGGTAGGGCTAGCCGATTTGCTTGCCGCTCATGGCCTGCTTGATGGAGATGTTCATCACGCGCTCGGCAAAGGGGCGGGTTTGCTCATCCAGCTCATCCATGCGCTTGAGAATCAGGTCGCGGTCGTTGCTCGTCAGGGCCTGGCGCAGCGCGTCGGTGTGGCCGGTGGTGGTGGCCACCTCGGCCGGCTCCAGGTGCTCGGCGTTCTTCTTTAGAAAGCGCTCGACCTGGTAGAGCAGCTGCTCGGCGGCGGTGCGCGCCTCGATGAGCAGGCGGGCGGCCACGTCCTGCCGGGCATTGGTGAGCGAGTCCATCAGCATCTGCTCCACCTGCTCGTCGGTGAGGCCGTACTGGGGCTTGATATCGACCTGCTGGCGGGTGCCCGAGCGCAGCTCCACGGCCTCCACGCGCAGGATGCCGTCGGCATTCAAGAAGAAGTTAACGTCAATTTTGGGTAGGCCGGCGGGCATGGCCGGAATGCCGCTGAGCACGAACTCGCCCAGCTTGCGGTTTTCCTGCACCAGGTCGCGCTCGCCCTGGTACACGCCGATTTTGAGGTTTACCTGGCCGTCCACGCTGGTGGTATACTGGCGGCCGGCCTTGGTCGGAATCTTGGAATTGCGCGGAATAATGGCGTCCATGAGCCCGCCCAGCGTCTCGATGCCCAGCGTCAGCGGCGTCACGTCGAGCAGCAGCACGTCGCGGCGGTTGCCGGCCAGAATATCGGCCTGAATGGCCGCGCCCAGCGCCACCACCTCGTCGGGGTTGAGCGAGCTGTTGGCCGGCTGGCCGAAAAATTTCGATACCTCTTCCTGCACCAGCGGCACCCGCGTGGAGCCGCCCACCAGCAGCACCGCGTCGATGGCGGCGGCCGTCAGCTTGGCATCGCCCAGGGCCAGGCGGCAGGCGTCGATGGTGCGCGCCACGAGCGGGGCAATCAGGCCGTTGAACTCCGCCTTGGTCAGCGTCACGGCAAAGATATTTTCTTCGCCGTCAATCAACTGAGTTGTGAAATCGTCGTGCTGGCTGAGGTAGCGCTTGGCCATTTCGGCGGCCAGGCGTAGCTGCTGCTGCTGGCCGGGCACCGACCGGAACGAGGGGGGTAGGGACGCCCGCGCCACCCAGTGCTCGCCAATGGCGCGGTCCATATCGTCGCCGCCCAGCCAAGTGTCGCCGTGGGTGCTCAGCACCTCAAAAATGCCCTGGTGCAGCCGCAGAATACTCACGTCGAAGGTGCCGCCGCCGAGGTCGTACACGGCCACGGTCTTTTCCTCGTCGGGGTCGAGGCCGATGCCGTAGGCCAGCGCGGCGGCGGTGGGCTCGTTCACGATGCGCAGCACCTCCAGGCCGGCCAGGCGGCCGGCGTCGCGGGTGGCCTGGCGCTGCGAGTCATTAAAATACGCCGGCACCGTAATCACGGCGCGGCGCACCGGCGTTTTGAGGGCGTGCTCGGCGCGGTGGCGCAGCTCGCGCAGGATGTCGGCCGAGAGCTCGATGGGCGAGTAGAAGCGCTCGCCCACCCGCACCTTCACCAGGCCCTCGGAGTCGTCGTCGATGACCTTGTAGCCGAGCTGGCCGGCGTGCTCGCCCAGGTCGCGGTAGCTTTTGCCCAGCAGCCGCTTCACCGAATAGATAGTGTGGGCGGGGTCCGAAAGCAGGAAATCCTTGGCGTCGGTGCCCACCAGCGGTGCGCTGCCATCGGCCGGAAAATGCACCACCGACGGCACGATGGTGCCCCGGCCCAGGTCGTTGATGGCGGCGGGTTGCCGCGTTTCGGGGTGCACGTAGGCCACGAGGCTGTTGGTAGTGCCCAGGTCGATACCCACGATGAGTTCTTCCTGCTGAATGGCGCCGGTGGCGAGGTTAATGGCAACTTTAGCCATAAGGAAAGTAAAAGAGCGAAGCCGCCGCAGGGCAGCCAAAAAAGTGTAACAAAATTGCCGGCTGAATGGCCCGGCAAAAGTAGCCCCGGCCGCCGCCCGCCGGCCTGGCCCGCCCACCGGGGGGTAGGGGCCGGGGTCTAAAACCGGTTTTGCGGGCAGTTCGTAGCTAGCTCACCCAAACGGGGCGCTTGGGCAAAGGCCGACCCGTTTGGGTGACGGGCTGGGGCAGCTAAATCGGGGCGACCCGCCGCGACGCCGAAGTTGCCCGGTTACTGCGTAGTTTTCGGCCACTTATTCCCATTCATCTCTGTGCGTAAAAACCTCTATCCCATATTGCTGGTCGCTTTCGGACTGGCCGTAGCGGCTATTTTCTTCCTTAAAAAGCCCGCCGCACCTGGCTTGCCCGAGCCCAAGGACCGCATCGGCCGCCTGGCGCTGGGCGGCGAGTGGGTCAATACGAAGGCCTCGATGCAGGGCCTGCTGGCCAAGCTCCGCGCCGACCCCAGTGACCAGAAAAGCCGCCTGCTGCTGGCCGAGGCCTACATGCAGGAGGGCCGCGTGACGGGCAACCACCCCTACTACGACGCGGCGGCCATGCAGCTGCTGCAAGAGGTGCTGAAAGCCAACCCCGAAAACTTCGAGGCGCTGTGCTGCGAAGCGTCGCTGAGCCTCACGCAGCACCACTTTTCGCAGGGCCTGGCCTTGGCGCAGCAGGCCCAGGAAATCAACCCCAACAGCGGCTACGTCTACGGCCTGCTCACCGATGCCAACGTGGAGCTGGGCCGCTACGACCAAGCCGTGAAGATGGCCGACAAGATGAATCAGGTGCGCCCCGACCTCGCGGCCTACGCCCGCGTGAGCTACCTGCGCGAGATTTTTGGTGACCTGCCCGGCGCTATCCAGGCGATGGACATGGCCGTGAAAGCCGGCTACGCGGGCCTGGAGCAAACCGAGTGGAGCCGCGTGGCCCTGGGCCACCTCTACGAAGTGAGTGGCCAACTCGATAAAGCGGCTGGCTACTACCAGCAGGCGCTGGTGCTGCGGCCCAACTACGCCTACGCGCTGGCCGGCCTGGCGCGGGTGGCGGCGGCCAAAAAGGATTATGCCACGGCCATCAAAGACCTGAACCTGGCCCGCGCCACGGTGAAAGACTATGCCTTCACCGACGAGCTGGTGGATGTGTATCGCCTTAACAACCAGCCGGAAGAAGCCAATAAGATGGCCCGCGAATCGGTAGAGATGCTGGCCGATGCCGCCAAGCAAGCCAACGACAACGAGCAGCTGGGCCACTACACCGACCGCGAGCTGGCCTATGCCTACCTCAAAACCGGCGAGCTGGATAAGGCCCTGGAGCACGCCAAAATCGAGTATGCCCGCCGCCCCGACAACATCGACGTGAACGAAACCCTGGCCTGGGTCTACTACAAGCGCGGCGACTACCAAGAGGCCCAGAAATACATGGCTGTGGCCCGCCGCACCAACTCCCAAAACCCCGTGCTGCTGTGCCGCGCCGGCCTCATCCTCACCAAAACCGGCAAGGTGGCCGAGGGCCAGGCCCTCATTACCAAGGCTCTGAATACGGCGCCCTACCTCAATCCCGAGGTAGAAGCCGAAGGGAAAAAAATGCTGGCCGCCCGCTAGTGACTTGAGTAGTGTCAGAATTTAAATAAAACGTCATGCTGAGCCTGCCGAAGCATCTCGCTCGTACCGCTGAACGAACCCGAACGAGGCGAGCGAGCTGCTTCGCTTCGCTCGGCACGACGCTCTGCTACGGTGCGGGAAAGCGACAGTGGTGGGTGCTAATCGCCCTTGTGCTGCTGGCCCTACCCGCCGCCGCCCACGTCATCGATGCCGACCTGAGCAAGCTCTCGCGCACCCAGATTTTCTGGACCTATATCCAGCTCGGCTTCACGCACATCCTGCCGCTGGGCTTCGACCATATTCTGTTCATTATCAGCCTCTACATCCTGGAGCCCAAGCTGAAGCCGGTGCTGTTTCAGGCCACGGCCTTCACGGTGGCGCACTCCATCACGCTGGGGCTGGCCATGTACGGGCTCATTCAGCCGCCGAGCAGCGTCGTGGAGCCGATTATCGCGCTTTCCATCCTGTTCGTGGCCATTGAGAATATTCTTACGACCAAGCTCAGCCCCTGGCGGCTGGCCATTGTGTTTGGCTTCGGGCTGATTCACGGCATGGGCTTCGCCAGCGCGCTCACCGGGCTGGGGCTGCCGCGCCAGGACTATTTTGGCTCGCTCATCTCTTTCAACGTGGGCGTTGAGCTGGGTCAGGTCACGATTATTATGCTGTGCTGGCTGCTCATTGGCCGCTGGGCCGCCGACCGGCCCTGGTACCGGGCGCGGGTCGTCATTCCGGTGTCGGTAGCCATCGGCCTGGTCGCCGCCTACTGGACCGTTGACCGTTTATTAGCGTAGATAATTAGTTAGTTACACCCAATAAATAATGCTCCGTCCGCTCCTCACCTGGCTCTTGCTGCTCAACTACCTACTGGTGGTGGGGGTAGGGCTGCTCGTGAGCCGGCCGCCGGAGCCGCTTTTTTCCGCCGTGCATCCCTACGTGCACAGCAAAGAATGCCAGCAGCGCAATTACCTGCGTCTCGACTGCTTCGAGCGCTGCAACGGCGACCAGGCCGAGGTGCAGCGCAAGCTACCGGCCGGCACCGGCCTGCACTACCTGGCCCAGCTAAAAGGGCTCGACGTACACTGCGCGGCCCTACCGCTGGTGGTCCTACCTACCCCGGTGCGGGGCTGGCAGGCCGCGCCGCACCCGGCCCTGGCCCCCGCGCGGCTGCCCGCCGGCGTCGGCGGGCGCGACTATCCCCCGCCCCAACGCGGCTGAAACTAC
>CAZZWL010000227.1:0-2758 GCA_964657755.1 uncultured Rhodanobacter sp.
GGTAGGGGCGGGGCGCCACTGGGCGTGGGCCACCGGGCTGGCGGCCGCGGCCAGCCCCGCCCCCAGCACGAGGCGCCGCAGGGGGGTAGGGAATTTGAGCATAAGGCAAGCTTACGAAAAAAGATGCCCCCTGCTACCCGTCGCACCACTCAGCCAGCTAAGTAAGCTACGCCACCAGCTGCGCGTGCAGCCGGGCCAGCGTGGCGGCGGCATCGTTGCAGAGGCCGGGGTGCACGGGCGAAGTCTGGATAATGGTGCTGCGCTGGGCCGTGAGCCAGCGAAAGCGCGAGGCAATGGCTAGCTGCCCAATAGGCCCGCCCGTGGCCCTACCCCCGCAAATGCGCTCGAACGAGCGCAGCCGCGCGCGCACGTCGGCCAGGTCGAGGTGCGCGCCGGCAAAGGCTTGCAGGCGCGCCTCGTTCAGCTCGCAGGTAGTTTGCAGAAAGCCCTGGCCCGCGCAGAAGAGGATAACGCCCACGTTTACAAACTCTTCGCGCTCCACGCGGGGCACCACGCGGAGCACGGCGTACTCAAACAAGTGCTTGGCGGGCATGGTCGGCTTCTTGGGTGAACGTGGCGGAAACGGCCAGGCGCGCTTCCAGAAACTGCTGGTAGTTGGCGCGCTGCTGGTCGGGCGTGAGGTCGGGCTCTTGCAGCCACTCGTCGGGCACGAGCGCGATGATGGCGGCCAGCACGGCGGGCGTGAGGCGGGCGCGGCCCGCAGCATCGGCCGCGGCCAGGGTGGTGGCCTGGGGCAGCAGCACGTGGTCCTTCACCGACGGAAACGGCCGGGTAGCCGACCCCACCCACTGCGGCCCGGTGTGGTGCACGTAGAGCGCCGCGCCATGGTCAATGAGCCACAACTCCTTGTGCCAGAGCAGCATGTTGGTGTTGCGGGCGGTGCGGTCCACGTTTAGCGTCAGGCAATCGAGCCACACGATGAGCGAGGCCATGTGCGCGTCCACAGTAGTCACGAGCGGGTCAAACGTGCTGGCGCCGGACAGAAAGTGCAGCGCCAGGTTGCGGCCGGTGCTGGCGCGCAGCAGGTCCTGGATTTCCTCGTCGGGCTCGGTGCGGCCAAAGGCTTCGCTGAGTTCGGCAAACACCAGCTCGGGCACGCGCAGGCCCAGCACGCGGGCCAATTCGCCCACCAGCAGCTCCGCAATCAGTACCTTAATGCCCTGCCCCGCGCCCCGAAACTTGAGCACGTATAGGAACCCGTCGTCGGCCTCGACCAAGGCGGGCAGCGAGCCGCCCTCGCGCAGCGGCGTGATGTAGCGCGTGACCTCAACGGTGCGCAGGGGGGTAGGGAAGCTCATTAGCAAGATATAAAATCGCTTGTCATTGCGAGCGCAACGAAGTGGAGCGCGGCAATCTTTCCTTCACGCTGGGGTTAGTAAACCAACGATGCGAACGACAAAGGAAAGATTGCCGCGCTCCACTTCGTTGCGCTCGCAATGACAAACGGCTCTCCACCGAGGATAAAAACGGCTACACCAGCTGCCGTAGTGCCATCTCAAACGAGCGCTGGGCGATACCCGTAGCGTCGGGGCTCTGCTGGCGGGTGCGGGCCAGGGCGGCCTCAATTACCCGCGAAGTATCCTGGAAAATAGCCTGGTCGGTGATTTCTGCGCCCGTTTCCATGAGGTAGGCGAAAACGCGGGCCATACCGCAGTTGGCGATGAAGTCGGGGATGACGGCGCAGTGCGCATCGGCCCACTCGCCGGTGGGTCCGAAGAAAATGGCTGGGTCGGCAAAGGGCACGTTGGCGCCGCACGAAATGACTTCTAAGCCACTCGCTACCAGCGCCTCTACCTGCGCCTGCGTCACGAGCCGCGAGGCGGCGGCCGGCACAAAAATCTCGGCTCCGGCCGACCAGATTTTCGCACTTATTTCTTCAAATGACAGCAAATCGGGCGCGTGCAGCGCGTTGCCGTCGCGCCCCAGAAACAGCACCCGCACCTCGTCCAGCGTCAGGCCTTGGGGTCGCAGCAGGCCGCCTGCCCGGTCAATAATACCCACGATGAGCGCGCCCTGACTGGCCAGGTAATAGGCTGCCGCCGCGCCCACGTTGCCCCAGCCTTGGATGATGACGCGCTTGCCGGCCACCGCCCTACCCCCCCACAGGGCGTAGAAGTGGCGCACTGCCTCGGCCACGCCGTAGCCCGTGATGAGGTCGGCCACGGTGTACTTGCGGGCCAGGCTGGGCGTGAACGTGCTGTCTTCGAGCACCTTAATGACGCCCTGGCGCAGCTGACCCAGCTTCTGGATTTTCTGGGGCTCGGTGGCTCGGTAGTGGCCATTCACTACCCCCTCCTGCGGGTGCCAGAGGCCGTAGTCTTCGGTGAGCGGAATTACCTCGTGAATCTCGTCCACGTTGAGGTCGCCGCCGGTGCCGTAGTAGGCTTTGAGTAAAGGAATTACGGCCTTGTACCAGCGCTCCAGCACGCCGCGCTTGCGGGGGTCCTGCGGGTCGAAGTTGATGCCCGACTTGGCCCCGCCAATGGCCGGGCCGGAGACGGTGAACTTGATTTCCATGGTCTTGGCCAGGCTCTCGACCTCGCGCTTGTCCAGCCCTTTGCGCATGCGCGTGCCGCCGCCGGCCGCGCCGCCGCGCAGCGAGTTTATCACCACCCAGCCTTCGGCTTCAGTTTCGGGGTCTTGCCATTCGAAGACGATTTCGGGGCGCTTTTGCTCAAATTGAGCGAGGAGGTCTTGCATGATAATCAGGTGCTTACTAAAAAACGGGCCGGCCAGG
>CAZZWL010000227.1:2768-5425 GCA_964657755.1 uncultured Rhodanobacter sp.
GGTGGCCGGCCCGCGCAACGTGGGGTAGGAGCAGGGGGGTAGGGAGTAGGTAAGCGTTGTTATTCAGGCCGTTCGAGGCGCTGGTCGTCGGTGGCCGCGGCGGGGCTAGCCGGCTCCAGCCACGACTTATAGTACACGCCATCATCCAATTTCAGTGCCGCTTCCGTCAGCATGAGGGGCCGAAAGGTGTCAATCATCACGGCCCATTCGTCGGTGCCGGTTTTGCCGATGCTGCGCTCGTAGGCGCCCGGCGCGGGCCCGTGCGGAATGCCGCCGGGGTGCAGCGTGAGGTGGCCCGCTGCGATGTTGTTGCGCGACATAAAGTTGCCGTCCACATAGTACAGCAGCTCGTCGGAGTCGATGTTGGAGTGGTGATAAGGCGCCGGAATGGCCTGCGGGTGGTAGTCGAACAGCCGCGGCACGAATGAGCACACCACAAACGCCTTGGTCTCAAACTGTTGGTGCACGGGCGGCGGCTGGTGCACCTTGCCGGTAATGGGCTGAAAATCACGAATATTCATCCCGTAGGGATAATTATAGCCATCCCAGCCCACCACGTCAAACGGGTGGCTCGGGTACACCAGTTCGTGCAAAATGCCCTGCTTCTTGATTTTCACCGTGAAATCGCCCGTCTCGTCGTGCGTTTCCAGCTCGGTGGGCAGCTTGTAATCGCGCTCCGAATACGGCGCGTGCTCCAGCAGCTGGCCGAAGTGGTTGCGGTAGCGCTTGGGTGTGTACACGGGGTGAAACGACTCCACAATAAGCAGCCGATTATCTTCCGAATCGAACTCAATCTGGTAGATAATGCCGCGCGGAATCAACAGGTAATCACCCGGCTCAAACCGGATATTGCCGAGCTGCGTGCGCAGCCTACCCCCCCCTTTATGAATGAAGAGCAACTCATCCGCATCGGCATTCTTGTAGAAGTACTGCGTGAGCGCGTGGCGCGGCGCGGCCAGCGAAATGTGCACGTCGCCATTCACCAATATCGGCGTGCGGGCCGCCAGGTAGTCGTCCTGCGGCGGTACCTCGAAACCCTTGAGCAGCCGCGCCTTAATGCTTTTTTCGACCGCGATTTTGGGCGTTAAATCCGTCTCGCCCACAATCTCCTTCACCGTAGTAGGCCGGCGCAAATGGTACATGAGCGACGACATACCCTCGAAGCCAATGGTGCCAAACAGCTGCTCGTAATACAGCCCGCCCTCGGGCTTCTCAAACACCGTGTGGCGGGTGTGCGGCAGCCGGCCGAGCTTGTGGTAGATGGGCATAGCGTAGGGTGGGAAAGGAGGGTAGGGGTATTGGTTATCGTCTGTCATTGCGAGCGCAACGAAGTGGAGCGCGGCAATCTTTCCTTCACGTTGGGGTTATTAATCCAGTGACGCGAACGACCAGGAAAGATTGCCGCGCTCCACTTCGTTGCGCTCGCAATGACAAGACGGCGTGGTTATTACAGATTTCCCCGCAAATCCTGCTCGCGCTCGATGCTTTCAAACAGCGCCTTAAAGTTGCCGGCGCCGAAGCTTTTGGCGCCCTTGCGCTGGATGATTTCGAAGAACACCGTGGGGCGGTCCTCCACCGGCTTGGTAAAAATCTGGAGCAGGTAGCCTTCCTCGTCGCGGTCGACCATCACCCGCTGGGCGCGCAGGGCCGCCACGTCTTCGTCGATGGCGCCCACGCGGGCCAGCAGGGTATCATAGTAGCTATCGGGCGTGTTGAGAAACTCCACGCCGCGGCTGCGCAGCTCGCGCACGGTACTAATAATATCGTCGGTGGCCACCGCGATGTGCTGCACGCCCTCGCCCTCGTAAAAGTTGAGGTACTCCTCAATCTGCGACTTTTTCTTGCCCTCGGCCGGCTCGTTGATGGGGAACTTCACGTAGCCGTTGCCGTTGCTCATCACCTTGCTCATGAGCGCCGAGTACTCGGTCGTAATCTGCTTATCGTCAAAGCTTAGGATGTTAGCGAAGCCCATCACGTGCTCGTACCACCGCACGGTTTCGTTCATGCGGTTCCAGCCCACGTTGCCCACGCAGTGGTCCACGTAGAGCAGGCCGGCCGGCGCGGGGCTAAAGGCCGATTGCTGAACCACGTAGCCCGGTAAAAACGCGCCGTGGTAGTTTTTGCGCTCAATGAACATATGCACCGTTTCGCCATACGTGTAGATGCCGGCCGTGCGCACCTCGCCAAATTCGTCGGTGAGCGTGCGCGGCTCCTGGTAGCTGCGGGCGCCGCGGCTCATGGTCTTTTCGTAGCTCTCGTAGGCGTCTTCGACCAACAGGGCCAGGATTTTAACGCCATCGCCGTGCAGCTTCACGTGCTCGCTTATGGGATGGTCCGACTTCAGGGCCGTAGTGAGCACCAGCCGGATTTTGCCCTGCTGTACCACGTAGCTGGCGCGGTCGCGCACGCCGGTTTCGGGGCCGGCGTAGGCCACCGTCTGAAACCCAAACGCCGCCTTGTAGTAGTAGGCCGCCTGCTTGGCGTTGCCCACGTAAAATTCGAGGTGGTCGGTGCCGAGCAGGGGTAGGAAGTCGGTAGCAGCGCGCTGCTGAAGCTCTTGGGCGACGAGGGGTTGCATAGGGGTAGGGTGGGAGTGGGGATGAGAGAGAAGTCGCCTGTCATTGCGAGCGCAGCGCGGCAATCGCACCAGAACGAGT
>CAZZWL010000228.1:0-5313 GCA_964657755.1 uncultured Rhodanobacter sp.
GCAGCACTACGCTGCGCTCAAAGTTGGGGTCGCCCAAAAAGGGCTGCGAGATGAGAAGCGTACCAGGTTTCATAGAAGGCGCCCAGCTGCTTGAACAGGCCGGAAAATAGCAGTACGTAGGCACGGGCGGGCCGGATGATGCCCATTACCTTTGCCCGGGCAGCCGGCGCGGCTGTTTAGCTCCGCGTAGTGCTTATTCCTTGACGCATGATTTTTTCTGTTTCTGAAGGGCGGGCGCGCCCGCCCTTCCGCTTGGCCCGCCTGCTGCTGGCCGCCGGGGTGGCGCAGCTGCTGGTGCTGCTGCTCACCTACGGCCGGCTGCTGCGCCACCCCGGCCAGTATATCACGGTGGACCACTACGATGGCATCAAGAGCTACTACTCGCTGGCCACGTTTTTGCGCCAGCCCCTGCGCGAGGGGCTGCTGGAGCACGGGCAAAACTACCCGTTTGGCGAGTACATATTCTACACCGATATCGCGCCGCTAGTGAGCGTGCCGCTGCACGTGCTGGTACAGCTGGTGCCGGCGCTGGCCCCCTACGGCAGCTATCTGTTTGATGTGTTTATGCTGGTGGGGCTGGTAATCAGCACCTTGCTGCTGGTGAGTATCCTGCGGCGGCTGCTTGTGCCCGGCTGGCTGGCGCTGGTGCTGAGCGTGGCGTTGCCCTGGCTCAGCCCGCAAGCGTTCCGCCTCAAAGTGGGGCACATGTCCCTGTCGTACACGCCTGCCCTGTTGCTGCCGCTGTGGCTGCTGCAAGGGTTGTACGGGGCCTGGCGGGCGGGGCGGCCCACCGGGCGCTGGTGGCTGGGCCTGGGCGCGGCGCTGGTGGCCGGGTCCTGGCTGCACTTCTATTACCTGGGCGTAGTGGGTGCCTGGCTGGGCTTCTTCTTCTTGTTCTGGATTGGGCGCGAAGCCCTGGCGCGGCGGCCCTGGCGGGGGCTGGCCGGGCGGGCCGCCGGGCTGCTGGGGAGCGCGGTAGTCCTCACCTTTGGCGTGCTGCAGGTGCTGGATAAGCGCCACGGCGACCGGCCCACCGGCAGCGGGGGCTACGACTGGATAGAGTGGAAATTTCAATTCGGGGCGCTCTTTCGGGGGCATGACTTTTACAAAGTGCGTTTTTTTCTGGAGCGCACGGCCGAAGTGCCTTATGAGTCAACGGCTTACCTGGGGGCTTTTGTGCTCTACGGATTGGTGGTGGTGGGCATTTTGGCGCTGGTGGCCCGCTACCAGCACCGCCAGGGCCTGCCCGACCCCGGCCTGCTGCCCCCGCTGCCCGGCCCCCTCGATGGCAACCGCGCCTTTCTGAGCCTGCTGCTGGCGGCGGCCCTGGCCCTGGCCGCGCTGGGCGAGTCAATTGACGTAGATAATGGCAATTATTCGCTGCATAACTACTTAAATCCCTTCCTATGGGTGCACAAGGTAACCGACCGCATCACGCAGTTTCGGGCCCTGGGGCGCTTTATCTGGCCTTTTTGGTGGACAATGGTGCTGGGTTTTGCCTGGTACGTGGGCGATGCCTGGCGGCTGGCGCAGGCCCGGCCCCGGCCCCGGCGCTGGCTGCAAGCCCTGTGGATAGGGCTGTCCGGCCTGGCCGGGGTCGATGCGCTCCACGCTACGCAGTACTACGCCACCATTACGCAGCGTCCCAACCTACTGGCCCCGCCGGCTACCGAGGCCGTGCGCGCCTTGGTGGGCTGGACCGAGCCCGGCCGCTACCAGGCCCTGCTGCCGCTTCCCTTCTACCACTCGGGCAGCGAGTCGAAGGAAGGAGAAATCTACTACAACGTGGACCCCGACGACCCACACTGCAACCGGACCTACCAGCTGGGCATGGTGACGGGCCTGCCCCTGATGGCGCACAAGGCCACCCGCACGCCGGCCTGCCAGGCCCGCGAGCTGATGCGCATGTTCCAGCCCGGCGGCCCCGACCAAGCGCTGCTCCAGCGCCTCGACAACCGCCCCATTCTGGTATACCTGGACACGACCTACTACAACGGCGGCAATAATACGTACCGCGACGAACTCAAGGACCGCCCCGAAGTACTGGCCCTCTTCAACCGGGCCCCCGACTTTATTCGGGAGCAGCACATGCGCCGGCTCGTGCAGCAGGGCCCGTATGCGCTCTACGAATGGCGGCCCAAGAAATAGCCGGGGTAGGGGAAGACCCGGCGGCCAGCTTTGCTCCCCCAGCAGATTTTTTAACCCAGATACCCACAACTAATATGACCGACGCCGACCTTGCCGACCTGCGCCAGAGCTATTCGCAGCGCACGCTGCTCGAAGCCGACGCCCAGCCCCAGGCCGTGGCCCAGTTCCGGCAGTGGCTCGACGAGGCCGTGGCCGCCCAGCTGCCCGAGCCCGCCGCCCTCACCCTGGCCACCGTCGATGCCGCCACCGGCCAGCCCAGCCAGCGCGTGGTGCTGCTCAAGGGCCTGCCCGACGACGCGGGCTTTCTCTTCTTCACCAATTACGACTCGCGCAAGGGCCACGAGCTGGCCGGCCAGCCATTAGCGGCGCTCAATTTTTTCTGGCCCGGCCTCGAGCGCCAGGTGCGGGTGGAGGGGGTAGTCGAAAAAGCCCCCGAGCACGTCTCAACCGCGTATTTTCAGAGCCGGCCGCGTGGCAGCCAGGTGGGCGCCTGGGCCTCGCCCCAGAGCGAAGTCATCGGCAGCCGTGAGCAGCTCGAAGCCCGCGAGCACGAGGTCGAAGCCCGCTTTGAAGGCCAAACCCCGCTGCCCCGGCCCCCGCACTGGGGCGGCTACGTGCTGCGCCCCACGCGGGTCGAGTTTTGGCAGGGCCGCCCCAGCCGCCTGCACGACCGCCTGGTGTACGAGCTAGAAGAGGGGGGTAGGAGTTGGAAAATCACCCGCCTGGCTCCGTAGGTCAGTTATCAGTCATCAATTATCAGTTATCAGTCGTTCTGCTGATTCCTGAAATTGGTAGTTGCTTGCTGATAACTGATAATTGATGACTGATAATTGATTTAATGGCTGAAATTCAACCCGTGCGCGGCTGGCGCTATAACCCCGCCCTGAGTGCTGAGATTGACGACGTGGTGTCGCCGCTTTTCGACGTGGTGAGCCCGCGCCAGCGCGAGGCCCTCTACCAGCACCCGCTCAACTCGATTCACCTTTCGGTGCCCCGCGCCGAGGGGGCCCTACCCCCCGCCGAGGCCGCGGCGCGGCGCCTGGCTCAGTGGCAGGCCGCGGGCGTGCTGCGGCAGGATGGCCTGCCGGGTATCTACGTCTACTACCAGTATTTTCGGCTGCCGGGCGAGGCGCGCGAGCGCTGCCGCAAGGGCTTCATGTGCCACATCCGGGCCACCGACTGGGCCGAGGGGGTCGTGCTGCGCCACGAAAACACGCTGCCCGCCGCCGTCAACGACCGGGCCGAGCTGCTGGCCGCCCTGCAGCTGCAAACCAGCGCCACCCACGGCCTGTACCGCGACGAGGCGCTGGAGCTGGAACGGCTCATGGATGAGGCCATTCAGGACCCGCTCTGCCAGACGGAAGAAGACTACCAGGGCGCGCGCGACGTGCTGGCCGTGATGCAGGATGCCGGGGCCATCCAGCACTTTCAGCGGGTATTGGCCGGCCGGCCGGTTATCCTCGCCGATGGCCACCACCGCTACGAAGCTTCGGTGGCCTACCGCCAGGCCCGGGAGCTGGCCGCCGGGCCGGGGGGCTTCACCGGCCGCGAGCCCTGGAACTACCACCTCATGTACCTCACCAACGCGGCCAGCGACGACGTGCGCATCCTGCCCACCCACCGGGTGCTGCGCGAGCTGCCCGGCGGCCTTTCTGATGATGAGCTGCTGGCCCGCCTGGCTACTTACTTCACGGTGCAGCCCCAGGCCGAGGCCCAGGATTTGCCCGAGCTGCTGGCCGGCAAGCGCTGGGCGTTTGGGCTGTACCTGCCCGGCGGGGCGGCCTACAAGCTGCGCCTGCGCCCCGAGGTACACGCCCAGCTGGATTGGGCCACGACGCCCGAGGTGAAGGACCTCGACCTGACGGTGCTGCACTACTTCGTGCTCGAAAAAGTGCTCGGCATCGTGGGCTCCGAGGCCCAGCGGCGCTGGCCCGGCGTGGCCTACGTGCGGGGCCTGGCCGAGTGCCTCCAGCAGGTAGACCGCGGCCAGGCCCGCGCCGCCTTCCTCACCAAGGAAGTCACGATGGCCCAGGTCGAGGCCGTGTGCCACTCGGGCGCCGTAATGCCGGCCAAGTCCACCTTCTTCTACCCCAAGGTGCTGGCCGGCCTGCTCTTCAGCAGCGTGCACGACGAGCCCCCGACGGTGTTTGATGCCGTGTTTACCCCGTGCTGAAGCCCGCATCCACTGCCCGGACAGCGGCAATAGACGGGGTTCCCGGCGCCCTGTTTTTCAGCCTGCTCGCGCTGGGCGTGTTAGCGCTGGGCGCGGGCTACGCGGCCTTGGTACTGCGCACCGCCACCTGGACCGAGGCGCGGGCCCTGGACGCTATTTTTCCCGTCAGCGGCTGGCACTCGCCTCCTTTGGGGAGCGCAGATTTTCAGTGCTCGCGACGGGTTCTACCCATCCTGTCCCTGGGGCTGGCTGCCGGCTGGCTGGGCATAGGCCTGGGAACGCGGGCGGGCCAGGCTGAGCTAGTGGCCGGGTGGCGGGAAGTGCGGGGGGCGCTGACCGGGCTGGGCCGCGCCCTGTGGGAGCTGCCGCGTCGGGCGCGCTGGGGCTTAGGCGGCGCTTTGCTGGCCCTGGTGGTGGTGCGCACCTACCTTAGTACGAGCCAGGCGGGGGGTGACGATGTGGTTTCGTACGTGCTGTTCGTGCGGCAGCGGCTGCTGGCGGTCAGTGCGTACTATCCCCTGCCCAACAACCACGTACTGTCGAATACGCTAAGCTGGCTTTTTTATCAAGTCCACCCCCGGTTTTGGTGGAGTATGCGCCTGCCAGTACTGCTCACCAGTTTGGCCGGCACCCTCGTGCTGTTTGCGGGGCTTCGGGGTTGGCTGGGCATAGGGTTGTCGGCCCTGGCCGCTGGGGCATTCAGCTGGCTGCAACTCAGTCTGTATTACGCCGCCACCGGCCGCGGCTACTGGCTGGTAAATCTGCTGGCGGGCATCGTTTTTTGCTCGCTCTTGAAATTGGGCGAGCAGACGCCCGGCCAGCGGGCGGCGTGGCTAGGCTTGGTGGGGGCCGCTATGCTGGGGTGCTACACCGTGCCCACGTTTTTGTATGTGCTGGCTGCGGCGTTTTCATGGCTGGCTGGGCAGGCGCTGGGGCAGCGCTCGCGTCGGCGCCTGCTGGCCACTGGGGGGGTAGGGCTGCTGGTAGTAGGG
>CAZZWL010000229.1:0-3018 GCA_964657755.1 uncultured Rhodanobacter sp.
GGGGCCGGGGGGTGAGGTAGGCGTCAGGCTACTTCATCCCTACCGTCAGCGCCTGGCCGGCGTACGTCACGCTCTGGGCCGGGGCTTTGGCAAAATCAACGGGGGTAGGGCGGTCGGGGCTCACCCACACGATATTGAACGTGCGGCTGGCTGCCATGCCCGGAAACGAGCCCTGACGAGCCCCAATGGTCAGGGTTTTGCTGCGCTCGTCGTAGCTCAGCGGGATGGTGGCCGAAGCGCCCTTCTCGTAGTTATAGTTCACGTTCTCATCCTCATAGAGCGAGAATTTGCCGTCCTGGCCCGTGTACACGTAGAGCGTAATGGGGTCGGCGGGCTTCTCGGCGGCGTACTGCTGCTCGGGGCCGAAGGGCACAATGGCGCCCGCCCGCACGTAGAGCGGCAGGCGCTCCAGGGGCGCGTCGGCGGTTAGGGTTTGGCCGCCGGGGTAGTGGCGGCCGCTGTAAAAGTCGTACCAGCCGGTGCCGGCTGGCAGGTACACCTTGCGGCTGCGGGCCTGGTAGTCCGTCACCGGGTTCACCAGCAGGCTGGGGCCAAACAGGTACTGGTCGGCTATGCTGCGCACGGCTGGGTCGGCCCCGAAATCCATCACCAAACCGCGCATGATGGTGGCGTTTTGGAAGTGCACCTGCCCGGCCAGCGAGTAGATATAGGGCATCAGGCGGTAGCGCAGCTTGTCGTAGTACAGCATGCTCTCGTAGGCCGGGTGGCCGGCGGGCGCGATGTTGTAAATCTCCCGGAACGGAAACTGCCCGTGCACCCGAAACAGCGGGCAAAACGCGCCAAACTGGTACCAGCGGGCCTGCAATTCGCGCCACTCGGCCTGGTCCGTAGCGTTTGGGTGCTCGTAGCGGCGCTCCACCGCAAAGCCGCCAATGTCGCTGGTCCAGTACGGAATGCCCGACATCGAGAAGTTGAGCCCCGCCGGAATCTGGTTTTTAAAGTCCTCCCAGCGCGCGCCAATGTCGCCGCTCCAAATAGCCGCCGCGTAGCGCTGCGAGCCCGCGTAGCCCGAGCGCGTCAGCAAAAACACCCGCTGGTCGGGCGCCGTGCCGCGCTGCCCCTCGTAAATGCCCTTCGCATTTTGCAGCGGAAAGGCGTTGAAATACTGCGTGCTGGAGCCGATGGCCGGCGCCATCAGGCCCTTGCGCGTGGCCACGTTGGTGTTCGAGTAGATGTCGGGCTCCGAGGCGTCCATCCACCAGGCATCCACGCCCTTGGTGAAGAGCTTGGTATTCATTAGGTTCCAGAACGCCTGGCGCGCCTGCGGGTTGAAGGGGTCGTAAAAAGTCGAGGTGTAGCCCGGCGCAATCCAGTCCTTGGTGCGGTCGGCGATGTTGCGGGGGTAGAGATAGCCCTTGGCCTTGAAGTCGTTATAGACCGAAATGCCCTCGTAAATCTTAGCCCACACCGAAATCATGAAGTGCAGGTGGTCCTGCGCGTGCAGGGTCTTTATCATCGCGTCGGGGTTGGGGAAGCGGCTGGGGTCAAACTCCTGGCTGCCCCACTCGGCGGGCTTCCAGTACGACCAGTCCATCACGATGTTATCGAGCGGAAGCTGGCGCTTCCGAAACTCGGCGGCCACGTCCAGCAGCTCGGCCTGGGTCTTGTAGCGCTCGCGGCTCTGCCACAGGCCCATCGACCAGCGCGGCGACACCGGGGCCGCGCCCGTCAGCTGCCGGTAGCCGCTGATGACCTCATCGGCCGACTGCCCCTGCACAAAATAGTAGTTCAAATCGGGCCCTGCCTCCGAGCGGAAGCCGTACTCCCGCGCGGCCTGGCCCACCAGCGGGCTCAGCCACTTCAGGCCCAAATACGACTCGCCGCCGTCGGGGTCCCACTCCAGCTTGATGGTGTATTTGCGGCCCTTCTCCATCATCACCGGCACCACCGAGGTGCCGGGGTTCCAGGCCTGCCGCCACTTGTTCACCACTTCCTTGCCATCAATATACAGCTTGGCGTAGCCCGCGTTTTTGAGCAAAAAGTGGTGCACGCCCGTCGTGCCCGACGCCACCGCGCCCTCCCACGTCGCCTTGATATCGCCGAGCTTGATGGTGGCCGGAAAATTCTTCTGGTCCTCCAGATACTCGTAGTTGATGACCGACTCGGGCCGCTGCGCCAGCACCTGCTGCGGGTTGTTTTTGCTGGCGTAGGTGGCCGTGAGCCAGCCCGGCGTGCCTTCCTTCGAATATAATTTGAGCGTAGAAAGCGCCTCGTAGTCGCGCGTGTCGCTGGCGTGGGTGATGGAATAGTTATCCCACAAAATGCCGTAGTTCCGGCTCGACAGCAGGAAGGGCACCGCCACGTCGGTGTTGTTCTGGGCCAGCTCCACGGGCTGGCCGCGGTAGTTCATCACCCCATTCTGGTGCTGGCCCAGGCCATACAGCCCCTCATCGGCGGGCGATTCAAACACCTGCGTCACCTCGTACAGCGGCTGCCCATCGGCCACGGTGGGCCGGAAGATTTTGCCGCCGCCGGCCCGCTCCTGCAAAATGGGCCGGCCCTGCGCATCGGCAAAGCTGACGGCGCCCGTGGCCAGCGCCACGGTGGCCGTGAGGGCGGGCGTGGTGAGCGTCCCTACCCCCTTCTTTTCGCGGTACGTCCAGCGGGTGGTGGGCCCGGTCTGGGGCACCACCATCAGGCTCTTGGTAGTCGAAAGCGTGTCCAGCGGGCTGGCCTCCACGTGGATAATGTGGTCTGATACCACCGTGAGGCGCACCGTGCGCGTGTCCTGGTCGGTGCTCGGCGCCAGGTGCAGCACCAGGCCGGTGGCGGTTTTTTCGAGGCGGGGCGCCTGCTGGGCGGCGGCCGGCAACGCGGCCAGGCCCAGGAGGAAAAGGGAGGGTAGGGAATTCATTTTCAGTCAAAAACTGCAGAGAGTCAACGGGTAGGAAAAGGGCGTCGAGCGTTGCCCGGCGCGTTATTAAAATCAAAGCATTTAGTGCCAAAAGAACGTCATGCTGAGCTTGTCGAAGCATCTCTGCCGCTTAATTGAACGAC
>CAZZWL010000229.1:3028-5311 GCA_964657755.1 uncultured Rhodanobacter sp.
GATGCTTCGACAAGCTCAGCATGACGTTCTTCCTTTTTGCTACTGGCCATATGCCTTAGTTTTCTTCCACTATCTGCACGCCCCAGGCCGGCAGGGCCAGCGGCTGCTGGGCGGCCACGGCGGTGCCGCTCAGCAGCTCACGGCCGGCGCGGTGGGGGTAGGGCAGGTTGGCGGCGGTGGCCGAGTAGTTGAAGTAGTAATGCACCTGCTTGCCGCGCTGGTTGCGGCCGGCGCGCGTGATGAGCGGGAACTGCTGGGCCTGGTCGGCGCCCCAGAGGCCGGCTTTGCGCACGGCCTCGCTCACGATTTTCTCGGTCAGGGCGTCGGCGGTGTGGCAGCCCACGTAGGTGGCCAGGCCCTTGCCGTAGCGGTTTTCGGTGATGGCCGCGTACTGGCCCCACACCGGGTGCTCGTAGCGGGCCAGCACCTGGGCCGTGGTGGGCGTGAGCAGCTCCATCCAGTCGGTCACCTGGTTGTCTTTGCCGGCCTGGTAGGGGTCGCCTTTTAGACTAACATTCTCGGGCACTGTGAATTGGCTATACGTCACGCCGCAGGCGGCGCTCAGGCCGCCCGGCTGCGCGGTAGAGCGCACCTGCACATTGTCGTCCGAAAAGCCGCTGCGGTACGTCACCAGCAGGTGGCCGCCGTTTTTTACGTAGGCATCCAGGCGTTCGAGCAGGCTGGTGGGCGCGGCGTAGAGTATGGGCACGATGACGAGCGCGTATTTATCGAGGTCGGGGCTGCTGGGGTCCACCAGGTCGCAGCCCACGTTGTGGCGGTAGAGCGGGTCGTAGAACGAGCGCAGCACGTCATTATAGCCCAGCCCGTTCTTAAACCAGCCCTCGGCCGTCAGGGCCTGGTTGCTGAACAGCAGCGCCACCTTATTATTATGCTGACTGTTAACGAGCTGCGGACTGAGGCGCTGAAAATCGCGCCCAATGGTCTTAGCCTCGTCGTAGGTCGGGTTGGGGGCAAAATCGTGGCTCAGCAGGCCCTTCCAGTACGTTTCGGCCGAGTTGTGGATGCTGCTCCAGTGCCAGTATTCCACCATGTTAGCGCCCGAAGCCAGGTGGCTGAACGCCTGCAGGCGCAGCTGGCCGGGGTAGGGCACCCACTGCGGAAAGCCCTGGGCCTCCGTCTCCAGCACGAGGTAGTTCTGGCCCCCCTTCATCGAGCGGGTCACGTCGCCGCCAAATGCGATTTCGGTGCCCGTGAGCTGGTCCTGGCTGGGGTGGTAGATGTCGATGCCGGCCACGTCGAGCGCCTTGGCGGCCGCGAAGTGGTCCACTTCCGTTTGAATACCAAACGAATACCCGCGCCACTCCAGGTCAAAATTATGGGTGATGAACTGGTCCGGCTTCTTGTACTCGCGCACGATACCGGCCTGCCAGGCCAGGTAGTCGGTCACCAGCTTCCGCTGAAACCGGGCAAACTCGCTGCCCAGGCTGGCATTAATAGTGCCCACCATCGACGGAAAATCCTCCCAGCTATTGATGCGGTTGCTCCAGTAATCCAGCCCGTAGGCCTTGTTCAGGGCATCCAGCGACGGAAACTTGCGCTTCATGTACTCCACGAACTGCGCCTGCACCGCCGGCCCGGCCGTGCCGTACGACTTCGTTTCGTTATCCACCTGGTAGCCGATAATGGCCGGGTGGTTCTTGACGTGCGCCAGCATCGCCCGGATGGCCATTTCGGCGTGCCGCCGGAAGTCGGGGTTCGTAATGTCCATGTTCTGGCGCACCCCGTACTGGTTGGCCCCGCGCGCCGTGGTGGCCAGCACCGCCGGATACTTGCGCACCAGCCAGGTCGGCACGGCATAGGTCGGCGTGCCGATAATGACCCGAATCCCAGCCTTGTGCATGGCATCGAGCACGCGGTCGAGGTGCGAAAAGTCGAACGCGCCCTCGTGGGGCTCCATCGTGCTCCACGTCGATTCGCCGATGCGCACCACGTTGATGCCCGCCTCCTGCATCATCTGCACGTCCTGCGCCAGCCGGTCGTAGGGCAGGTACTCTTCGTAATAGGCCACGCCGTAGAGCAGCTTATCCTGCTTTATGGGCTGGGCTGCGGCAAAAGTAGGGGGTAGGGCGAGAAGGAAGGCGAGGAGAAGTTTTTTCAAGGGGGAGGGAAATAGTTGTGCAACGATTGACCCCACCCCCGGCCCCCTCCCCTTCGGGAGAGGGGGAGCCGCGTAAGCAGTGAACAACTGGCAACGAGCAAGAAGCAATTGTTCCTTGATAATTGACTCTCGGCTCCCCCTCTCCCAAAGGGGAGGGGGCCGGG
>CAZZWL010000230.1:0-5299 GCA_964657755.1 uncultured Rhodanobacter sp.
GGTGGGCCAGCGCTGGCGCTGGGCGGCCGTGGCCACAGGGCAACCCGATTCGCTGGTGCAGGCCCAGCGCCTGGCGGTGCTGCCGGGCGGTGACCTGGTGGTGAGCGGCAAATACGCCGGCGCACTCCAGTTGAGCGGTACCGGCAGCCTGGGGCGGGGGCTGGGCCGAGTGAGCACGCTGGTGGGCCGGGTGCGGGCCACCGACGGGGCCTGGCAGTGGGCGGTGAGCGGGGCGGGCACCGGGCGGCCAATGGGCAGCGGCGGGCTGGGCACAACCCCGGCGGGCGACGTGGTGCTGACCAACAGTTTTTCGGGGCGGGGCCGCTTTGGGCAGTTGCCCGACGTGCAAAGCCTAAGCGTGGGACCAGACATTTACGTGGCCCAGCTGAGCGGTGCAGACGGGCGCTGGCAGTGGGCAAGCACGGCCGGCGGCTACGGCGGGCCGGGCGGCACGGGGTACCCCTTTTCGGACGATGACACGGCGGGCGACGTGCAGGTGCTGGACAACGAGCACCTGCTGGTGAGTGGCAGCTTTTGCCAGGGGGCCCGCCTGGGGGACCAGATTGGCCCCCTGGCCACGACCACTTACGACGGCTTCCTGGCTCGCATCACCCGGCCGTTACCCTGCCCCGATTCGGTGGCGGCGGCGGCCGGGGTGCAGGTCGTGGCCGACTCGGCCAATTGCCAAGCGGGCAGCCGCACGCTACGGGTGGTGGGGGCCCTGGCCGGCAGCGCCTTTACTTGGAACACGGGGGCCACCGGCCCGGCCCTGGCCGTGACGGCCACCGGCCGCTACGAGGTGCGGGTACGCACCCTGGGCGGCTGTAGCTACCGGTTGAGCTACACACTAACAGTGGTGGGCCCAGTCCTGGGGGAGCCCCTACCCAACGTGATAACGCCCAATGGCGACGGACTGAACGACCGTTGGGTAGTGCCGGGCCTACTGGCCGGGACGCGGCTACGCCTTTATAACCGCTGGGGCCGGCTGGTGTACCAAACCGCCGCGTACGCTAACGAGTGGGCGGCAGATGGGGCCCCCGCGGGGTTGTACTACTACGTGCTGGAAAACGCACAGCTTTGCGCCAGCCCACGGGTAAAGGGGTGGGTGGAAGTTATTCGCTGATAGACCACTAGCGGGCACGCCGCCAAGGAAAGGGAAAGGGCCGGGCCGTTGCTCCGTGACAATAAGTGGAGCCGGGGTAATGACGAGTATTATCAGATGGGCGTCTGGCAGCATTGCACGGCAAAACCAGGCGGCCCGCCCCAATGGGACGGGCCAACGATTAGACAGCTTGAGCCAATGGATGCGGGGCCAGAGCCGGGAGTTGGCGGGCGTGGTAGCGGAGTAGGGCGGCGTATTTCTTGCGGCCCTGCTCAATTAAGTTAGGCATGGCGGTTAGCTCGACGCGCCACACCTGGTAGGGGGCCTTTTTCTGCACGCCGATGATGAGAAAGCGCGTCGCGTCCAACACATCCAGGTATAAGGCGGCTTGGCGGTCGTAGTCGTACTTCTCGATGGTGGCCAGGAAGTGCGCGAGGTCGGGGGCGCTGGTGGTTTTAAAGTCGATGAGGGTGAGCTGGCGGCCAGCGCGGCTACGCACGAGTAGGTCGGGGCGCAGCTTCACCCCTACCCCGGTGGCGGTGTGCGTGGCGGTGTAGGACTGCTCGGCCTGGCCGCGGTACAGAACGTCGCGGCAGTAGCGTTGGCGGCGCAGCTGGCGGGCCAGCGTTTCGAGGTCAGGCCACCTGATACCGCGCTCGTCGGTGCGCTGATAGTGCTGGGGCTCCAGCACGGCGGTGTGGAAGTGGGAGCCGAAGGCCAGGGCCACGGGGTTGGGCCGGCGTAACTGGCCGAGGATGCTGGCCTTGAGGTCGGAGAGGTCGGTATTGGAGACGTGCGGCAGGGCGCGGTGCTGGGCCTGGGTCAGGTCGGGGTGATGGGTAAGGGCGTGGAACATCTTTTCAGTTATCAATTAGCAGTGAGTAATTAGCAATCAGCGGATGAAGGCCAGGCGGGTCGCGGCGGCGGCGCGGTGCAGCCAGATGTGGGCGCCGCCGCAGCCGACGAGGTAAGCGGGTTCGGGGAAGAGCTGGCGCACGGCGGGCGCGAAGTCGCGCAGGTCGGGTAGCGGGTCGGTGTTGGCCAGCAGCTCGCGGAGCTGGGTGAACTGCGCGGCCTCGGCTTCGTCGTGGGGCGGCTGCTCGATGTGCAGACGGGGCGTTTCCATTAGGGGGGTAGTGAGGACCCCACGGCGGGCACCGTGGGGCTGGGTGGCACTAGGCAGCGGCGGGCAGTTCGGCGGCGGGGGTATGCGGGTCGCCGTCCTCGGGCACGGTGTAGCCGTGTTGGATGCGGATGTCGGCCGCGCTGGTGTGGGTTTCGGCGCGCCAGATGGGTAGGTCGCGGGCGTAGTCGCGGCGGGCGGCCACCTCCTCGGCGGGGGCCGGCTCGTAGCTGAACTGCGCGATGTAGTAGGTGGCCGTTTTGCCCTCCTTGGTGGTCTGTTTCTTCTCGGCGGTCACTTTCACCACCACGTCGGCCAGGGTCAGGTCGTCGTAGAAAAGCGGCTCGATGAGGCGGTAGAGGTTTTCGACCGAGTAGCCGTGAAAGAGCACCGCGCAGATAGCGCCCTTCTCATCAGCGAAAAACAACTCGGCCCAGAGCTTGCGGCCCATGTTGAGAATATCGTCCTGGAAGATGCGCCAGGCCAGCGGGATGAAGCGGAGCGAGTTGCCCAGCGGCACGGTGCCGCCAATGTTGAACTGGCCGGCCTTGGCGTCGAAACGCACCTGGCGGGGGTGGCCGGGCAGGTAGCGAAAGCGCGATACCTGCGCCACCTCGCCGCTGGCCTCGTCGACCTTGTCGATGAGGTAAGCCGGCGTGGCCGTAATGGGGCCGGTGAGCGTGAAGGCGGGGGCAGATGCGGCAGCTTCGCTGGTGGCGCTGCGCTGAGCTTGCAATTTGGTAGACATAAGAGAAATAAAATGAGGAGAAAAAGTGGGGCCAGTTAGCGGCCGGCCCCGTCGCCGGTAGGGTTAGCGGAATTGCTGGTCGTGGCACAGGATGGCCCGGCCCACGATGGCGTCGACGCCACGGGCGGCGGGCTGGTGCTGGTGCCACAGGTAAGTAGCCAGCAGGTTGAGGTAAGCAGGGGTGCGTAGCTTGCCTTCCTCATCAGTTATCAGAATCAGCTCTTCAGTGAGGCGCACTACTTCGACTAGTTCGCAGTCGAGCAGGCGGTACAACTCGGCCAGCTTGAAGCTGCGGCCGTTGGCGGGGTTGATGGGCTGCGGCTCGGCGCTGTGCGGGTCAAGCAGATGGGGCTGGTAGGTGGTGGCGGTTTTGGCTGGCATGGTGGTAAGGCTGGATAAGGGGCCGCCTAGGTTAGGCGGCCCACGGTGATTACTGGATGGCGGCCCGCGTAGCGGGGTAGGCGTGGGCGCTGGCGTAGTAGAGCTGCACGGCAGCGGCCAGCGCTTCGTAGCAGGTGGCCCCGGTGCCGTGGTAGTGGCCGGGGCAGGCCACATCGGGCGGGGTGCCGATGGTGATGTTGAAGCGGGTGCCCTTGGCGAAGGCGTAGCCGCGCACGGAGCAACCGGGCAGGGGAAAGCAGGCGGCGGCCACCTGCGAAAAGCTGGGACTGAGGCGGGCAATCATAAAAGGGAGAGCTAAGGGCCCGCGCCGGCTGTTGGCGCGGGCCGGGTGGTTAGCAGCTGGCGGGGGTTGGAACCTGGGCCGCCAGGCGGGCTGCCTCGGCGTGAGCCTGGTAGGCCGTGGGGTGCTCCTGGAATGAGCCCACCGTATCAATGCCGGCGCTGGCCGGGTCAAAGCAGCGCACGGTATAGAGCCGGGGGCTGCGCTCGTCAAACTGCTCGGACGTGACGAAGTAGATGCCGCCCGGCCCCTGGTGGACGCGGGCACTGATGCGGGAGCGGAAAAAGCGCAGCGTATCGCGGCTGAAGAAATACAGCCCGCGGACGCGGTTGGCGGTTTTGATTAAGTCGAGGTCGTAGTGAGGAGTAGGCATGCGTGAAAGAGGGGGCTAGAGGCCCGCGCCAAGGATGAGCGCGGGCCGGGTGGCTAGAGGAAGCCTTGCCAGCGGCAAGGGTCAGTGGCGGGGTTATCGAGCGGGTCGCTGGACGGGGGCGGGGACACGTGGTAAGCGCGCTGGAGCACAGCGGCCTGGGCATCGAGGCGGGACAGCAACTCCCGAATGCGGGCGCGCTGCGCGGTTTCCGGCTGGGCCGCCCCCTGCGCGGGAGCGGCCGGCGGGATGGCGACCTTAGGCACCGGTGTAGTGGGTAAGCGGCGCGTAGGAGCACCCGCACTCGCCGAAGTAGTCACGGCCTTCGCCGCAGCCAGCGCACGCCACGGGCAGCGCAAGGGCTGGCGCGCCGGCAAACAGGTGCTCGGCCTGAGCCACCACGGCGCCCGCAGTGGACGCGCACACGGCCACGCCCGCCACTGCGGCGGCCTGCACGGCCGCCAGCACGGCGGCAAAGGGGCACGGGCGCTCTTCCTGAAAGCAGGGGCTGCCCACCTCGCCGGGGTGGTAGCTGACGCGGTAGCTGGTGGCCGCGTAACCGGCGGCGCTGCGGTAGCTGACGATGGAGGCGAAGAAGGTGGTGCCCGACCAGGCGGCCTGGGCAAGCTGGGTAAACTGAACGGAAGTGAGCATGGCTGTATGAGTGAGCCGTGGGGTGCCCCGCGCCGTAGGCCTCCGGTGGAGCGGTAGCCGGGCCCTTCCCGACTACCTTACAAATATACTATTAAAATGTGATAGCACAAAGTAAAGTGGGATAATATAAGCTTTGATAGCAAGTATTTTTGACTTATCTTTGAACATGGAAAAGCACAAAAATGGGATAATAGCAGTAGTAGGCAGCCGGGGGGTAAAAAGCTGCGCCGCCCTGGCCCGCCGGCTGGCCGAGCTGGAGCCGGCGCAAGTGGTGAGCGGCGGCGCCACGGGGGTAGACACCCTGGCGGCCAGCTGGGCGCGGGCCCACGGGGTGCCGCTGCTGGAACTGCGGCCCGACTACGCCACCCACGGAGCCGGCGCGCCCCACGTGCGCAACGCCGAGATAGTGCGCCGCGCCGAGCGGGTGCTGCTGGTATGGGACGGCCGCAGCAAGGGCACGCTGAGCGCCTATAAGGCCGCGCGGCGGCTGGGGCGGCCCTACGAACTGCTGCCGCTGGACTGAGCCACCAGGTAGGCCGCCAGAGTGCCGGGCGCGGGCACCAGCGACCTGACCGAACGGCTGAATGCCTTGCCCTGGGGGTGCGGGGGACGGGCCGAGG
>CAZZWL010000231.1:0-5162 GCA_964657755.1 uncultured Rhodanobacter sp.
ACACTCGTAGAGCTTACGTAAATCGTCCACAAAATCCGTGAAATCCGGTAAAATCCGCGCTAATCAGTGGTCTAGTGCGCGGCGGCCGTCTTTTTGCAGCAGTCGGGCAGGCGGTCGTAGGCGCGGGCGTCGGCGGTGGTTTGGTCGGCGTCATAGCCGGTTTTCTGCACGGCGGTGCGCAAGGCGTCGGCGTTGGTTTTGGCTGGGTTGTAGGTTACGGTCAGCACTTTACTGGGCACGTCGAGGTTGGCGGCCTGCACGCCTTTTTCGTAGGCCAGGCTCTTTTCGAGGCGGGCCTTGCACATGTCGCACACGGCCGAGGTCTTGAACTGCACCATCTCGGTGCCTTTTTTGGCGGTAGTGGCGGCCACGGGCGCGGTTTGAGCGGCAGCGGCGGTGCTCAGCAGCGTGAGCAGGGAGAATGCGATAGCTTTCATGAGGATTAAAAGGAATTAAGCAAAAAATAAGTTGCGAGAAGTAGGGTGCGGGGCTTGCCCCCGCCCGTCGTTGTTAAGAAATAATTGCCGAGCAACGCTAGGCGGGGGCAAGCCCCGCACCCTACTCCAGGCGGTAGCGCAGGCCGGCGTACGTCAGGCGGCCATACACTGGGCCCCACACCATGGCCGCATCGAAGCCGCTGCTGAAGGGGGTAGCGGCATTCTGGATGGGGTCGGGCTGGCGGAAATTGGTGAGGTTTTCGACCCCCGCGTACACCTCTAACCGCTTGAAGGCGCGGGTAATCTGGGCGTTGACCAAGGCGTAGCGCGGGGCGTATTCGAGGCCGCTGGTGCCGGTGCCGTGAGCGTGGCCGACGTTGCTGCCGTCGGCGGGCAGGTGGGCCAGCGGGCGCGTGCCGTACCACTGCACCGTGAGGTCGGCGCGCCACTTATCGAAAGCCGAAGCGTAGCCCAGGTTCAGGAAAGCGCGGTTTTGGGGCGTGAGGGGCTTGGGCAGCAGCTGGCCGTCGTAGGTGCTGCGCACGTCGAGCCACTTGTAGGCGGCCTTCACTTGCAGGCCTTTGAGCGGCTCGACCTGCACCTCGGCCTGCGCGCTGTGGGCGAAGGAGCGGGCGCCGGGCTCCAGATTTTCGAGGATAATAAACTGCGGACTGGTATACATATCGGCCACCAGCTGGTTCTTAAATACCGTGTCGTAGTAATCGAGCACCAGCGTGGCCGGCCGGCCCAGCACCTGGAAATACTGCGTGAGCGAGCCGCCCAGGTTCCAGGCGGTTTCGGGGCGCAGATTGGGGCCGATGTAAAAATCGCGGGCGCTGGCCAGCATGGCCGCGTTGTCGGCAATGGGGTTGGGCACCCGGAAGCCCTTGCCCGCCGACACGCGCAGCGCGGTGGCCGGCGCCACGTCGTACTTCAGGTTGAAGCGCGGCGTCACTTGCCAGCCGTAGAGGTTGTGGTAGTCGGTGCGCAGGCCCAGCGCAGCGGTCAGGTTGTGGGCGTTGTTGTAGGTGTATTCGGCAAAGGCGCCGGGCACGCGCTCGGTGCGGCGACGGTTTTCGCGCGCATCTATGATGGCGGGCGTGTCGGTGAGGTACGAGCGGCCGTCGCCGAGGTGCTCGCGGTAGTCATCGTACAAAAAGCTCAGGCCCGTGCGGTAGGTGTGGCGCGTGTCACCTATCACGCTCTGAAACAAGAGGGTAGCCTGCCCCGTGTTCTGGTGGCCGTCGTACTGCCGCGGCCCGCTGTCCTGCCGGAAGGAATAGGTCGAGGTAAAATCGTGGCTCGTGCCGTTCACCAGCAGGCCCAGGCTCTGGAAGGGCCGGCCCGGCCAGGTGTACGACGTGCGCGCCTGGGCCGTGTAGCGGTGGGTGGTCTGGCTGGTGCCGTAGGCGGCGCGGTAGGCATCGGCGATGCCCTCCCGGAAATTCAGCTGCCCGCCCTGGCGCGTTTCCCGAATGGCCCCTACCCCCAGCTCGGCCACCAGGCCGGTGCCCGATTTGTACTTGAGCTTGTCGTAAGCATTGAGCTGGTTGGCCAGCGGCAGGTCCAGGAAGCCGTCGCCGTTGCGGTCCACGCGGTTGCCGAGGTAGTCGTGGTGCAGCAGCAGCACGTTGCTCCATTTCTTATTGAAGCGCTGCGAGGCCACCGCGTTCAGGTCAAATTTGCCCAGGTCATTCACATAGGCATTTAGCAGCAGCTGGTCGGTGAGGTCGGGCTCCTTGAGCTGCACGTTCACCTGGCCCGAGATGCCCTCGTAGCCGTTCACCACCGAGCCCGTGCCCTTGATAATGTCGATGCTGCCAATCCAGGGGCCCGCCAGGTAGCCCAGGCGGTAGGGCGCCGACAGCCCGCGCAGGGCCGGCTGGTTGTCGATGGTCAGCAGCGAATACGCCCCGTCGAGGCCCAGCAGCTGAATCTGTTTGGCGCCGCTCACGGCGTCGGCGGTGCTCACCTCCACGGCGGCGTTGGTTTCAAAGCTCTCGGCCAGGTTGCAGCAGGCCGACTTGGTAAGGTCGCGGGCGCTGATGGTCTGCAGGCTGCTCACCGATTTGGCCGAGTAGGCCAGCGCCCGCGCCGTCACGGTCACGTCGCCGAGCACCGCGCCGCCGCGCAGGTTGATGCGCAGGTAGGGGGTAGTGGTGCTGGTGGGCACAGCCACCGTATCGGCCGCGTAGCCCAGCGCGCTCACAATAACGCGGTGGCTCGCCTGCGCCGGAAACGGCAGCACGAAGGCGCCCGCCCCGTCGGTGGCGGTGGTGGGGCCGCTGGCCCCGGCCGGTAGCAGCCAGCGCACCACCGCGCCCGGCAGCGGGGCCGCCCCGCCGGCCTCGTGCACCTCGCCACGCACGGCCGCGCCGCTTTGGGCGCGGCTCAGCAGCGGCAGGCCTAGGCTCAGTAAAAATAAAAGAAAGCGCGGACTATAGCCGCTCGCACGGTTCATATCGTCTGGTAGTTAGTTGTTTCTGAAACACAAAAATCCGGCCTGGCTCCAAGCCAGCCGGTTCTTCTCAGAAAAAAACTAAACGACGAGCGTGCAGTGCCGCGTCAGCAGCACGCGCCCCGCCCGCGGCACGCCGGGCGGCGACGAGTTGGCGGCCGTGCCCACGGCCACGCTAGCCGCCAGCGGCGCGGCTACCCGCTGGCCTGCCCACAGCGGGGTAGGCAGTAAAGCCAGGGGTAGAGCCGCCGGCGAACCAGGCAGCCACTTGGCCAGGCCAGCGTCCGCGCTCTGGGCATTGAGCTTGTGCTGCGAATGGCTGATGTCGCAGCAGCCATCGGCGCGGCGCTTACCGCAAGCTTGGCCCGACTTGGTGGGGGTAGGCGTGTCGTCGGAATGAGCCAGCCCCGGCAACGACAGCGCCACCGTGCTGCGCCCACTAATGCGGCAGCGGTGCCGCTCGGCCGTGAGCCCCACCGACGTAGCCAGCACCAGCAGCGCCAGCAAGGCGCTCACCAGGCGGTGACGGTAGGAAAGGGCTGGGCGCGACATAACGAGCACAAAGGTACGGCCGGCTGGATAAGGGCGCGGTGTAATCTGCCGGTTCGGAAGTGCAGATTTCGGGCCGGTTGACCAAGTGCCCCAGTGAGAGTAATCGGGTTAGGAATTCCGCAAAAATCGTTTGTCATTGCGAGCGCAGCGCGGCAATCGCACCCGAACGACATCCACGCCAGTCGTTCGTTCATCGTTCGGGTGCGATTGCCGCGCTGCGCTCGCAATGACAAACGATTTGCGGAAGTAATCGAGTGTGAAAAAAAATGTGTTGTTACGCTGCTAGCCGCACGCTGAACGCCGTGCGCCCACTGCCCAGCGTCTCCAGCCGGAAGGCGAAGCCGTGGCCTCGCAGAATGTCGCGCACCAGCAGCAGGCCAATGCCCTGCCCGTCGCGTTTGGTGCTGAAGAACGGCGTGAACAGCCGCTGGCTCACTTCGGGCGTGAGCGGCGCGCCATCGTTCTCCAGGGTGAGGGTAGGGGGCGCGGCGGTGGTGCGCACCCACAGGTTGCCGCCGCCCGGCCCAATGGCTTCGAGCGCGTTTTTGGCCACGTTGAGCAGCGCCTGAGTCAGCTGCTGCGAGTCGGCCACGAGGGGTAGCGGTCCCTCGCCAGCCAGCTCCCAGTGCCAGGCCACGCCCTGGGCGGTGCTTTGGGCGGCCAGCAGGTGGCCGAGGTCGCGCAGCAGCTGGTGCAGGTCCAGCAGGTGCGGGGCGGGCGGCGGCAGGCGCACCAGCCGGGCGTAGCTCGCCACGAAGTCGGCCAGCTGAGTATTACGAGCGATACTCACCTCCAAAGCTTGGCTAAAGTCGGCTTGGTCGGCGGCCGCCAGCTGCGGCGCGTAGTGCCGAAAGCTGCCCAGCAGCGAGTTCACCGCCCCAATGGAGTTGTTGACCTCGTGCGCCATCAGCCGGATGAGCTGCTCGTAGGCCTGCTTTTCCTGGGCCAGAATCTCCTGGGTCAATTCTTCCAGCACCACGAAGCGCCGCTGAAAGCCCCGGTCGAGGAAGTGCGCCGCCGCCGCCCGGTAGGTGTGGCCGGTGGGTAGGCGCAGGGTGGCCGGCTCGCCGGCCGCCAGCCCGGCCAGCGCCGGGCCCCAGGGCGGGGGTAGGGCCGCCACTGGCTGCCCGCCCAGCGCGGCCGCCGGCTGGCCTAGCGCCCGCGCCGCCGCCGCGTTGGCACTGGCAATATTGCCATCAAAATCGAGCAGCAGAATGCCCGCCGGCGACGCCCCAATGAGGCGTTCCAGCAGCACGCTCTGCTCGTGCTGCCCAATGCGCTCCTGCCGCAGCGCATCCAGCATCTGGTTATACACCCCAATGAGCCGGTCCAGCTCGGGCTGGCCCACGGGCGTGAATTTCAGGTTGAAATCCTGGGCCGCCAGCGCCGCCGTGCCCGCCTCGATGAGGCGCACCGGCTGCACCAGCCCCCGGTAGAGCCGCCACGTGAGCCCGGCGCTGGCCAGGATAGTTACCTCGCACGCCACAAACAGCCCCGGACTACTCAGGCGCACCTGCCCCGCCAGCGCCACCAGCACGGCGTAGAGGGGTAGGAGGAAGAGCAGAAGCCTAAGGCGCATGTTGGCGGTGATAAAATTCAGCTAGTCGCCCTCCGCGGGTCACCTCACCCCCCGGCCCCCTCTCCTTGGGGAGAGGGGGAGCCACGGCGGTAATTACACAGTAGGCAACGAGTAATGAACAATTGCTAAGTGCCTC
>CAZZWL010000232.1:0-5157 GCA_964657755.1 uncultured Rhodanobacter sp.
AGGAAAGATTGCCGCGCTCCACTTCGTTGCGCTCGCAATGACAGACGATTTTTACCTGCAAAATATTACTCCGCCACCCACAAATCCACGAGCTGGCCCATGCGGATGGTGGCGCCGGGCGCGGCCACCGGGCGCTGGCGCACCACGGTGCCCGGCGTCTGGCCGGTTTCAGCGGCTTGCTTGAAGACCTCGCCCACCTCCAGGTGCTGGCCGGCGAGCAGCGTGCGGGCCTCATCCTCGGGCATATTCACGAGGTTGGGCATCTCAAACTCGGTGTTGCCGAGGCCGTCGCCCACTTCCAGGTCCACCTTAGTGCCTTTGGCGATGGGCGCGCCGGCCGCGATTTCCCTACCCCCCACCAGCTGCTTGAGCACGGCATCTTTGGCCACGTTGGGCACCAGCTTAAGCTGGCCGATTTCGAGGTCGTAGCTCTTCAAAATCAGCTGCGCGTTCTTCACCGAACCCTCCGTGAGCTTGGGCATCTTGATGACCGGCGGGCGGCGCATGGCCACCGAAATGTATATTTTGCGGTCCTGCTTCACCTTTTCGCCGGGCGCGGGCTCCTGGGTCAGCACCGTCAGGGGCCGGGTGCCGGGCGCGTAGCTGCTGTCGTCCACGAAGTAGGCGAGGTTGCGCGCGTCGAGGTAGCTCTCCAGGTCGGCCACGTTCATGCCCGTTATTTTGGGCACCACAATGGTCTCGCCGTGGTGCGTGGTAATGGGCAGGTACACGTAGAAAAAGCCCAGCACCAGCGCCACGCCCAGCGCCGCAATGAGGGCCAGGTGCTTAAACACGTCGAACCAGGTATCAGATTTAAAAAAAGACATACTCTACAAGAACGTCATGCTGAGCTTGCCGAAGCATCTCGCTCGCGTCGTTAAACGATGGAATTTCTACCCCACGCGAGATGCTTCGGTAAGCTCAGCATGACGTTCAAAATTAATTAGTTACTGTTGGCAACTACCCGCGCCTGCCGCGCCTTGCCAAAGTCCAGAATCCGGTCAATAAACTGGTACGGCGTGTAGCCGGCCAGCGCTGTTTGGTGGAAAATGCAGGTCGCGGGCGTCATGCCGGGTAGCGAATTGACCTCAATAATAAGCACTTCAACGGCGCCGCCGGTACGCACCCGCACAAAGGCGTCGATGCGAGCGTAGCCCTCAATGCGCAGAATCTCGGCCACCTGGCGCAACACGCGCTTCACCTCGTCGGAGATGCGCTGGCGCTCGGCCGGGTCGGCCGCGTAGCGGGCGGGCGTAATATTCTGCCCCTCGCCAGCCAGAAATTTCTCCTCCAGGCTCAGCACCTCGCCAGTGGCCAGGGCCTCGCTGGCCTCGAAAACCTCGATTTGCAGTTGGCCTTTCTCATCATACGAAGTCAAGAGCCCGCCCGTGATTTCCAGAAACTTCGCCGCGCCGTCGGAGCCGATGAGCGTTTCCACCAGAAAGGCGTCCTTCTGCGGAAATTCCTCCTTGAAACCCAGGTGCAGCACCTCGGCCGGGCCGGCCAGCAGCGACTCGTCGCGCCGAAAAATCTGCTCGCTGAAAGCGGCCAATTCGGCGCGGTTCTTAATCTTTTTCACCGCTGAGGAGCAGCCATCGTCGGCTGGCTTGGCAATGAATGGGTAGGGAAACTGCTGCTCCAGCTCGCGGTAGAAGAGGTCGGCGTCGGCGGCCCACTCCAGGCGCTGGGCCAGGCGGTGGTCGGCCACGCGCAGGCCGGCTTCGCGCAGGCGGCGGTTGGTTTCGAACTTATTGATGGTCACGGCCGAGCTGGCCGCGCCCGAGCCGTTGTAGGGCAGGCCAAATTTCTCCAGCTCCTGCTGCAAAGCGCCGTCCTCGCCGGGCCGGCCGTGCAGGGCAATAAATACCTCGTCCACGCGCTTGGCCAGCTCGGCAAACGAGAGGCGGCGCGGCGCGGCAATGGCCTGCCCCGCGTAGGTGCTGGTGATGCCGGCCGCCTCGGCGCGAATTTTAGCCAGCACCGGGTGGGCCGGCTCGCCGGCCTCGGTGTGCTCAATTTTCTCCCGAATATCATCCGCGTTGTCCTTGAGCATCACGTTGATGGGTAACTCGTAGAGGCGGAAGGATTCGCTGTTGCCGGCCAGGAAAATCGGCACCGGCCGGTACTTGGTGCTGCTGCTCAGCTTCTCGTAGATATTGCGCCCGCTCTCCACCGAAATGTGCCGCTCCGACGAGTAGCCGCCCATTATCACTGCCACCCGGATGCGCTCGTCGGTGCCGCCCTGCCGGCTGCGGATGTCGCCATCCAGCTGCGCCAAAGCCGCGCCCAGCTGCACCGGTTTCATGCCGCTGCGCCGCCGCGCGTTCAGCGACGTGCGGATGATGTAGGTGAGGAACTGGCTGGGATTCAGCCCAATCTCGGCCGCCTGGTGGAAGAAGAACGACGCCGGCAGCATGCCGCTCGTCGTGTTCGGGTCGTTGAGGAAGATGGTGCCATCTGCCTGAATAAAGCCGTCCAGCCGCGCATACACCTCGAAGCCGAAGGTGCTGAACATCGTCTGCGCCTCCTGGCGAATGCGGGCAATATCCGCCTCCGGCAAGTCGATGGGCGTCACCTTGCGGGCCAGGCCCGGCAGGTACTTAGCGCGGTAGTCGAAGACCTCCGTGCCCTTCACGATTTCGGTGGGGGGTAGGGCCAGCGGCTGGCCGTTTTCATCCTCTACAACGATACAGGAGAATTCGCGGCCAGCTACGAATTGCTCGATTAGAACTTGCGTTTCGCCATTCAGACTTTCAAAGATGATGCCCTCATAATTATCGTCAGCAAAGTCACTATTTGAGAAGTTCGTGTTGATAAAATCATACAGTGCTTCAGGATGGGAAAAAACTGGCATCGCCAAGTGCGGATATGCGCAGATTTCCAAAACTCGCACTGGTAGCCCGATGCCCTCTCGAATATCAGTTAATTGTCGCACCCATGTTAAGCGCCCATTCTCATCTAATGAGCTCCATTCATCAGGTGTAAGTGACCTAGAAAAAGTGGCCCGCATCACTGCTTCTTGAAGTTTCAGTGGGTCGTTCTCTTTTACAATGCTTACGCCAATGCTACTGCCTTGCCGAGGCGCTTTCACAACCAGAGGCAAGTCAAGCTCTTGTATAAATTCTTCTAAATTGGCAGGGCCATTCTTAAAGTCTATTACCCGAAACTTCGGCGTGGCCAGCCCGACCGCTTCCATTAGCCGCTTCTGCGCGATTTTATCGATGCCCAGCGCTGAGGGCAGAATGCCGGAGCCCGAGTACGGAATCCCTACCCACTCCAGCAGGCCCTGAATGGCGCCATCCTCGCCGCCCGGCCCGTGCAGGGCCAGGAAGGCAAAGTCCATGAGCTTGGGCAATTCGCTGGCCTCCACGCGGCGGCCGACGTGGCTGATGAGCTCCGTAAGGGCCTCGTCGCTGAGCTCGCCCAGGTTTTCGATATATAGCTGCCAGGGGTGGCGCGAGGGGGGGAGGGCCGCCACGGGCGGGTAAAAATCGCGGATGGTGCCCTTGTAGAGGTACTGCCAGTCGAGCAAAATGAAGTGCCCAAGGCTATCCACAAACACGGGGACGGGCTGAAACAGGCCCTTGTCCAGGTTATCAAAAACGGTGCGCCCACCGGCGAAGGAAATCTCGCGCTCGCGCGAGGTGCCCCCGAAGAAAATGCCGATTCTCATCATACTACCCGCAAAGGTAGCTTGTAGGGTAAGCTTTAGCTTGCCGCCGCCGGGCCGCCAACCACGGGATAAAACCAGGCGCCGTCCGCGCCGTTAGTACCTTGCCGGGCCTACTGACGGCAAGCTAAAGCTTACCCTACTTTCTTATGAACACCCTCGCCAACTACAACTTTGCCGGCCACCGCGCCGTGGTGCGCGTCGATTTCAACGTGCCGCTCGACAAGGACCTGCACATCACTGACGACACCCGCATCCGGGCGGCTACGCCCACCATCCAGAAGATTCTCGCCGACGGCGGCTCGGTGGTGCTGCTCTCGCACCTGGGCCGGCCCAAGGGCGGCTACGAGAAGAAGTTCTCGCTCGAAAGCCTGCGCCAGCGCCTCCAGCAGGAGTACGGCCGCGACGTCATTTGGGGTGGCGACGTGCTCTCCGACGAGGCCCTGGCCAAAGCCCAGGCCCTGCAGCCCGGCCAGGTGCTGCTGCTCGACAACGTGCGCTTTCACCCCGAGGAAGAAGCTGGTAACGAGGAGTTTGCCCAAAACCTGGCCCGCCTCGGCGACGTGTACGTGAACGATGCCTTCGGCGCGGCGCACCGCCGCCACGCCTCCACGTCCGTAATGGCGCAGTACTTCGCGCCCCAGGACCGGGTCGGCGGCCTGCTGCTGCAAGGCGAGCTCGACAATGCCCAAAAAGTGCTCGACAACCCCGAGCACCCCTTCACCGCCATCATGGGCGGGGCCAAGATTTCGGATAAAATTCTGCTCATCGAGCGCCTGCTCGACAAGGTGGATAACCTGCTCATCGGCGGGGCGATGGTCTACACCTTCGCCGTGGCGCAGGGGGGTAGCGTGGGTAATTCAATGGTCGAAACTGATAAGGTAGACCTAGCCAAGCGCCTCATTGCCAAGGCAAAGGAGAAAGGCGTGAACCTCATCCTGCCCGGCGACAGCCTCATTGCCGACAAGTTTGCCAACGACGCCAACATCGACGTGGCCTCCAACCACGGCATTGGTGCCGGCTGGATGGGCCTCGACATTGGCCCCGACGCCCGCGAGCAGTTTGCCAGCATCATTCAGGATTCCAAAACCATCCTCTGGAACGGCCCGATGGGCGTGTTTGAGATGAGCAATTTCTCGCTGGGCACCGAGTACGTGGCCCGCGCCATTGCCGAAGCCACCGAGGCCGGCGCCTACTCGCTCATCGGCGGCGGCGACTCGGCCGCGGCCGTGCAGCAGTTCGGCTACGCCGACCGCGTGAGCTACATCAGCACCGGCGGCGGCGCGCTGCTCGAATTCATGGAAGGTAAGGAGCTGCCCGGCGTTAAGGCGCTGGGGTAATTGGTAGTGAGCAATGAGTAATGAGCAGTGAACAGTGTATGGTAAGGGCTTGACTAAGAAGTTTTTAATCTACCTACTCACTGTTCATTGTTCACTGCTCATTTCTTTTTCCGTAGCCAAATTGAAGTGGTACCCGTATGCACGGGT
>CAZZWL010000233.1:0-5104 GCA_964657755.1 uncultured Rhodanobacter sp.
CCCGACTCGCTGGCGGCGCGCTACCCCGGTGGCGCCGGGCCCTGGCCGCTGCCCGATTCGCTAGCGGGCGTGGCCCTGGCGGCGTGGCCCCGGCCAGCCGATTCGCTGCGCCAGCCCCGGCCGGTGCCGGCCGGGCAGACGTACCGGCTGCGGCTGGGGGTAGTGGCCTCGCCCGAGCTGAACAGCGTGCGCGCCAGCCGCCTGGCCGCGCTGGGCGGCGATGTGGGCTTGCGGCTCGACTACCAGCTGGCCCGGCGCTGGCACCTGAACGCCAGCTACTTGCAAACGCTGAAGCGCTACGTGGCCAGCAGCGCCGACTACCACCTGCCCGCCGGCTATGTGATTCCGCACAACTGGGTTATCACCGATGTGGACGCCGTGTGCCGGATAGTGGATATTCCGATTAACCTACGCTACGACGTGCTGCAAAAAACTGGCCACCAGATATTTGTTAGTGCCGGGCTGTCGTCGCTACTGATGCGGCGCGAGCAGTATACCTACGGCTACGAGCCCGTGGGGGGCCAGCCCATTGCGCCCTACACCTGGGAGTTGGCCAACGGCTCCAACCACTTCCTGAAAATCCTGAACCTGTCGGCCGGCTACGAGCGGGCCGTGGGCCCGCGCTGGACGGTGCAGGCCGAGCCCTACCTGAAGCTGCCGCTCGGGGGCGTGGGCTTCGGCACCGTCCGGCTACTGAGCGCGGGCGTGTTCCTCTCCTTCAACTACGGGCTGCTGCCGGCGCACGCGGCCCGCCCGGTGGCGCCGTAGCGCCGCCCTACCCCGGTGGTTTGGCGCGTAGCCGAACCGGTATTTTCTCCTCACTGCTTTTTCTACTATCCCCATGCACAAGTTGTTAGGGTTTGGGCCGGTGCGTGCCCTGGCCGGCGCGGCCGGTATTGGCTGGCTGGCGCTGGCGGCGGGCTGCCGCTACACGCACGGCGCCGAGCCGGCCCCGTGCCACGACCCCACGCCCGCCACCTACGCGGCCGTGGTGGCGCCCATTTTTGCCGCGCAGTGCCGCGCGTGCCACGGCAGCAGCGTGTACCAGACTCTGGGCGGCGGCCACGACTACAGCACCTATCAAGGGGTTAAAAACCAGTCGGCTAGCCTGCTTATCGGCTGCATCGAGCACCAGCCCGGCTTCGACCCCATGCCCCAGGGCGGCGCCAAGCTCTCGGACTGCGACATCGCCCGCATCGAGGCCTGGATAGCCGCCGGCCAGCTCAACAACTAGGGGCAGGGCCCTGCCCCCGCGGTCCGCCGCCCGCCGGGCGCTTTTTCCACTCTACTCGTGCTTTACTATGAAAACGTGGCTGCTTTTTTTGCTGATTGGCGGGTCGTTGCTGGCCGCCCGGCCGGGCCGGGCCCAGGGCAAGTTTCTGACCCGTGCCGGCCGGGTGAGCTTTTTTTCGGCCAGCTTTATCGAAGATATCGAGGCCATTAACACCGCCACGGCGGCCGTGGTGGACCTGGCCACCGGGCAGCTGGCGTTTTCGGTGCCTATCCACGAGTTTCAGTTCAAGCGCACCCTCATGCAGGAGCACTTCAACGAAAACTATATGGAGTCGGAAAAGTACCCCAGGGCCACCTTTACGGGCCATTTTAGCGGGGCCGATGAGACGGCGCTCGGCGCGGCCGGCCCGCACCCGGTGCAGGTAGAGGGCGACCTGACGATACACGGCGTGACGCACCACGTGGCCGTGGCGGGCACCCTGGAGCTGAGGAGCGGCCAGCTGCTGGCCCTCGCGCAATTTCAGGTGGCCCCGGCCGACTACCGCATCGAGATTCCGCTGCTGGTGCGCGAGCACATTGCCAAAGTCGTGGCCGTGCGGGTGGCCCTGAGCTGCGACCCGCAGGGCGGCAGCACCGTGCCCATGTCGCGCTCCGTGGCCCCGCGCTAAGTGCTGCTACCTAATTAGTTGCTCCAATGAAAAAATTTTCCTACCCCCTGCTGGGCGGGGCAAGCCTGCTGGCCGCGCGGCTGGCGCTGGCCCCCGCCGCCCATGCTCAAACCCAGCCCGACCTGCTGGGCCAGCTCGAAAAGCAGACCGCCGCCACTGCCCCGCCCGAGGTGGTGGCCGCCACCTTCAAAGGCACGCACGTTATCAATTCGCAGTCGGTCGAGACGCCGGGCGCGGGCACGCTGGCGTTTCTGATTCAGCACCGCTTTGGCACGCTCAACAGCGGGGCGTACAACTTTTTTGGGCTCGACCAGGCCGTGCTGCGCCTCAGCTTTGAGTATGGCCTCACGCCCCGGCTGGCGGTGGGGGTAGGGCGCGGCTCGCAGGAAAAAACCTTCGACGGCTTCCTGAAATACCGCGCCCTGCGCCAAACCACCGGGGCGCGGCCCGTGCCGGTGTCGGTCACGCTCTTTGCCTCGTCGGCCATCACCACCCTCCAGTTCAGCGCCCCCACCGCCGACCGGCCCCTGGACTCGCGCGTGACCTACGCCTACCAGGCGCTCGTGGCCCGCAAATTCAGCCCCGGCCTGTCGGTGCAGCTCATGCCCACGCTTATTCACCGCAACTACGTGGCCACCCCGGCCGAGCAAAACGACGTGTATGCCCTGGGCGGGGCGGTGCGCCAAAAAATTACGAAGCGCACCGCCCTCACCGCCGACTACTACTACCTGCTGCCGGGCTACACGGCCCGCACCTTCCGCAACGCGCTCGGGCTGGGCGTCGATATCGAAACCGGTGGGCACGTGTTTCAGCTGCACGTGACCAACTCGCAGGGCCTGACGGAAAAGTTTTTCGTGCCCGAAACGACGGGTAATTTCTTCAGGGGGGACTTGTATTTCGGCTTCTTGGTGGCCCGCAGCTTCACGGTGCGGCCCCAGCGGCAGCCGTAGGGGAGGGGGGGGGTAGGGCCGCGCCGGGCCGATGCGGCGGCCCCGATTCCTGAAAAGTAATTCGGGCCGGCAGGCAACCATTGGGCAAAACCAGCCGAGTAGAAAAATAGCTGATTCTCAGCCCACCAGCGGCCTGCGCGGGTGCGGCCGGGGTAGCGCGTCTGGTTCATTCTTTTCACTTTAATCCGTTCTGGTATGAAAACGCTGGCATCTCTACTCGCCTTCCTGCTACTGCTGCTGCGCGGCCCGGTGGCCGGGGCCACGACCGTCACCATCACGGTGGGCGACAATTTTTACGCGCCCCAAACGGTTACGATTCACCCCGGCGACATCATTGCCTGGCACTACCAGGGCGGGGCCAACTCGCACCCCACGGCCGCCGACGATGGCATTGCCTGGCCCATTTTCACGATTAACGCGGCCAATCCCGATAAGTCGCTGGCCTTCCCCACGGCGGGCTCGTTTCCGTACCACTGCCAGTTTCACGGGGCCGCGGGCACGGGTATGTACGGCGTCATCACGGTGGCGGCGGCCCTGGCCGTGGCCCCGCCCCAGCTGGCCGGCGCGGCGCGCGCTTACCCCAACCCCGCCACGGCCGCCGTCACGCTGCCGCTCGACCAGCTGCCGGCCGGTGCGGCCGGCACGGTGCAGCTCCTCAATGCGCTGGGCAACCTGGTGCGCACCGTGGAAGTGCCGGCCGGCGCGGCCGCCCGCGAGCTGACCCTGAACGTGGCCGACCTGCCGGCGGGCCTGTATGCCTACCGCCTGCTGGTGGGCCGGGAGGTGCTGGCTACGCAGCGCCTGCACCTGGTGCGCTAGCCGCCCTACCCCCCCTGGCGCGCACTGAGTGGCCCTACATGGCCTTCATCCACGGCGCGTTCAGGCGCACGTACACCGAGGCCGAGAGGGGTAGGCGGCCGTAGCCGGGGCCCACGTAGCCCACGCCATAGCGGTCGCTCTGCAAGCTGCCCGGAATGAAGTAGCCCGTGAGCTGGCCGCCCACGCTCAGCTCGGGGCCGCGCGGGCCACCCAGCGTGGTGAGGCGGTAGCTGCTGCCCAGCGTAAGGGCATGAATGTTAAAAACCATAGCTAGCAGCTGGTCAGTGGGCCCGGTGGCGTAAAAATCCAGCTCCTCGCTGTCCTTCTGCACGTATTCGTAGCGGCCGTAGAACGTGGGCCGGCCCAGCGTGAGGTTGGTTTCGGCCAGCACGGCGTGCTCGGGGCCTTTGCCGAGGGTCTTATTCAGGCCCCACACTAGCGACGAGGCCAGGTAGTGGCGCTCGCCCCAGCTGCGGCTGTGCAGCACCGAGGCGGTGGTGCGGTGCACATCCTCAGCGGGGTGCAGGTCCTCGGGGCTTTTGATGTAGGCGTGGCTCACTTGCAGGGCCAGGGTAGGACCCGGGTTCCAGTTGAGGCGGCCGGCCCACGAGTCGGCGCGGGGCCGGTCGAAGTCGAAGCGGTACTGGTCGGGCTCGCGGCCCGTGAAGTTGCTGCCTTCCAGCTTAAACTGCCGGTAGCGCAGCCCCAGCGTGGCCACCCCGTAGGTGATGTGCGTGGCGTCGGTCCAGTGGTGCGAGAGCGGCGCGTCGGGGTTGGGCATGGCCGAGAGCCGGTGCATAAACGCGGTGGGCCCCACCGCCGGCTCGCCGGGGTAGCCCAGGTAGGCCGTCAGGTCCACGTCTTTCGAAAAAGCATAGGTGTAGCCCACGCTCAGGCCCGAAAACAGGTCGTGCGGGTGCTGCTTGTCGATGAGCGGCTGTCCCTTATACGACTCGCCGGTTTGGAACAGCAGCGGGTAGCCGCCGCGCGTCTCGGTTAGCGCGTCCAGGCTCATCATCAGGCTGAAATTCAGCAAACCATGCTCGCCCACGTTGCGCTGGGCCATCGTCATAAACCAGTTGGGGCCGTCCACGGCGCTGCGTTGGCCGCGCGCGCCGTCGTGGTTGAAATTCTGGCTGGTGTAGCGCCCGAAGGCCGCGCCGTGGTACATCAGCATCCAGGGGCCTTTGTGCTGCATCCACATGTACATGTCGGTCTGGTCGGGCTGCCAGGCCGTGCCCGAGCCGTTGCGGCTCATGGGCAGGTTGCGCGAGTAGGCGTGGCTCATCGTGCCCATGCCGCCCATCGCCATGCCGCTCATGCTGGCCATGTCGTGGTGGGCCGTATCGGTGGGCATGGCCATGCCGCCCATCGGGGCTGGCTTGGCCGGTTTGGCGCGGCGGGTAGTATCGGCGGGGGTGGGCTTGGCGGCGG
>CAZZWL010000234.1:0-5059 GCA_964657755.1 uncultured Rhodanobacter sp.
CCCCGCACCCTACCATGCCCCTCCCTACCCCCTCCGCGCCGCCCGTCATCCGGCTGGCCAATATTGAGAAGGTCTACCAGACCAAAACCATCGAAACCATCGCCCTCAGCGAGGTCAACCTCACCATTAACCGGGGCGAGTTTGTGTCGGTAATGGGGCCCAGCGGCTGCGGCAAATCGACGCTGCTCAGCCTGATGGGCCTGCTCGATGAGCCCAGCCGCGGCACCATCGAGATTGACGGGCGGCCCGTGACCACCTATTCCGACAAGGAGCTGGCCGGCTTGCGCAACCACAAAATCGGCTTCGTCTTCCAAAGCTACCACCTGATAAATGACCTTTCGGTGGTCGACAATGTGGAACTGCCCCTGCTCTACCGGCCGGGGGTAGGCGGCGCCGAGCGGCGCAAGCGCGCCCTGGCCGCCCTCGACCAGGTGGGGCTCAATGCCCGCGTCAATCACTTCCCGGCCCAGCTGTCGGGGGGGCAGCGGCAGCGGGTGGCCATTGCCCGCGCCCTGGCCGGCGCGCCCGAAATCATCCTGGCCGACGAGCCCACCGGCAACCTCGACTCGGTGATGGGCGAGGAAATAATGGCCCTGCTGCTGGGCCTCAACCGCGACCAGGGCACGACCCTCGTGATGGTGACCCACGACGAGCAGCAGGCCCTGAAAACCCAGCGCCTCATCCGGTTTTTCGACGGCCGCCAGGTGGCGTAGGGGTGAGTTATGAGTTAAAAGTTATGAGTCGGCTAATAGTCGCTCATACTCAGACAGAAAAACTCATAACTCAGAACTTTTAACTCATAACTCAACATGCTTCTCTCCTATCTCAAACTTGCCTGGCGCGGCTGGCAGCGGCGCAAGTTCTTCACCGGCATTAGCCTGTTTGGCATCAGCTTTACTTTGATGATGCTCACGGTGTTGTACGCACTATTTGACCACGCCGTGGGGGCACGAGCGCCCGAGAAGCATACCGACCGGCTGCTGTTCATCAACCGCATGGTGCTGAATGGGCCCGAGTCGCAGAATTCGTCGGCTGTGGGCTACGCGTTTCTGGAACGGTACGTGCGCACTTTGCGCACCCCCGAGGCAGTGGCCGTGAGCGAGGCCTACCCAACCAACGTGGCGCTGTACGTGGGCCAGCAGGCCGTGAAGGCCGACCGCCGCTACACCGACGCCAATTTCTGGCGAGTGCTGGACTTCGACTTCGTAGCGGGCCGACCCTACAACTTTTCCGAGGTGCGCGACGCCGCCCACGTGCTGGTGCTCAACGAAACGCTGGCGCGCCGCAGCTTTGGCACGGCGGCGGCGGCGGTCGGGCGGGCCCTGCAGTCCGAGGGGCAGCCCTACCAGGTGGTGGGCGTGGTGGCCGACGTGCCCACCTCGCGCGAGCTGACTTACGCCGAGTGCTGGATACCCATAACGACAACTAAGACTGACCTGCGCAGCTCCGACTATTATGGTGAATTTCAAGCTATTGTGCTGGCCCGACAGGTCGCCGATGTGCCGGCCATCCAGACCGAGTACCAGCAGGTACTGCGCCGCCTTCCCATTCCCGACCCGCAGCAGTTCAAAGAAATCCACTCCTACGCCCGCACCCTGCTGGCCCACTACATGGCCAACCACGACAACGAGGCCGGCCAAGACGGCGACGCGGGGGCCTTCTGGCGGCGCTGGCTGGGCCTGGGGCTGCTGTTTATGCTGCTACCTGCCCTCAACCTGGTCAATATCAACGTGAGCCGTACCCTGGAGCGCGCCGCCGAAATTGGGGTACGCAAGGCCTTTGGGGCCACGGCCGGCCGGCTGGCAGGGCAGTTTCTGGTCGAGAACGTGCTGCTGACGCTGGTGGGCGGCGCGCTGGGCCTGGGGCTAGCGGCGCTGGTGCTGCACCTGCTCAATACCAGCCAGTTTATTCCCTACGCCCACCTGGGCCTCAGCGGGCGCGTGTTTGGCGTGGGGCTGGGGCTGGCCCTGGTGTTTGGGCTGCTCTCGGGCGCCTACCCCGCCTACAAGATGTCGAAGCTACCCGCCAATCAAGCTCTTAAAGGACGCCTTGCCGCATGATACGCCACGTACTTACCCTGATGTGGAATCGCCGCCGGGCCAACGCCCTGCTGATTCTGGAAATATTTCTGGCCTTTCTGGTGCTGTTTGCGGTGGGCACCATCGGCAGTAGCCTCTGGCAGAACTACCGCCAGCCTCTGGGCTTCCGCTACGACAACGTGTGGCAGGTTAATTACTCGCCCGGCACGCAGCCCAAAGCCGAGGCGCTCGGCACGCTGCAACAGGTGCTGGCGCGCCTGCGCGCCACGCCCGGCGTGCTGGGTGTGGCCGTAACGACGGCCAACACGCCGTTCTCGTTCAACGACAGCCGCACGGCTATCGACTTTGCCGACCGGCCGGACGGCCCCAAGCGCCCCATTAGCAATATCAACTCCTATGCCGTGGGGCCGGAGCTGCGCGACGTAGTGGGCCTGGAAGTGACGGCGGGCCGCTGGTTTGACCAGCGTGATGCCGTGGCTGGCCTGCATCCGCCGCTGGTTATTGACGAGCAGATGCAGCGCGCGATATTTCCGGCGGGAGAATCAGCTCTTGGCAAACTACTGACCATGAACGACAAGCAGCAGTGGCGCATCATTGGGGTGGTGCGCGCCTACCGCACCGACGGAGAGCTGAAGGAGCCGCTGCCGGCCATTTTCGGGCCCCTCTCCCCGGCCGATACCTTATTTCTACCGCAGTCGCTGCTGGTGCGGGTGCAGCCCGGCAGCGGCGCGGTACTTGAAAAGCGTATCACCGATGACATTCGCCGCATCGGGCCAGGCTGGACGAGCACCGTGCGCACTTTGCCCGAGATGCACGAGAGCCAGTTCAAACAGGTCATAACCAAGCCTCTGCTACTAAGCATAATGAGTGTGTTTCTGCTTATTAATGTGGCCCTAGGGCTGTTTGGGGTGCTGTGGCTGGCCATCAGCGCCCGCCGCTCAGAGCTAGGCGTGCGCCGGGCTATGGGGGCACCAGCTGGCGCCATCGCTCGCCTGATAGTGGGCGAAACGCTGGCCCTCACCACCTTCGGGCTGGGGCTGGGGCTGCTGGTGGCGGTGCAGTTTCCGCTGCTGGGCGTGTTCAACGTGAAAACGGGTGTGTACCTCACGGCAATGGGGCTGGCCACGGCGGGCCTCTACCTGCTGGCGGCGGGCTGCGCGCTGTACCCGAGCCGGCTGGCGGCGGGCATCCAACCGGCGGTGGCCCTGCGCGAGGAATGAGGGGTAGGGCGGGCGTTGGGGTAAGGTTTGGGCAGGTTGGGATAATCTTCTTGAACCGGCCGGGCAACGGGCGGCACCTTTGCCGCATCTCACCCCCTAGCCAGGCAGCTGCTTACTTGGCTCGATTTATTTTTCCCTACCCCCGTAACGAACGCCCAACCGCCCCGGTACCCCTTCCAAACTCTCCCCAATTTCTTCCTGCACCTTATGAAAAACGTCCTGCTTGCCGCCCTTCTTTCACTACTGACCCTGGGGTCGGCGCTGGCTCAAACGCGGACCGTGCCGGCGTTTCACGCCATTAAGCTGAGCGGCGGCATTGAGCTCATTCTCACGGCGGGCGCCACCCAGCGGGTAGACGTGAGCACCGAGCCGGCCGAGCTGGCCCAGTACCTGACCACCACCGTGGAGGAGGGCACGCTGGTGCTGCGCTTCGAACACCCACAGGGCAACGTGCGGGGGCAGCACCTGCGCGTGACCATCACGGCCGACCAGCTAACGGCCCTCACGGCGGGCGGCGGCGCGAGCGTCACGGCCCGCGGCGCGTTTGCCGCGCCCACGTTCGTGCTCGACGCCTCGGCGGGGGCCGCCGTGCGCGCCGACCTGACTACCAGCGACCTGACGGTGCGCCAGCACGGCGGCAGCGTCGTGACCCTCAACGGCCAAGCCGCCAAGCTGCTGCTGGACGCCAACGGCGGCTCCGTCTTCAGCGGCAACGACCTGGCCACTACCACCTGCCAGGCGCAGGCCAACGGCGGCAGCATCGTGCGGCTCAACACCAAAGACAGCCTCACGGCCACCGCCAACGGCGGCTCCAGCATCAAGTATCACGGCTCGCCGCAGGTAACGAAGCAGGCCAATGGCGGCAGCACCATCAAGGGCAGCTAGTGCTCGGCAACCGCGCTTTTTTTTCATTCCTTTCCCACTTACTCCTCATGAAAACCCTCCTGCTGCCCGCCCTGCTTTCCCTCACCGCCCTGGCGCCCGCCTGCGCCCAAAGTGCCCAGACGCGCGCCGTGCCCACCTTCCACGCCATTAATGTGGGCACCGGCATCGAGCTGGCCCTCACCGCCGGCCACGGCCAGCGCGTGGAGGTGAGCGCCGCCACCGACACCTACCGCGACCGCATCGAAACTACCGTGAAGGACGGCGTGCTGACGCTGCGCTACCAAAACCCCGACGACCACAACAACCGCGACCGCACCAACAAGCGCCTGCGCGTGGCCGTGACGGCCGACGAGCTGACCGCCCTCTCGGCCCACAGCGGCTCGGAAGTACGCACGACGGGCGACTTCGACGCGGCCGAGTTTCGGCTCGATATCTCGTCGGGGGCCAGCGTGAAAACTGACCTCGACACCCGCAGCCTCACCGTGCGCCAGAGCAGCGGCAGCACCGCCGACGTGCGCGGCCACGCCACCAGCCTCGATATCCAGAGCAGCAGCGGCGCCTCCTTCGACGCCAAAGACCTGCAAACCGACCACTGCCGCGCCGAGGCCAGCAGCGGCGCCTCCGTCTCGGTGGCCGTGAAGGACGACCTTGTGGCCCAGGCCAGCAGCGGCGGCAGCATCAGCTACAAGGGCTCGCCGCAGCTCACCAAGCGCACCAGCAGCGGCGGCAGCGTGAATCACTGATTAGCACAGATTTTAGCGGATTTCACGGATTTTGTGGACGGCGCGCTGGGTGCATGTAGGGTAAGCTTTAGCTTGCCATGACAGGAATTAATTAGCACCTCAGAAATTTCATCTCTAACCTATTAGCCGGCAAGCTAAAGCTTACCCTACGTACGCGCCGCGCCGTCCACAA
>CAZZWL010000235.1:0-1064 GCA_964657755.1 uncultured Rhodanobacter sp.
GGTGGTAGTCGTCCTGGGCGAAGGCGCCGAGCGTGCCGTAGCGGTAGGGGCTCAGCAGGGGGGTAGGGCGGTCGGCGGCGGTGGTTAGCCGCTCCCCGTTGGCGTTCAGGCCCAGCACCAGCGTGTGCCGCCGGCCGAGGCCGCGCAGGTAGCTGGCCTCGGAGTAATAGGTAGTCTGGGTGGCCGTGAAATCCACCGTATTGGTCTGCACGTCGCGGCCAAAATTCGTCACTACCCCCTTGATAGTGAGGCGGCCCCGGCCCAGGCTGTCGTTGGTATAAATGCCGTCCAGGGTGTGGCGGCGGCTGGTGTTAGCCACGAAGTAGGTGTGGCCGCCGGCCGGGTCGCTGCCCGCGCGTAGCACCTGCTGGTCGCCGCCGCGCCGGGTTTCAAGCGTGCCGGTGTAGCCAGCGGCCAGCTGGCTGTGGGCATTGGGGTAGTAAAACAAGCGCGGGTGCACCGTGAGGTTGCGCACGCGGGGCACGTCCACGAAGCCGTCGCCATCCACGTCCAGCTCCTGCTGCCGCGTGAGGCCGCCAAAAAACGAGTAGCCCCAGCGCTGGCCCCGCGCCGCCGCAAAGCCGTTCAGGTTGGTTTCGCGCAGGGTGGTTTGGTTGAGCGTGGCCGTGTACTGCGGCGGGCCGGGCGTGGGCGTTTTGCTCACCAGGTTCACCAGGCCCGCGATGGCCCCGCCCCCGTAGAGCGTCGAGTTGGAGCCCTTCTGCAGCTCAACCTGCCGCAAATCGAGCGGCGGAATGGCCAGCAGCCCGAAGCTGCCCGCAAAGCCGCCGTACAGCGGCAGCCCATCGCGCAAAAGCTGCGCGTACTGCCCCGGCAGGCCCTGAAGGCGCAGGTCGGCGTTGCCGGTAGTGGGCGAGGTAGGCTGAATCTGGGTGCCCGCGACGTCGCCCAGCAAGCTGGCAATGTTGCCGGGCTTGATGCCACCCTCCTCGCGCATCTCTTCTTCCCCCAACACTTCGATGCGCTCGGGCTGGTTCTCGATGCGCGAGTTGGTGCGGGTGGCAGTGACCACTACTTCCGCGATGGCGGCGCCGGGCGCCAGC
>CAZZWL010000235.1:1074-4936 GCA_964657755.1 uncultured Rhodanobacter sp.
GGGGGGGCGCCCCCCGCCGGGGCCAGTAGTGTGCGCGGCCGGTAGCCCAGGGCGGCCAGGCGTAGCCGCGTGCCCCCGGCGGGGGTAGGCAGGAGCTGCACCCGGCCGTCGGCATCGGTAGTGCCGCCTACCCCTGTGCCGGGCACGTGCACGCTGGCGCCAATGAGCGGCTGGCGGCTGGTCGAGTCGCGCAGCACCAGTATCAGGCCCTGGGCGCGCAGGCCGGCCGGCAGGGTCAGCAGAACTAGTAATAGTAAGAAGGTGGCGTGGCGGTACATTGAGGTAGGCGAGCTTGCAAAGCACGCCGCCTAAACTGTCGAATTTCTGTTGCGCTACCTAACTGTTCGGGTGCCCTGCCCTAGTCAGCATAGTAGGTAGGCAGGTGAATGCCGCGCTCGGGATGGTTGGGCCTGCCCACGAAAAAAGGAAAGCTGTTGGCCGTCATGCTGCCCTGGCCATCATACACGTAAGCCAGCAGGCGGTAGGCCCCGCGCCTAGTGGGCGTATGAATGCGGGCGGATAGCCCGCGCGCTGCTACCACCGAGCCGGCAATGGTTTCCGGGGCCGTGCGGTTTTGGGGAAGCACGTGAAACTCATCCACGTCTGGCGTAATAGCCCAGCGCACGCGCAGGGAGTCGCCCTCCGGGTCGGTCGCGCTGATGGAGGCAGGGTAGTTGGTATTGGGTTGCAAGGCCACGTCAGCCGTAGCCAGCTTGTTGGCCAGCCGAATGCCACCCACCTTGGGGGCCTCGTTGGCGGGTTTTTGCCGCGACCACAGGTACTGAGTCATATCGACCAGCGGGGTTTTCTCGCCGGTGGGCGCAAACATGCTCAGCCACATTTCCGTCTGTTCAAACCGATTGCCCCAGTACAGGGCGTAGGAGCCCAGGCAGCGGCCGGGCTGGCCCGCTACGGCCGCCTCGTAGCCCCGCTTCAGGAAAATGGCCTTTTCCGAGCCGCTCTGGTCCAGGGGCGCCCCCCAGCTAGTTTGCAGCGCTTCCCACCAGCCCTTGCCTCCGCACTCGCCAATGATAAAGGGGCCCGGCCAGCCGGCCTCGGCCAGGCGCGCGGGATGCCCGGCTAGCTTTTCAAACACATTAATGGTCAGCACGGGAACCTCGGGGCACAAGCGGGCGAAGGCCGGGATAGAGTACAGTTTGTCTGTAATAGTGGTTGTGACCGGATGGTTGGGGTCCAGCTGCTTAATCATACGCGCCGTCTCGTTCACTATCTGGTACACCTTAAAGTCACCGGTGTGATTATCCAACTCATTGCCCAGGTTCCACATGAGCAGGGCGGGGTGGTTTTTGAAGCGCTGCACCTGCCGATACACTTCCTGCTGCTGCGCCTCGACGGCCTTGGGGTCATAGTAGTCAAACTTTTCGTAGGGCGGCCTCATCCACAAGCCAAACATGACGGTAAGGCCCTGCCGCTGCGCTTCGTCGAGCAAAACATCGGCGTAGCTAGCCGTGTACAGCCGGACGGAGTTACCCCCTTTGGCCCGCACGAGGTCCAGGTGCTGCACGCCTGCCACGCCCTTAATCAGGTAGGGCTTGCCGCCCCGCCGCAATTCGTAGCCCGTAGCCGTGTGCACTACCTGCACGGGCACTACCCCCGCCGCCGGCTGCAGCGGCGGCGTGCCACTGCTAACCGAGTCGGCCGTGGCGTGGCATCCAGCCAGCAGCCCCATGCCATACAGGCAGCTACTTAATAAGGCAAATTGGCTGATTATTTTTCGCACGGTAAAAAGCTTCAGGTAATTATTCGAAGTGATAATAGTGCTAAAAGTAAAAAACAAAACTACTTTAGCAAGTCAAATTAGTTAGCCCGTAATTTTTAAAGTTGAGGGTTTCGCTATTGGCCTGCCGGCAAGTCCTGATTGGGTTGCCCGTAAACTGGTCAATACACTAGATTATCTGTCTTGTATCTAGCCTGCTGTTTTTTTGCTCTACTAAGGGGGCTGTCTGCCCGAATTATACTGGTTTAATACCACGCGCTTCTTTCTGAAAACGACTTTTTTTGAGATAATTAGTAACTTATGCCACACAGTGTAGATGCGGGCATTACTGTGCCTGACCACCGCCCAATTCAATTCAGGAATGCGGCGGGAATGCGGCAGATGCGAATTCTGGTACTGATTGGGTTGGCGGTAGTTGCGCAGTTTATTTGGTGGTTTGCCAACCCCAATCACATTGGCTACCCCCCCTTGTATTGGCTGCTCACCGTTTCGCTGTGCTACAAGCTTATACGGATGTTGTATGAGTGGTACCACTACGTGCAGGTGAAGGAGCCCCTGCGTCCGCCAGCGCTGGCGACGTCACCCCCCCGCACGGTAACGGTGGACATGCTTACTACCGCGTGCCCCGGCGAGCCGCACGCCATGATTATTCGCACGCTAGAGGCGCTGGTGGCCGTGGACTACCCCCACACTACCTACCTCTGCGACGAGGGCGACGAGCCGGCGCTGCGCGCTGCCTGCGCCCGCCTGGGGGTGGTGCACGTCACGCGGGTGGAGAAAAAGCACGCCAAGGCTGGCAACATCAACAATGCGCTCCGCCAGGCTACCGGTGAGTTGTGCGTGGTGCTGGACCCCGACCACGAAGTGACCCCCGACTTTCTGGACCACGTGGTGGCCTACTTTGAGGACCCGGCCGTGGGCTACGTGCAGGTAGTGCAGGCCTACGGCAACCAGCGCGATAGCCTGGTGGCCCTGGGGGCGGCCGAGCAGACCTACCATTTCTACGGCCCCCTGATGATGGGCATGAATGGCTATAACACGGTGCAGGCTATCGGGGCCAACTGCACTTTTCGCCGCACGGCGCTGGATGAGATAGGGGGCCACGCGGCCGGCCTGACCGAAGACATGCACACGGCTATGCGCCTGCACGCGGCCGGCTGGAAGTCCATTTATGCCCCCGTGGTCGTGAGCCGGGGCCTGGTGCCGTCAACGCTCGGTGCCTTTTATATGCAGCAGCTGAAATGGGCGCGCGGCACCTTCGATTTGCTGGCCCACGTCTACCCCAGGCTGTTTCGCCATTTTAGCTGGCGCCAGCGGCTGCACTACGCCGCCGTGCCGCTCTACTTTTTATCGGGGCTGATTGTCCTCATTGACCTGGGCGTGCCAATCGCGTCGCTGCTGCTGCTCCAGTTTCCGTGGCACCTGTCGCTGCCCGAGTTTGCCCTGCACATGGTCCCCGTCACGGTGGTGGGCCTGCTCATTCGCTACCACGCGCAGCAATGGCTGCGCGAGCCGCACGAACTGGGGCTGCACCTGGCGGGCGGCTTTCTCCGCATTGCCACTTGGTGGATATACACGCTGGGGTTGGTGTACACGATACTCAATATCAAGGTGCCCTACCTGCCGACGCCCAAGGAAGGCAACCGCAAAAATGAGTGGCTGCTGAGTATTCCCAATGTAGTCCTCGCTGCCGTGTCCATCGTGGCTGCCGTGCTGAGCCTCACGGTGCGCGGAATCAGGGGCCCTTATACTAAGCTGATGGCCACCTTGGCCCTCATCAACGCGGCCATCCTGCTTGGGGCGGTGCTCATGGCCCAGCACGCGCTGCTCGACCGCCTGCGGGACACAATGTGGGCCGTGCGCCCTTTGCGGGGCATTCGCATCTGGGTTGAAGCGACCTGGAATAAGTTTACAGGCCTCATTAACAAAGGCTTGCGCACGGGTTCGGTCACCTTTGCCATTGGGCTGGCGGTGCTGCACGCGCTGGTGAGCGCTGGCTTGGTGCTGGTGCAGTGGCGCGAGCAGGTTACTATTACTGACGACTACATCTGGGTGCACACAGGGTTTGGGGCCGTACACGTGGGCCACCCGCTGGGCGCCGCGCCGGTGCCCCAGCCGGCCGTT
>CAZZWL010000236.1:0-4780 GCA_964657755.1 uncultured Rhodanobacter sp.
CACCCATGAAGCTCCTACCCCTGCTGTTCCTCGCCACCACTGCCTTTGCCCAAACGGCCCCTACCCCCCTACTCCGCGCCGAAGGTCCCAAAATAGTGGATGCCCAGCACCACGAGGTGCTGCTGCGCGGCATGAACCTGGGCGGCTGGCTGTTGCAGGAAGGCTACATGATGAAGCCCGGCTACGGCGGCACCCAGGGCTCGGTGAAAAAGGTGCTGTATGCGGCGGGGCTGCCCGACGCGGCGGTGGAGAAATTCTACCAGCAGTACCGCGACAACTTCATCACGAAGGCCGATATCGATTTCATTGCGCAGCAGGGCTTTAACTGCATTCGCCTACCCCTGCACTACGACCTGTTTCTGACCCCGGCCCAGCGGGCAGTGCGCAATGCCGTGATTCGGGGCACCGTGCCGTATGCCGATTACGTGGCCCGGCTAAAGGAGTGGCAGCAAAAAGGCGAGCTGTTTCGGGAGCCGGCCAAGCTGGAGGCCATCCAGATTATTGACCAGACGCTGGCCTGGTGCGCGGCCAATAAGCTGTACGTGGTGCTGGATTTGCACGCCGCGCCGGGCGCGCAGGGCACCGACACCAATATCGCGGATGCGCTGAAGGGCAACGACTTCTGGAACGAGCCGGTGTACCAGGAAATGACCAACGGGCTGTGGGCCGCGCTGGCCCGGCGCTACCAGAACGATGGCCGCATTGCCATGTATGACCTGATTAATGAGCCCAACAACGTGCCGGGCGGCAACCCGCCCATTCAGGCCATGTTTGAGAAGCTCATCAACACGGTGCGCGCCCAGGGCGACCAGCACCTGCTGCTGCTGGAGGGCAACGGCTACGGCAATAACTACAACGGCATCGAGAAAAAGACCTTTACCCACCCCGAGAACCTGGTGTATAACGCGCACCGGTACAGCATCTTACCTAAGTATCCGCTCAGCAACGCCGTGGACGCCAGCAACCCGGATGCGGACCAGCTCGGGGCCATTGGCAACCTGGTGCGCTTTCGGGCGGCGCAAAACGTGCCGGTGTGGGTGGGCGAAACCGGCGAAAACAGCGCGCAGTGGATGGGCGAGGCCGCCCGCAACCTCAACAGCGTGAGCATTGGCTGGTGCAACTGGACCTACAAGCGCTTCAACGACCAGCCCATCGCGGCGCTGCTGCGCATCAAGCCGCCCTACCCCGTCGATGTGAAGTCGGCCGCCGATTTGCCGGTTATCCTGGAGAATATCAAGTTTAAGAACTGCATACCGAACCCGGAGGTGATTGCGGCGCTAAAGGCGGAATTGAAGTAGCAAAGGGGGGTAGCGATTTTCCAGCCGGCTACTAGAACGTCATGCTGAGCTTGTCGAAGCATCTCTACCGCTTCATAAGAGTTACTAACCCTAGTGGCGTGGTAGAGATGCTTCGACAAGCTCAGCATGACGTTCTAGTAGCGATGAATGATATTCTTTTATGAGAAACATATTCTTTTTCCTGCTCCTATTAGCCACCTTCCGCCTGGCCGCCCAAACCGCGCCACCGGCCGGGCGCGTGGCCGTGACTTACCTCGACTCGAAGCTGCTGCGCGGCAACCCTGGCGGCGAAAACCCGCGCCGCCGCGTGAGCGTGTACCTGCCGGCGGGCTACGACGCCAGCCCCGCCAAACGCTACCCGGTGGTGTACTACCTGCACGGCTTTACCTGGAACGACAGCCTTATTTTCAACCAGGACGGCATGCGGGCGCTGCTCGACCAGGCCATTGCGGCGGGGCAAATCCGGCCCTTTATCCTGGTGGTGCCCAATGAGCAAACGCGCTTCGGGGGCAGCTGGTACGCCAACTCGGCCACCAACGGGCCCTGGGCCGACTTCACGGCCCGCGAGCTCATTGCCTTCACCGACCAGCAGTTTCGCACGCTGGCCAAGCCCGGCAGCCGAGGCCTGGCGGGCCACTCGATGGGCGGCGGCGGCACCCTGCGGCTGGCCCTGGCCTACCCCGGTACCTGGGCCGCGGCTTACGCGCTGAGCCCGGCTTTCATCGGGCCGCACCGTAGCTTTTTGCCGGGGGCGGGCTTGCTGCCGGCGCTGCGCGCCACCAGCGCGGCTGAGGCGCAGCGCAGCTACCCGGCCCTGACCGAGGTATCGCTGGCGCGCGCCTTTTCGCCCAATCCGAAGACCCAGCCCTTTATGGCCAACTTCCCCGGCTCACTGGGGGCCGATAGCTTGGTGCGCCGCGATGCCGTGCTGGCGCGCTGGGTGCTGGCCACGCCCACCTACACCCTGCCCATTCACCCGGCTAGCCTACGCCAGCTGCGGGCGCTGGCCTTTGACTGGGGAGCGCAGGACGAGGTGAAACACATTCCGCCGACCTGCCGCGCGTTCAGCGAGCTGCTCATCGTGTATGGCATTCGGCACACGGCCGAGGAATACGAAGGCACCCACGGCAGCCGCATTATGGGCTCTACGGGCCGGGTGTACCGGCAAGTGCTGCCGTTTTTTGATAAGCACCTGGATTTTACGCCGTAGCCGTATACGGTTACTTTATTCCCTACCCCATGACTTGGCGCCCGTTGTTGGTAGTTGCGGCTGGCTGTTGGGCGATGCGGCCGGCGGGTGCCCAGGTGGCGCCGGCTGCCCCGCACGCCATCGAGCGCCCCGTGCCGCTGGAGGCGGTGCGCGTGACGGCGGCGCACCTGCGGCGGCGGGTAGTGGGCAATTCGAGCGACTCGCGGCAGACGTTTTTTTGGCCCGATTACAACACGCCCGGCAACCAGTTCGGCCAACTGATTTCCTTGCCGCGGCCTGGCTGGCTGGAGGCAGTTTCGTTTCACGTGGCGGCGTGCAGCTACGACAGCTTGTTTTTGCGGGTGCGGGTGTACGGCGTGGACCAGGGGTTTCCGGGGGCGGCGCTGCTGCCGCAGGTGGTGGCCGTGCGGCTGGCGCGGGCCGACCTGGCCAACCGGGTGGTGCTCGACCTGCGGCCCTACCACGTGTGGCTGACGGGCGACGCGGTGGTGGCGCTTGAACTACTGCGGGCGCAGGGACCGGGCACGCTGGCCTTTTCGGCGGCAATGGTGCCGGGGCCGAGCTACGAAATCGACCTACCCGGCGACAGTACTAACCGCAACATTCCGCCGCGGGGCGCCAGCCGGGGGGCGGTGCCCTGGCAGCCGAGCCCCACTACCCCCTGGCGCAAAACCAGCCTCTTCAGCATTGGAATAAACGCGACTATTCTGCAAGAATCCCGTTAAACATTTCCTCGTCCTACCCCTGCTTATGAAGCCATATCCGTTTATTTACCTCGCCTCGGCCCTGTTGCTGGCGGCCCCTACCCCCCCGGCGGCGGCCCAGGCCGCCAAGCAGCCCACGGTTATTTTGTTTGTGGGCAACAGCTTTTTTCACGGTGCTTTTGAGCCGGTGCTGAGCTACAACACGGCGGCCGTGACCGACGAAAACTTTAAGCCCACCGAGCCGCGCAGCCCGCGCGAGCACGCCGATGGGCCGTGGGGCGGTATTCCGGGCATTTTTAAGAAGCTCAGCGACGAGGCGGGCTTCAATTACGAGGTGCACCTGGAGGCCATTAGCGGGCAGACCTTGCAGTTTCATTATGACCAGGCGCTGGCCGTGATTAAGCAGCCCAAATGGGACCGGGTGATACTGCACGACTACAGCACCGGGCCGGTGCCCGCGCGCCACGGCGGCCAGCCGGCGCGGTTTTTTACCTACGCCACCAAGCTGGAACAGGCCGTGCACGAGGCGAACCCGAAGGCCAAAGTTTACCTCTACGAAACCTGGGCGCGGGCCGACCTCACCTACCCCGAAGGCAAAAATTACACCGGCCTACCCCTCGACTCGATGACGGCCGACCTGCACCGGGCCTATTACCAGGAAGCGGCGCAGGACCACGGCTTTGCGGGCGTGGCCCCGGCCGGCGATGCCTGGCAGCGCGCCGTGCGCCAGGGCCTGGCCGACCCCAACCCCTACGACGCCGCCGAGCCCGGCAAGGTGGACCTCTGGGGCCGCGACCACTACCACCCCAGCACCTACGGCGCCTACCTCAACGCCTGCGTGGTGCTGGCCGAAGTAACGGGCTACGACCCGCGCCGGCTGGGCGCCCAGGAGCAGGCCGCCGCCGCGCTGGGCATCGCGCCGGAGGTGGCCGTGCGGCTGCAAAAAATCGCCTACGAGCAGGTGCGGGCCGGGCGCAAGGGGTAGGGCCACCAACCGCGCAAAAGGCGCGCGCAGGTACCGCCGCAATCTAGCTCCAGGCGTAGCGGGTGGCCCACTCGGCCCGCAGGGCGGGCAGGTGCGGCGAGCCCTCGGCCAGCCACTCGAAGGCCGAGTCGGCGTCGGAGAAGTACTGCGACTCGAAGCGAATGGCCGGCTGCACCAAGTCATGCAGGGCATCGATGGCCAGCTGGTTATGCACTTGGCTGGTGTCGATAGCCAGCACCAGGCGCTCGAGCGGCAGGGCCACGAGGCCGGGCATCCAGTGGTCGCCGAGCCAAGCCTGGTCGGCCAGCGGCAGGTCGGGTACGCTGTTCATATCCAGCAGCAGATGAAGCACTTGGCGCTCGTGCAGCAGGGCCAGGAGCTGCGCGGCGCTGGCCCGCAGCTGGCGCGGGTCGCTACGCGGCCGCCACTCCAGGCGCAGCACGTGCAGGTCGGGCACGTAGTGCAGGCAAAAGGCAGGAATATGACGAAGAAGCATGAATGACAGGGCGCGGATGGGCGAAGGTAGCAGGCGGGCAGGGGGGGCAAAATAGCTTTGGCGGCGATAAGTAATACCTCATCCCTT
>CAZZWL010000237.1:0-4666 GCA_964657755.1 uncultured Rhodanobacter sp.
TGTGCAAAAAAACGGCTCCCAACCTGCGCTGAGAGCCGTCTACAAAATCCGTGAAATCCGGTAAAATCCGCGCTAATCAGTGGTCTAGAAGAAGAGAAATTTTTTCTTCCGACTATGGTCATGCACTAAAGGCTTACCCGTGGTGCGCCCTCCCATCGCAACCCGGCGCGATACACCACGCTCCTGTTCCTGCCCCCGCAATGCCCGAAACTTGCGCACCGTGAACGAGCCACCGCTCTTATCGAGCTGCCGGTAGGGGCCACCGCGCTCGGCGCCCAGGCTGGTATTGCCGGTGCGCGCCTCAAGTACTTGTAATTGCTGGTCGCGGGCGGCATCCTCCGGACTCATTTGCTGCTGGCGGCGGGCCCGGTCGGCAGTCCCCAAGGGGGTAGGCGCGGTCCGGGCCGGACTGCCAGGAGCCGGAAAATTGGGAGCCGTGGTTTGGGCGCAGGCGGCAGACATGGTTGCGAACAACGCGGAACCAGCCAGTAGCGCAATGGTAACGAAGTTTTTCACGCGGTGATGGACAGGAAAATATATGCAGTTCTAAGGTCAAACCAACGGGAGAAGGTTCCGCTAGGAACGGGTACGTAGGGAGTCGCGGATTTCCATTAGCAGTTCCTGGTCCCTCGTGTTCACCGGAGCGGCATCTACGACAACAACGGCCGGCTTCTTGAAGCGATTAGCCATTTTCACAACCCAAAAGATGACGAAAGCGATGATTAGAAAATAGATAATAGCATTAATGAAATTTCCGTAGCTCACTACAGCTGCCTTAGCATCCTGAGCAGCTTTCAGTGTTTCGTAATGCTGCCCATTGAGGGCGAAAAACTTCTCCTTGAAATCAATACCACTCGTGAATATGCTCAAAATCGGCATGATGATGTCATCAGTCAGCGAGGTAACAATTTTGCCGAAAGCCCCGCCGATAATTACGCCGACAGCCAGGTCCAGCACATTGCCTTTAGAGATAAACTCTTTGAATTCGGAAACAAAGCTCATACAAATAGAAAAAGAGTGAAGAAATACTTTTAACCAAAGAGCAGCAACTACATGTCTTAGCTTTTTTATGTTATCGCAAGTAAGTTGATGTAATTGATAATCACAAAGTTTTGCACGATATAAGGGTATTTTTGCAAGATTTCGCTCAATCCAGCTTTTTCATCTGCTAACGAACCAGCTAGGCGGTTGAACTCCGGGCCTAACGTAGCGCCGTACCTTTGGCCTGCACGCGTCCCTACCCTTCACTTGCTCCTTCTTTCGTCGTCAGATGACTGCTTCCTTCGAAAACTTGCTGTATGACTTGGATGCCACTACTGGCATTTTAACCCTCACCGTAAACCGCCCAACCAAGCTCAATGCCCTCAATGCAGCTACCATCAGTGAGTTGGGCAAGGCCATTGAGCACGCGCGGGCCGATGCGGCAGTGCGCGGCATTCTGCTCACGGGCAGCGGGGAAAAAGCCTTCGTGGCCGGGGCTGATATTGCCGAGTTGGCGGCGCTGAGCGGACCGGGCGCGCAAGAGGCCGCCGCGCGGGGCCAGGAAGTATTTCGGCGCTACGAAACGAGCTCTAAACCCGTGGTGGCGGCGGTGAACGGCTTTGCGCTGGGCGGCGGCTGCGAACTGGCAATGGCCTGCCACCTGCGGGTGGCGTCAGAAAACGCCCGCTTTGGCCAGCCCGAAGTGAACTTAGGGCTGCTACCCGGCTACGGCGGTACGCAGCGCCTGGTGCAGCTGGTGGGCAAGGGCAAGGCCTTGGAACTGCTGCTCACGGCCGACCAAGTGAAGGCCGATGAGGCCCTACGCCTGGGCCTAGTCAACCACGTGGTACCGCAGGCTGAACTGCTTGACTTTTGCAAGGCATTACTACTCAAAATTTTGAGCAAGGCCCCCGTGGCGGTGGGGCTAACAATTGCCTGCGTCAATATCTACTTCGACGAGGGCGGCGAGGCTGGCTACGCGGCCGAAGCCCAAGCCTTCGGCACAGCTTTCGGCACGGCCGATTTTAAGGAAGGCACCGCGGCATTTTTAGAGAAGCGCCCGGCGATATTCAGCGGGAATTAAGAAGTATGAATTGAGAATTAGTTGTCAATACTATCCCCAAGTAGCTGACAATCAATTTTACAGTCAAAGTTCTTGCTTTTAATCAACTGTAATGAGTATCGCAAAAAGGTTAGCCTCACAAACGGCTATCTACGGCGTCAGCAGCATTGTGGGGCGGGTGCTGAGCTACTTGCTGGTACCAATCTACACCGCGCATTTCGCGGCGGCGGAGTACGGAATTGTCACGGGGTTGTACGCCTACGTGTCATTTCTGAACGTGGTATTTACCTACGGCCTCGAAACCACGTTTTTCCGGTTTGCCAATCGGGCCGGAGAAGACCGCCGCGAGCTGTATAGCCGCACCCTGAGCCTGCTGCTGCTGACTAGCGTAGCTTTCACGGTACTGTTGGCGCTGCTGGCCCGGCCGCTGCTGGCGCTGCTGCGGCTGCCGCCGGACCACTACGAATATGCCATCTGGGTAGCACTGATACTGGGGCTCGATGCCGTGGCGGCACTACCATTTGCGCGGCTACGGCTGGAAAATAAAGCCCGCCGGTTTGCAGCTATTCGCCTCACTAACATAGTGTTGTATGTAGGGCTCAACCTGTTCTTTGTGGTGCTGTGCCCGGCCGTGTTGCGCAGCGCACCGGGTAGCTGGCTGGCGGTGCTACGGCCCTTCGTGCAGGCCGTATTTAACCCTAACCTGGGGGTAGGCTACGTATTTCTGAGTAATCTGGCGGCTTCGGCGCTCACGCTGCTGCTGCTAGCTCATGAACTGCTGGACTTTCGCTTTCGCTGGCCGCAGACAGGTTTTCTGCGGCCGCTGCTGGCCTATGCTCTCCCGCTTATGCTGATGGGCCTCGCCGGCATGGTTAACGAAACGCTCGACCGCATTTTGCTACCCACTTACCTGCCCGAAGGCTTTTACCCTGGGCTCAGCAGCCTGGCGGCAGTGGGCGTGTATGGGGCCTGCTACAAGCTCAGCATCTTTATGTCACTGATAATTCAGGCGTTCCGCTACGCGGCCGAGCCGTTCTTCTTTGCCCAAAGCACGGAGAAAAACTCACCAGCCACTTTCGCGCTGGTCCTCAAGTGGTTTACGCTGTGCTGCGCGTTTATTTTCGTCGCCATCAGCCTGAACCTGAGCTGGGTAGGACCACTTTTTTTGCGTCGGCCCGAGTACTTGAAAGGATTGGGGGTAGTGCCTATTCTGCTGTTAGCCAACCTGTTTCTGGGGGTGTACTATAACCTGTCGGTCTGGTTCAAGCTCACCGACAAAACCTATTTTGGCACCTACATCGGGGCGGCGGGCGCGGTCCTCACCATTGCTCTGAACATTGCTCTCATCCCAATAATGGGCTACCTAGGCAGCGCCTGGGCCACGCTGGCCTGCTATTTTATGATGGCGGCGCTGTGCTGGTGGCTGGGCGAGCGCCACTTTCCCGTGCCCTACCCGGTGGGGCGACTACTGGCGTGGCTGCTGGTGGCGGTGGCGCTGGTGCTGCTAGGCCAGGCTGCCACCCGAGCGTTGCCAGCTGGTATGGGCTATGGTTTGGGTTTGGGATTAGCCCTACCCCTGCTTTTTGCGGCGGCAGTATACGGCATAGAAGGGCGGCGCGGAATGCAGCGGGCATAGCCAAAAAAAAGCATCGAACAACGTTCGATGCCTTTCTGAGCTATGAAAACAAACTTAGCCAACTTCCTCTGCCTTGGCGTGCTACTAACGCAGCACGACCTTAGCTAAGGCTGCTAACCACCACAAAGGTGCATCAACTATCAGTTATCTCCTACTTATTTTCGGCGAATTGACCATTCTACTCTCCTAAAATTCGGATAACCTGGCTGGCTTTGTTAGATAAGTAGCTACAAAATGGAAGCAAAAGCCGGTTTTTATCGTTGGGGTAGCGGATGGCATTTGGCTCGCTTTCGTGCGTCAGCCGGTACCTTTGCCGTCCAAAGCATCCGCTTTTACGTATCTTCGTCTTTACACCTTACACGGCCTTTTGGCCAGCCCACTCATGCTACTAACCACGCTTTTTCTGTTCCTGAGCAATCCCCGGACAATCATATTTATTATCTTCATCTTGGTGTTATTCTTCGGGGCCAAGCGCATTCCCGAGCTTTTTAAGGGGGTAGGCCAAGGAGTGCGTGAGTTCAAGGATGCCAGCAATCCTGAGCAGCCAGCCAACCCGAACTACAACCAGCAGCCCGGCTACAACGTCAACGGCTATCCGCAGCAGCCCAACCAGCACCCAAACGGCTATGCTCAGCAGCCGCCTTATAACCAGAGCGGCTACCCCCAGCAGCCTCAGCAATATGGGCCGCCCACCCAAGGCCAGGCGCCACAAGCTCCTTACAACCCCAATAACACGCCCGCCAGCTAAGCAGTTGGCAGGTCTCATTTCTCGCTTTTATTTTTCCCCACTATGCATTCTTCCCTGCTTTTCCTAGGCGACATCGGCGGCTCCGAGCTGATTCTGATTATGGTCGTCATTCTGATTTTCTTTGGCGCCAACAAAATTCCGGAGTTAGCCCGCGGCCTTGGCAAGGGCATTCGGGAATTTAAGGATGCTAGCAGCGAAATTCGCAACGAGTTTGAGCGCGCTGGCCAACCCAACCAGA
>CAZZWL010000238.1:0-4656 GCA_964657755.1 uncultured Rhodanobacter sp.
GGCCGGGGGGGGCGCCCGCGCCTGGCCTGGGTGGGCCTGGTAGCCAGTGGTATTCTGGGGCTTTACACCATTCCCACGCACTTATTCTTCCTGGTGTCGGCCTACGGGTGGTTGGGGATTTGGGCGGTTTGGCAGCGTGCCGGGCGGCGCTTGCTGCTGCTGCTGGGCGCCGGCTTGCTGACGCTGGCCGGCGCCGGGCTGCTCTACGCGCCCTTGCTGCTGGTATCGGGCCCCGCGCAGCTGCTGCACAACCAATACGTGCGCACCCTCACCTTCCTGGAGTTCTGGCAAACGCTGCCCGAGGCCGTGCTGCTGCCGCACGTGCTGGTGAGCCTGCCCCCGGTGTTCGCTATCCTGGGGGGCTATTGCTGGCTCTGGCGCCGTGCCAAAGCCGGCCGGCTGCCCGCCCGCCCGGCGCGTGGGGTGCTGGCGCTGGGGCTGCCGGCGCTCTGGTTTATGCTGCTGCCCTACGTGGTGGCGGCGGTGGCGCTGGTGCAGCCCCCCGAGCGCACGTTTTTTTACAAGGTGCAGTATTTATTTATCCTGCTGGGCTTGTTGGGGGACTGGGCAGTCCGGCGAGTGCCCACTGCGCGGGCCCGGCGGGGGGTAGGGCTGGCCCTGGGCTGGCTCACGGCGCTGTACGTGGCCAGCCAGTGCTGGCAGGTCGAGCGGCAGGAGCGGGTTTTGCAGCAAGGCTTTCACTGGCAAGACGGGGCGCCGGTGGTGGCCTGGCTGGCGGGGCAGCCAGCCGGCCCCATCCTGGCGCCCGATTTACAGAATCAGTTTTTGCTGCGGTTTTACGCGCACGGCAGCTACCACAACCGGCCCTGGCAGGTTGATAATCAGCCGCGGCCGGGCGTGCACTACCGCTACCTGGTGCTGCCGGCGGGGGCACCTCCCGCGATGGGCGGGAGAATTGTTTTTCGAACCGTGCTCATGGACGTGTTAGCCCTTCCGCAGTAAAGTGCTTGAATACTCCAGGAGCGCCTGCCCTGCCTCCTGAGCCGCCGTCTACCCCCGCGCCAGCAGCCCAATGCCCGCCACCACCAGCGCCAGCCCGCCCAGCTGCGCCAGCGAGAGGCTTTCGCGCAGTACCACCAGCCCCAGCAGCGCCGCCAGCAGCACCGAGCCGCCCACAATCACGGGCGTGCCCACCGAGGCCGGCACCCCGCGCCTAAACACCATAAAAGTTAGAATCTCAGCCAGGCCCACGCTCAGGCCCGCTAGCGCCGCCAGCCCGAGGCCCCGGCCCGACATGGCCAGCGGCTGGCCCAGCAGCTTGAGGCGCAGCAGCCACGCCGCGCCCAGCCCGGCCGCCACCACTTGCAGCACCACCGCGCCCACGGCGGGGGGTAGGGAGCTGGCCGCGAGCTTGATAAAGAAATTGTAGCCCGCCAGGCACAGGGCCGTGAGCAGGGCGAGGGGTAACCAGTTGGGCATAGTAGTAGGGGGTAGGGATGGCACCACAAAGATGCGGTCGGCTACCTTTGCGCTAAGCGCGTTGGGTATGTCCCCCGGCCTACGGTAGCTCTTGAAAAAGAGAAACCCCGGCTGCGCTAACAGTCGGGGTTTCAGAAGCGGGGGTTTGTTGGAACCCTTCACTTCATCACCAATGAAACGGGACAACGCGAAGAAACTACTCGATGCCATCGGTACGGCGGCATTGGTGGGGTTTGCAGGTGGGCTAGCCAAGGCTTTGGCTGGGCTGGTATTCACCTACTTACTCCGGTAGTTGGGTAAGGGGTTGGGCCGAGTGCCCGGCCCCTTATTTTCTTCGTAACTGGTGCAAATATAACGGGTTGGGGCGGAAGTTGGTTTCGGTCCTATTTCAACCGTTCCAATAAATCTGTTTGAATTACAAGCCATGCTTCCGAGTCGCCGCTTTCGGCCCATAGTTCCTGTAGCTCCGATTCTTTCATCACTTGTTTTACCGCTTTGCGAGTCAGCTTTTGTAGAGTTGGCGTAAGTTGAACGGCTGCCAGAGTTGGTTGCAAATCCGCTGGAAAGTCAGGCGCTGGCTTTCCTAGTTTGGCCGCTACTATCTCGGCGGCGGCTAAGGCAGCACTTGCTTCATCTGCCTCAATATATTCGCTTTCCTCACCCAACTCGACTACGGTAGCTAGCGCTTCTTCCAAGCTTTCAGTGGAAGGATTATCTGTGAAATCACCAGTGAAATCCAGTGCTTGGTCATTTTCGAAATTTCGGTTTCCCCAGGCCCCCATACTTTTTTAGTTAAAATTAAATTGCAAGTTTATTCTACCTAAGCTTCTCCTTCAAAATCTCCAGTTCCACCGCTGGGGCAATGCGCTCGTACAGAATATTATACGCCGCCGTGGTAATGGGCATGTTCACCTTGAGCTTGCGGTTGAGCTCGTGGATGCTCTTGACGGCGTAGTAGCCCTCGGCCACCATGTTCATTTCGAGCTGGGCCGACTTCACGGAGTAGCCGCGGCCGACCATGTTGCCAAAGGTGCGGTTGCGCGAAAACTGCGAGTAGGCCGTCACCAGCAAATCGCCGAGGTAGGCGGAGGTGGAGAGGTCGCGCGGCTGGGGCGAGATGGCCTGCAGGAAGCGCCGGATTTCCTGCACCGCGTTGCTCACCAGCACGGCCAGAAAGTTGTCGCCGTAGCCCAGGCCGTGGGCAATGCCGCCGGTGAGGGCAATGATGTTTTTCATCACGGCGCAGTACTCGATGCCGTCGAGGTCAGCGGCGGGGTGGGCGCTCACGTAGCGGTTGCGCAGCAGCTGGCAGAAGGCCACCCCGAGGCCGCTCACGTCGGGCGCGCCGATGGTGAGGTAGCTCTGCTTTTCGAGGGCCACTTCCTCGGCGTGGCAGGGCCCGGCAATGACGCCGAGCTGGGTGGCGGGCAGCCGGAAGCGCTCCTGCACGTAGTCCGTGACCAGGATATTCTTGCCCGGAATCATGCCCTTGATGGCCGACACTACCCCCGCCTTGTGGCGCAGCGCGTCGCGGCCCAGCTTGTCGAGCACGGGCTGCACGAAGGCCGCCGGCACGGCCAGCACCAGCCAGTCGGCCTCAGCGATGGCGTCGCTCAGGTCGGTGGTGGGGTAGACCAGGTTGCGGTCAAACTGCACGGCCGAGAGGTAGCGCGGGTTGTGGCCGGTGCGCAGCAGGTGCTGCACGTCGTCCTTGGAGCGCAGCCACCAGTCGACGCGGGCGCCGTTTTCGGACAGGATTTTGGTGAGTGCGGTGGCCCAGGAGCCGCCGCCAAGCATGGTAATCTTTTCCATAGGGGAGGGCCGGGTTTTCAATTAATAAGTAACAGTTGTCAAGTATCAGTTCCGGCCGTAGGTGGGAATTCGGGCCGCAAGCTAGAGCCGCGAGCCGCATATTTGCACCGAAAGGGCCGGCGCGGCTGCCCGGCGGCCAGCTGGGGCCTGCCAGTACTGTTAACTATTACTTGTTAAATGATAATTGAAAAAACCGCCGCCTTCATCGAGGAAAAATTTAAGGCAGAAGGCTCGGGCCACGACTGGCCGCACATCCGGCGGGTGTGGCTGGTGGCGCGGGCGCTGGCCGCCCAAACGCCCGGCACTGACCTGGAAGTAGCCGAGCTGGCCGCCCTGCTGCACGACATTGCCGACTGGAAGTTTCACGGCGGCGACTACGAGGCCGGCCCCCGCGCCGCCCGCGCCTGGCTGCTGAGCCAGCAGGTGCCCGAGGCCACGGTGGCCCGCGTGGAGCAGGTGATTCGCGAAGTCAGCTTCAAAGGCCTGGGCGTCGAAACGCCCGTGAGCAGCCCCGAGGCGGCCGTGGTGCAGGATGCCGACCGGCTCGATGCCATTGGGGCCATTGGGGTGGGGAGGGCCTTTGCCTACGGGGGCCACAAGGGCCGGCCGCTGCACGACCCGGCCACGCCGCCCGTCTCGCACGCCGATTTTGAGCAGTATAAGCATAGCACCGCGCCCACGCTCAACCACTTCTACGAGAAGCTTTTGCACCTCAAGGACCGCCTGCACACGCCCGCTGCCCGCGCCCTGGCCGAGGAGCGCCACCGCTTCATGGAGCAATTCGTGGCCCAGTTTCTGCGCGAGTGGGAGAGCCTGGACGTGCAGTAGGGGGGTAGGGCGGGGGCCGCGCGCGCACCAAGGCGATTGCTCACTAAAGGGCGGGGTAGGGCCCGCCCGCTACCTTTACCTTATGAACAAGCGTGTACTATCGATGGCGGGTCGGAGCTGGTTTTATCTAATGGGGCTGTTGCTGGCGGGCCTCACGCTGGCCGGCTGCCGCACCTGCCCTATGGACTCGTGCCACGCGCGCAAAGCCCACTACCACAACGGGGTGAAGTACCGCGCCCGGCCCATCTGGAAGATGCAATACCCGGCCGTGGGGGAGAAGTACCGCAATCAGCACGACGGCGACAACAAACGCCGGGACAGTGACCACAGCAAGTCGCTCAAATAAGCTGGGGTAGCCCGGCGGCCGGGCTATTTCGCTTTTTAACGGGGGTAGGGTAGCGGCGGGCCTGCGCGTCGGGGGGTGGGCGAGTGAGCCCTCAAAGTGCCGCAGAAGCTAGGAAAAACGGGTTTTTCGGCGTAAATTGCGCACGCAATAGGGAAAGTTATGCGTTATGCGTTGGAAGTTATGAGTTGGGTGGCTGCTTGCTAATTAGCCCCGCTTCGCTCATATCCGTC
>CAZZWL010000239.1:0-4646 GCA_964657755.1 uncultured Rhodanobacter sp.
CTACTGGGGGCCGGGCCTGCTGGTGGCCGTGGGCTACATGGACCCCGGCAACTGGGCCACCGACCTGGCCGGCGGCGCCCGCTTTGGCTACACGCTGCTGAGCGTGGTGCTGATTTCCAACCTGTTTGCCATGCTCTTGCAGCACCTGGCGGCCAAGCTGGGCATCGTGACCGGCCGCGACCTGGCCCAGGCCTGCCGCGACCATTATTCCAAGCCCGTGGCCATCGGCCTGTGGGTGCTCTGCGAAATCGCGATTGCCGCCTGCGACCTGGCCGAAGTCATCGGCTCGGCTATCGCGCTCAACCTGCTCTTCGGCCTACCCCTGCCCTGGGGCGTGGCCTTCACCACCCTCGACGTGCTACTGGTGCTGCTGCTCCAAAACAAAGGCTTCAAGATAATTGAGAGCCTGGTGGCGGGCCTCATCTTCTTGATATTTAGTTGCTTTGCGTATGAGATAATCGCCTCGAACCCCGACTGGCTGGGGCTGGCCAAGGGCCTGGTGCCGCAGCTGCAAATCGTGACCAACCCGGCCATGCTCTACGTGTCCATCGGCATCCTGGGCGCCACCGTGATGCCCCACAACCTGTACCTGCACAGCAGTATCGTACAGGTGCGCCAGATTGAGCCCACCGAAGCCGGTAAGCGCTCGGCCATCAAGTTTGCCACCATCGACTCGACGGTGGCGCTGTTTCTGGCGTTTTTTGTGAACGCGGCCATCCTGGTGACGGCCGCCGCCGCCTTCCACGGCAAGGGCCACAACGACGTGGCCGATATTGCCGACGCCCACAAGCTGCTGACGCCGGTGCTGGGCGCGGGCGCGGCCAGCGTCATCTTCGCCATCGCCCTGCTGGCCTCGGGCCAAAGCTCGACGCTGACGGGCACCCTGGCGGGCCAGATTGTGATGGAAGGCTTTCTAAATCTGCGGCTTAAGCCCTGGGTGCGCCGGCTCATTACGCGGCTGGTGGCCGTGGTGCCGGCGCTGGTGGTGGCCATTCTCTACGGCGAAAAAGGCACGGGCCAGCTGCTGGTCCTCAGCCAGGTTGTCCTGTCGCTGCAACTCTCCTTTGCCGTGGTGCCGCTGGTGCTCTTCACCAGCGACAAGCTGAAAATGGGCGTCTTCGTGAATCGCCCCTGGGTGCGCGCGCTGGCCTGGGCCGTGGCGGGGTTAATTATCGTGCTGAACGTGTTTTTGCTCTGGCAAACGATGAGGGGCAACGAGTAGGGTAGGGGGTAAGGATAGGTATTCTGGCTATATAAGCGCCACGCTACGTGAAGGCAAGGTTAAGATAAATAGTCGAAAGTGTCATATACTTGACGCTACGGACTGCTTTTCTTACCCTTACCCCTTCATTTCTATGACTCACACTTACTTGGTCAAAAAGTCTTGTGCCACCGGGATAATGCTGCTGCTAGGCCTGCTGCTGCACGCGGCGGCGTGGGCCCAGGCCGGTCAGCGGTTCACGCTCGTGGGCCGCGTGCGTGATGCCGGCGGACAGGGCCTGCCGGGCGCCACGGTGCTGCTGAAGGGCACCACCCAGGGCGCCACCACCGGCCTCGACGGCGCCTACTCGCTCACCGGCACCCAGGCGCCGGGGGCCTACACGCTCACGTTTTCGCTGGTGGGCTACAAAACGGAGTCGCGCCCGGTGACGCTAGGCGGCGCCGAAACCGTGACCACCGACGTGCTGCTGGCCGAAAGCCACCAGAATCTCGACGAGGTGGTAGTAGTCGGTTCGACGGTGACGACCAGCCGGCGCGAATTGGGCAACGCCATCAGCACTATTAGCGGCAACGACCTGACGCAGAGCGGCTCGGGCGGCGTGCTCAACTCGCTGCAGGGCAAGGTGCCCGGCGCGCAGATAACGCAGAACTCGGGCGACCCGGCCGGCTCCATCTCGGTGCGCCTGCGCGGGGTGCACTCGCTGTCGGGCTCCTCCGACCCGCTCTACGTCATTGACGGCGTGATAATCAGCAATGCCAGCACCAACGTGTCGCAGCTGGCGCTCAGCAACGACATCGGCGTGGCCAACGCCGGCCAGAACCGCCTGGCCGACCTCAACCCCAACGACATTGCCAGCATCAACGTCATCAACGGGGCGGCGGCGGCGGCGCAGTACGGCTCGCGGGCTTCGAATGGGGTAGTGCTCATTACCACCAAGCGCGGGCAGGCGGGCGCGCCGCGGGTGTCGTTCAGCACCAGCTTTCAGCTGAATGAGCTGCGCCACATGGTGCCCGTGAACACCTACGGCAAGCAGTTTGGCTACGCCGGGCTGCGCCTCTACACCATCGGCGCGCCGGCCGTGGCCGCCAATCCCGGCGTGACGACCACCGGCATCACCCGCGCTGGGGTTACTACCCAGCTGGCTACCAACCTGGTAGACGTGACGCGCTACAACTATTTCGACCAGATTTTTCAGAAGGGTTACGGCACCGACGATGCCGTGTCGGTGGCCGGCGGCTCGGAGCGCACGCAGTACTACTTCTCGCTGGGCTACCTCAAAAACCAGGGCATCATCAAGGGCACCGACTTCACGCGCTACAACCTGCGGGCGCGCATCGACCAGCGCCTCACCAGCTGGGCCAAGGTGTCGGCAGGCCTGAGCTACATCAACAGCTTTTCGAATGAGAAGGCCAACGGCAACGTCTTCTACAGCCCCATCAACTCGGTGAATATCACCAACAATATCTACGACATCACGCAGCGCGACGCCAGCGGCAACCTGCTGGCCGTGGAGCCCACCCGCGTGAACCCGCTCTCGACCATTGAGGACATGAAGTTCACGCAGGGCATCAACCGCACTATCAGCGACGTGCAGGTGAACCTGACGCCCCTAAAGGGCCTGAGCGTGGACTACGTGCTGGGCGTGGATGCCTACTCGCAGGCCGGCCAGAGCTACATCCGGCCATACCCCTACCAGGCTACGGCGGGCCTGCCGGCCGCGCGCTACCCCCTCGGCTACGCCGCCAACGGTAACAACGTGGTGCTCCAGCTCAACTCGGACGTGAACGTGGGCTACGAGCATTATTTCACCGAAAACCTGAAGCTGAACCTGCTCGCCGGCTACAGCTATCAATATAGCCAGCAAGACTATACCACCACGCAAGGTCAGAACCTGGCGCCCTTCATCACCACCGTGAGCGGAGCCTCGAACACCACCGTCACTTCGGCCTACACCCTCGACCGCTTCGATTTGAGCGGCTACTACGGGCAGGCCACGGTGGGCTTCCGCAACCTGGCTTTTATCACGGGCTCGCTGCGGCGCGACCGGTCCTCCAAGTTTTCGGAGTCGGAAACCAACCAGCTTTATCCCAAAATTAGCGGCTCCTTCGTGGTGTCGGACCTGGGCTTTTGGCAGAACGCGGGCTACGCCAAGGCCTTCAATAGCCTCAAGCTGCGCGCCAGCTACGGCGAGGCCGGCAACCTCACGGGCATCGGCTCCTACGACCGGTTTTATCAGTTCACGCCGGTGGGCTTTTTGGGGAAGAACACCATCGTGCCCGGCACCACGCTGGCCAACCCCGCCGTGCGCCCCGAGCGCATGGGCGAGTTTGAGTTTGGCGGCGACTTGGGTTTTCTCAATGACCGGCTGGGGCTGGGCGTCACGGTGTATCGCCAGAAAATCACCGACCTCGTGGTGCGCCGCAACCTAGCTGCTAGCACCGGCGGCTCCAGCATTGTGAACAACGTGGGCTCGATGGAAAACCGCGGCCTGGAAGTAGTGCTGAGCGCTACCCCCGTCAAAACCAGCGACTTCACCTGGGATATCACCCTCATCTATAACCGCAACCGCAACAAGGTGCTCGACCTGCCCGGCTCGAACGGCGCCACGCAGGCCATCTCGATTGACAACGCGGCCGGCGCGCCGGTGTATTTGCTTAGTGGCCAGCCAGCGGGCGTATTCTACGGCTCGGCCTACGCCCGCAACCCCGACGGCTCGCTGCTGCTCACGCCCCAGGGCTTCCCGCAGGATGAGCGCACCACCGGCCAGGCCGTGGGCAGCACCACCTACGTGCCCGCGCGCGGGGCCGATGGCCAGCCCAGCTACGCCGCCGGCACGGCGGTGGCCAACGCCGTAATCGGCAACCCCAACCCCAACTGGACGGGCTCGCTCAATACCACGTTTGTCTACAAAAAGCTGTCGCTGCACGTGTTGCTCGACGCCGTGCAGGGCGTCAGCGTCTTCAACGCCGATAAGCGCACCCGGCAGGGGGTAGGGCTCGGCGACCTGGCCGAGCAGGAGCTGCGCGGCAACCTGCCCCGTGGCTCCATCTTCGCCATCTACAACACCCAGGAATTCCGGGTCGATGATGGCTCGTACGTGAAGCTGCGCGAGCTGGCCCTGAGCTATTCGCTGCCCACCATCAGCAAGTACCTCAACGCCTTAACGGTGTCGGTGGTGGGCCGCAACCTGTATTCGTGGGACAAATACAACGGTTTTGACCCCGAAACCAGCGCCGGCGGCTCCTCCGATTTGCTGCGGGCCATCGACTTCGGCAACGTGCCGATTCCGCGCACCTACCAGCTCAAGCTGGCGGCCACTTTCTAGGGCTGTCAATGCCCTGTCATTGCGCGCTGGTTGTCATTGCGAGCGCAGCGCGGCAATCGCACCCGAACGATACCCACGCCGGTCGTTCAGTTATCGTGC
>CAZZWL010000240.1:0-4593 GCA_964657755.1 uncultured Rhodanobacter sp.
ATGCGGGTGCGCGGCGTGCGGTAGGGGTAGGGCGGGTGGGGCGAACCATTGGCGTAGAAAAAGAGTAAGTACGGGATAGTACAGTATTTCACCCACGCATTATTTTCTATCGTATGAAAGCTACTCCGCATCTTGCTAGTTCAATCAAAGCCAAAAGCCTGGCTGGCTGCGTAGCGGCGCTGGGCCTGAGCTTGGGGCTGGCCCAGCCCGCCCTGGCGCAGTTGCCCGCGCCGGCCACGGTGGCGCTCACGGTGCCGGCGGCGCTGGCCAACCCGCCTTTCAATACCCCGCGCACTTTGCAGGTGCCGGCGGGCTTCGCCATTGCGGTGTACGCGCGGGTGCCGGGGGCGCGGTTTCTGGCCATCACGCCCGATGGCAATTTGCTGGTGTCGCAGCCTGGCGCGGGCAAGGTGAGTCTGGTGCGGCCGGGCAGCGCGGGCGGCGGGCCAGTGGTGACGGACTTCGTGACCGGCTTGCGCCAGCCGCACGATATGGTGTTTCACACCATCGGCAGCACCACTTACCTCTACTTGAGCGAAAGCAACCAGATAAACCGCTACGTGTACCTGGCCGGTGACTTCACCGGCCAGGGCCGCCAGGTAATTATCGCGGGCCTACCCGACGCCAGCACGCCCGAGCTGCAAGGGGCCTACGGCCACCAACTCAAAAACCTGGCCCTCGACGCCAACCACAAGCTCTACGTGAGCATTGCCTCGACCTGCAACGCCTGCCTCTCCGACACGCAGAGCGACCCGGTGCGCGGCGCCATTTACCAGTACGACGCCGATGGCACCAATCGCCGGCTCTTCGCCCGCGGCCTGCGCAATGCCGAAGGGCTGGCCTTCGTGCCCGGCACCAACACGCTGTGGGTGGCCGTGAACAACCGCGATAACACGCCCTACCCCTTCGACGACGGCACGGGCAAGTATGGCCAGGTGCTACCCGAGTACGTGGATAACCACCCACCCGACGAGTTTACGCAGGTGAATGACGGCGCCAATTACGGCTGGCCTTTCTTCAACCCCAACCCCGACACGAGCACCGGCTGGGACAACATGCCCTTCGACCGCGACTACGACTTCAACCGCGACGGCCACGTGGACGTGGCCACCATGACGCGCATCAGCAAGGGCATTCCGGCGCATTCGGCGGCGCTGGGCCTCACGTTTTTGCAGGGCACCAGGTTTCCGGCGGCGTATGCTAACGGGGCCGTTATCGCCCTGCACGGCTCCTGGAACCGCACCGCGCCCACCGGCTACAAGGTGGTGTACTACCCCTGGAATGCCACCACCCAAACGCCCGGCGCGCAGACTGACCTGGTGGCTGGCTTCACGGGCGCTGGCATCGGCAGTGCCTGGGGCCGCCCCGTCGATATGGCCGTCGACCCGCAGGGCCGGCTCCTGATTTCGGATGACCAGAGCGGCACCATCTACCAGCTCACGGCGCCGGCTACGGCCCTGGCCACCAGCGCCGCCAAAGCCACTGTCGCGGCGCAGCTCTACCCCAACCCCAGCGGCACCGGCCCGGCTACCCTCGACCTCACGGCCCTACCCCCCGGCCCCTACACCATCACGGTGCTCGACCTGCTGGGCCGCGCCGTGCAGCCCACGCAGCAAGCAGCCGGCGGCACTCGGGTCGAAATAGCGGGGGTAGGGAGCGGCTCGTACCTGGTGCGGGGTATTTCCTACTTAAACTCAATAAAAACTTTTACTTGACAACTTCGGTAGTTTTGCCCGCTGTCACCTGCACTGACCAAGAGTTGCTGCTACCAACCACAAATACGTAGTTGCCAGGGTTCAACTCGTCAATTTCAATGCGCGTTGAGCCGGTAGTGCCCGAAGCTATGGTAGGAATAGGGCCATCACGCAAAGGCGTAGCGAAGCGGTTGCTACTAGTCCAAACTTGCTCAGTGTAGAGCGAGTATCGCGTACCGCTCAGGTCGCTTCCGTATTTAAAACTCACCCCCAGATTGCCAGTTTGAGGTGCTATGTCATTCTTCTTGCAAGCCACTAACAGCAAAGGGCCGAGTAAAAGCAAGTAAGCGGAGCGGGTGCGTAAACTTTTCATGAAACAGGTTGGCGATAGCATAAAACTGGTTGCTAATATAGAGCGCAAGCCTGTTGCTTGGGAGCTCAAGTGGCCAGTTTCTTTGCGATACGGCCAGTGGCAGCACGCAGCATGTTAGCAGCTGGACATAGAAAGAATTGGTTTTTACCTAGTTTTTCAGCAATTGCGCGGCTACGGGCGTTTCGCCGCTTCGGATTTTACCTTGCCAACGGGCTTTTTAGCAGGGGTAGGGCTGCCGCCTTTGGTGCTGGTCATCGGGAAGCCGCGCTGCTTCATCAGGGCGTCAATCTTGGGGTCGCGCCCCCGGAAGGCGCGGTAGCCCACGGCCGGGTCGATGGTGTTGCCCACCGTGAACACGTGCTGGCGCAGCCGGGCGGCCACGGCCTTGTCGTAGGGCCCGCCCGCTTCGGTGAAGGCGCTGAAGCCATCGGCGGCCAGCACCACCGACCACAGGTAGGAGTAGTAGCCCGCTGAGTAGCCATCGCTCGAAAACACGTGTGAGAACTGCGGCGTGCGGTGGCGCATCACCAGCTCGTGGGGCATGCCCAGCTGGGCCAGCGTCTCGCGCTCAAATTTATCGGGGTCAATCTTTTGGTCGCCGGCCAGGTGCAGCTTCATATCAATGAGCGCGCTGGCCATAAACTCGGTCGTAGCGAAGCCCTCGTTGAAGGTGCTGGCCTTGTTGATGCGGTCCACCAAGGCCTGCGGAATGGGCTTGCCCGTTTGGTAGTGCAGGGCGAACCGATTGAGTACCTGGGGGGTAGGGAGCCAGTTTTCGAGCAGCTGCGACGGAAACTCCACGTAGTCGCGCACCACGCTCGTACCCGAAAGCGAGGGATAGGTCACGTTGCTCGACAGCCCGTGCAGGGCATGGCCAAACTCGTGAAACAGCGTCGTGGCATCGGTCCAAGAAATGAGCACCGGCTCGCCGTCTTTGCCCTTCACGAAGTTGGCGTTATTGGAAACAATAGTCGTGATTTCCTGGCCATCCACGCGTTCTTGCTTACGGTAGGCGTTCATCCAGGCGCCGGAATTTTTGCCGGGCCGGGCGTAGGGGTCGAAGTACCAGAGGCCCACCTGCTTGCCGGTGGTCTTGTCGTTCACCTGCCACACCCGCACGTCGGGGTGATACACGGGCACGTCGGTCACGGGCACGAAGGCGAAGTTGAACAGCTCGCCGGCCACCCAAAACATGCCCTCGCGCATCTTATCGAGCTGCAAATACTGCTTCACCTCGTCCTGGTCGAGGTCGTAGCGGGCCTTGCGCACCTTTTCGGCGTAGTAGCGGTAGTCCCAGGGCTCAATTTTGAAGTCGGCCGGCGCGCCTTCTTTCTTGGCCAGCGCCTGCATGTCGGCCACTTCCTCGTGCACGCGGGCCACGGCGGGCTTCCACATTTCCAGCATCAGCGCCATCGCCGCCTCGGGCGTTTTCATCATCGTGTTGTCGAGGCGCAGGTGGGCGTGGGTGGGGTAGCCCAGCAGCTTGGCCCGCTCGGCGCGCAGCTGCAAAATCTGCGTGATAAGGGCGTTGTTGTCGTGCGCGTTGCCGTTGTCGCCGCGGTTCGTAAACATGCGCCACGCCTTCTGGCGCAGCGCCCGCTGGTCGGAATAAGTCAGAAACGGGTCGATGGATGAGCGCGTATTCGTGATAACGCCCGCCGCCTCAATCTTGCGGGTGGCGGCCGTGGTTTTGGCCGCCTCGCGCAGCGAGGCCGGTAGCCCACCCAGGTCTTTCTCGGTTTTCAGAATCAGCACGGAATCAGACTCTTCCGCCAGCACATTCTGCTGGAAGCGGGTGAACAGCCCGGCCAGCTGCTGGTTTATTTGCGAGAGCCGCGTCTTGGCCGTGGCATCGAGCTTGGCGCCGGCGCGTACGAAGGCCTTGTAGCGCACCTCCACCAGGCGCTGCTGCTCGGGCGTGAGCTGCTTGGTTTTAGGGTCGTTATACACCGCCTCGATGCGCTTAAACAGCGCCGTGTTCTGCGTAATCTGGTCGCTGAAGGCGGCCAGGCGGGGCGCCATTTCGCGGGCTACCCCACTGAAAGCGGCGTCGTTCAGGGTCGAGTTCCACACCCCGTACACGGCTTCAACCCGCTCGATAGCCGCGCCGCTGCGCTCCAGCGCCACGATGGTATTGTCGAACGTCGGCGCCTGTGTATTCGTGACAATGGCGTTGATTTCAGTCAGGTTTTGAGCCATTGCCGCTTCCAGCGCGGGCTTAAAGTCAGCGACTTTTACCTGGTCGAAAGCCGGCACGCCGCCGTGGGGCCCAGCCCAGGGCGCGAGCACGGGCAGCTGGCTGGGGCGGGTAGCCACCGTGATGGTGGGCGCAGTAGATTGGGCCATACTAAGGGTAGGAAAGCCAGCCGCCAGGCTAAGCGCCGCCAGCAAAGTGCCGAGCCGCTGGTGGGCAAAGAGAGGAGCGATACGCATGAAAAAGAACGGAAAAAAGGACGACAACTACCCCACGCAGGGTAGCGGAAGCATAAAGTAAACACGAAAAGAAAGGACTGAAAAAAGAGTGGC
>CAZZWL010000241.1:0-4518 GCA_964657755.1 uncultured Rhodanobacter sp.
GTTCCGACTCGTTCTGGGGCGATTGCCGCGCTGCGCTCGCAAGGACAAACGGCTTGATTATGAGGGACTATTATTAATCAAACTTGGCCTTGGGGTCGGGGTTGGGGCAGGTGCCCACCAGGCGGTTCACGAAGCCGATGAGCTGCATGCCGGGCGCCGAGATGCCCTGGCCATTATCAGTGCTGTGAAAGTCGTTTTTCGTGTCGGAGTGCGCGTAGCTGCCCTTCAGCGAAAACGGCCCCCAGCCCGCACTGGCGCTGCTGTTGAACTGCGACTGCGCCGCGCTATTCTGCCAGGCCGCCTTGTCAAATTCAATCTTCAGGTTCTTGACAAACAGCATGTTGGTCGAGTAGGCAATGAAGCTGCCCGCCGGCTTGTCGCCGCCCGACGAGAGCTGCGGGTTGCCAAACGTCCAGGTGCCGGGGTCCAGCTTCCAGCCGCGGCACGAAAACAGCTCGGTGCCAAACCAGGGCCGCAAAATCTTGACCTGCGCAAAGTCGAAGCTCATGCTGAAATGGGAGCTTTTCAGGCTCGCGTTCTGCTTGGCGCTCGAGCCGCTGGCGTCGGCCTTGGCGCTCCAAAAGCCGAAGTTGACGCCCCCGCCCACGCTCCACGACGTGCTCGACGAGTCGCTGTGGGTCGTAACCTCGTTCTCATGAAAGCTGAACTGCATCCAGCTCTGGTTGAAGAAGTTGGCTGGAAACAGCCGCACCGGATGGAACGTGAAGTCAATCGAAGGCTCCGTAAACGACGCCCGGTCGTAGATGTCGCGCAGGCCCGCAAACCAGGTGGCCATGCTGCGGCCCGTCACCTGCGCGATATAGGCCTCCATGTCTTCCACGTCGTTTTTGTGGCCGGCTGTGGTCCAGGCGTTCATCGCCGCCTTCACCTTGTTGCGGTACGTGGCCTGGTTGAGGCTAAAGTCCAGCACCGCCGCCTTGTCGTCGCTGGCCATCGCGTTCACCCGCTTGCCGTTATACAGCAGTGAGGCATCCTCGTAGGCCTGCTGCTTCTCCAGGTACACCTGCTTGAGCGGGCTCTCCACCACGCTGGTTTTTTCCTCGTCCGTGATGATGTCTTTTTCCGTCTTGGTCTGGTACAGCAAGTCGTGAAACTTGGTCAGCTTGGCCTTTTCGGCGTCGGTAGGCGCCAGGTTGGTCACCTTCGCAAACTGCAGAATATTGCCGTAAATTTTGCTCAGGCTCTCCTGGCTGTTGCGGTCCACGGTCTGGTTGTCCTTGCGGTTAATCACGGCCGTGGGGTCGGGCACGAGGTCGGTAAAGAGTGCCATATCCGCCGCCTTCATAATCAGGTCGCGGGTTTCGGCGGCGTCCTTGCCATTGAAGCCCTTGGCCAGAAACGAGAAGTCTTCCGGCCCAAACGGCATCCCCGGCATCACCCACGAAATGAAGTTGTTCTTGTTGGCCGGCGCGAAGTCGTCGCCACCATTCACGATGGTGTTCAGCTTGCTGAGCGTCGCCTTCATCAGGTCATCGGATTGAAAAATTGCCATGGTGAAAAAGAAAAAGGTGAAAAGTGGGGGTAGGAAAAACAGTTAAAAGGCAGATGAAGAGAATCTTACTTCTTTGCTCGCAGCTAGTGGTCAGGCGCGCCGCCCGTCACCTGGGCGATGTAGGCCTCCATCATCTCGACCTCGTGCTTGAAGCCGTTGGTGGTCCAGTTGGCCAGGGCTTCCTGCACCGGGAGGCGGTGCAGCGGCGCGTTTTGGGCAAAAGCCAGCACCGTGCGGGTGTCGTCGCTGGTGGTGGCGTCGAGGCGCAGGGCCTGGTAGCGCTGGACGGCGGCCTCGTAGGCCTGCTTGCCGGCCTCGTAGGCCTGGCGCAGGGGGGTAGGAGTGCGCACCAGCCGGGGCTGCTGCGTCAGGGGGTCGGTTTCCTCGGTAGTCGTGTACAGCAGGCGCCTGTACTGCTCGGCTTTCGCCAGTTCATCCTCCCTCGCTTCCGGCATCACACGCGTTTTTTCTGGGTCCGTCACCACTCTGCCTCACTTGCCGCGCGGGCGCGGACTTCCTCCTGCTGGCCCGGTCTTCCTGCCGGGCCTTTGCTTCACCTGGCAGTAGTAGCCGGGGTAGGGCCTGACCCCTTTCGCCCCGGCAACGTAGCGCCATCCTCCTGCTCAAAACCCCGGCGCACCGCGCGCCCAACTATGCCGCGCCGTGCTCCACTAGAGCAGCTCCGGCAGGGCCAAAGGTCCAGGCTGCTGCCCGGCTAATCAATACCTATTAGTAGGTATTTTATGGGTGGACATCTTTTTACATTTTGAGTTAATCAGCACAAAATTAGTGGAATAACTACTAAAAATATCGGTTTTTTACCCGCGTTTCAACCAGCTGCGAGTAGTCCAGATGGGTCAAATTCAGTGCTGGCACTGATGCTGCCGCTGGGGCTTCGGACTAGGTTTGTGCCTGCCCCCAACTGCCCGGCGAGTGATGTGAAGCGGAGGAAATAAGCAGTGCCGGCCGCGTGGCCATGCCTGGGCTAGTAGTGGGGGGTAGGGATGGGAAGCCTGACTGCGGTCCGCGCGGGCGGCCGCCCCTCTAGCGCCCGTGTGTTTACCAGCTTCTTACCCAGCCTGCTTCTCATGGCTACCCGCCCCCCGACCCCCAGGGTATTTCAGCCCGAAAACCTGACCCAGACGGTTATCGCCCTCCCCCTGCTCCAGCAGCTGGCCGAGGAGCACCAGCGCCTGCGCCCGCCCAAAGCCCGCACCAAAGCCGCTGCCTCTCCGCCGCTGCCCCGCCTGCTGGGCGTGGTCATCGACCTCAACCTGGACTACCCCGGCGGCCGGGCCGGCGCCCTGCAGTGGGTGGTGGACGCTCTCAACGAGCTGGTGCCGCAGCTCACGGCTACCGAGGCCCACCGCGCGGCGGGCCTGAATGCCGACCAGCACCCCAAAAACCAGTACAGCCAGCAGTACCTGTTCGTGCGCCTCGAAGCCGCCGTAATTGAGGCCCTGGTGGCCCGCGACCAGCAGCGCAACGATGCTACCCCCCGCCCGGCCGCCCAAGGCCCGGCGGGGCCCAAGGCCATCTACCACATCTGGCCCGATTTTGCCATCAAGCCCTTGCTCAACAAGTCCTTAGCCACGGTGAAGGGCGATGCGGCCCACGCCTCCTACGCGGCCGTGGGCAGCGGCATCGTGTGGGCCGTGCTCGACTCGGGCATCGATGCCAGCCACCCGCACTTTGCCACCTACCGCAACCTGGAGCTGAGCCTGCCGCTGCGCCACGCCGACTTTACCGGCGCCGAGGGGGGGGTAGGGGCCGGCGACCCGGCCCTGCAGGATGGCACCGGCCACGGCACCCACGTGGCGGGCATCATCGCGGGCATCTGGCCGGCCGGGGCGCCCCCGCTGCAAGCCTACAACCGCCAGCGCGACGAGCAGGGCGCCATTGCCTACGCCCAGGTGGCTACCCCCATCATCAGCGGCATTGCGCCGCAGTGCAAGCTGGTTAGCCTCAAGGTGATGGATGCCCAGGGCCAGGGGCAGGCCAGCAGCCTGATGGCCGCCATCGGCCTCATCCAGGAAATTAATGGCTATGGCCGCCGCCTGCTCATCCACGGCGTGAATATGAGCGTGGGCTATGACTTTGACCCCGAGTGGTTTGCCTGCGGCCGCAGCCCGCTGTGCGTGGAGGTAGACCGCCTGGTGCGCTCGGGCGTGGTAGTGGTGGTGGCGGCCGGCAACACCGGCTACGGCGCGGCCCAGAGCCAGTTCAACGGCATCATTTCGGCCGGCATGAGCCTGACTATCAACGACCCCGGCAACGCCGACCTGGCCATCACGGTGGGCTCAACGCACCGCGACATGCCCCACGTCTACGGCGTGTCCTACTTCTCCTCCAAAGGCCCCACCGGCGACGGCCGCCAGAAACCTGACCTCGTGGCTCCTGGCGAAAAAATCCTCTCGTGCGCGGCCGGCGATAAGCGCCAGGAAATGACCGACAAAGGCCTCGCGTGCGACTACCTCGAAGACAGCGGCACCAGCATGGCTGCGCCCCACGTGTCGGGCGCCATCGCGGCCTTCCTCTCCATCCGGCGCGAATTCATCGGCGAGCCCGAAAAGGTGAAGGACATTTTCCTCAGCTCCGCCACCGACCTCCGGCGCGAGCGCTACTTTCAGGGCAGCGGCCTCGTCGATTTAATGCGCGCCATTCAGTCGGTGTAGGTAGCTGATTTATAAGCAATGAATTATAAAAATCGTCTGTCATTGCGAGCCTGCGAAGCAATCTTTCCTTCCGCTAGAGGTAGTAATCTGATGAATGCGAACGACCAGGAAAGATTGCTTCGCAGGCTCGCAATGACAGCCAGACTGACGTTTTCCTGACTTACAATCCCCACCTTCTCTCCTATGGAAACCATGCAAGGCTACCCCTATTTCCCCATTGAGTTTACCAAAGACGGGCAGGTGGCCAACCCTGCCCAGCAGACGGACCTGCTCGCGGGCCTGCGCCAGGAGGCTCCCACCGACCTACTGGTGCTGTCGCACGGCTGGAAC
>CAZZWL010000242.1:0-4503 GCA_964657755.1 uncultured Rhodanobacter sp.
GGGCTGCGCGCAGCCCGCCGGTCAAGCTGTTTCGAGCGCCGTCCGCAGTCAGAGTAGGTACGGGGGGGTAGGGCCGCCCGTAATGTAGCTTCGGACCTCAACGAGCGGGCGGTGGTTTAGTACCCTGGGTTCTGCGTCAGCAGCGGATTAATTAGCAGCTCGTTTTGCGGGATGGGGAAGATGAGACGGGTGGCCGTCACGTTGTAGGTGCCGGCCGTGAGGTAGGGCCGGACTTGCTTTTGCCGGGCCCCGTAGGCCGTGAGCACAGGAATGGCCTGGCCGGTGCGCACGAGGTCGAGCCAGCGGTGGTTCTCGAAGGCCAGCTCCACGCGGCGCTCCTGGGCCACGGCCGTGCGCACGGTGGTTTGCGCGGCGGCCGCAGAGGCGGCCAGCCCGGCGCGCGTGCGCACCTGGTTCAGCAGGGGTAGGGCCTCGGCGGTTTTGCCTTCCTCGTTCAGGCACTCGGCCAGCAGCAGCAGCGCGTCGGCGTAGCGGTACACGGGCCAGTCGTCGTTGGTGTTGTTGAACTGGGCGTGCGGGTGCAGGTACTTGATGACGTAGGGCTGGGCCACCGTCGCGCCGCTGGGGTCGGTGTAGGTCAGGGCCACGGTGGCCGCCTTGCGCTTATCGCCCGGCTCGTAAGCGGCCAGCAGGTCGTCGGTGGGCGTGTTCCAGCCGCCCAGGTTCTGGTTGTTGCCCGTGATGCCCGTGATGTTCTTGGTGTCGGTCACGGCCGGGGCAAACTGGTAGATGAAGTTGCTCGATACGCCCTGGGTGCCTTGCAGGTACTGCACCTCAAAAATGGACTCCGTGCTGTTCTTGTTGGCGGGGTCAAATACGGCCGCGTAGCTCGGCAGCAGGGCGTAGCCGAGCGTGGTCACCGTTTTCAGGGCCTTCTCGGCGTCGGGGTACTGCTTCAGGGTCATGTACACGTAGCCCAGCAGCATGTTGGCCGAGCCCTTCGTGACCTGGCCCTTAATGGGTTGCGTAGCCGGCAGCTGCGCGGCCGCGTCGGTGGCATCGGCTAGGATTTGCTTGTACACGTCGGCCGCCGCGGCGCGGGGTAGGGCGGCGTCGGCCACGGTGGCCACCTCCGTCAGGTGCAGGGGTACGCCGCCGAAGTATTGCACCAGCTCGAAGTAGTAGAAGGCCCGCAGGAACTCGGCCTGGCCCTTAATGTTGGCCTTGCTGGCCGCGCTAAACGTGGCCGCGTCGATGCGCTGCAGGATGGCGTTGGCCTTCGAAATGCCCGAGTAGCAGTAGATGTACTTGTTGTAAGTGTACATGTTCGTGGCCACGTCGGTGAAGGTGGCAATGGTCTCCTTGTCCACAATCTGCCCGCCGCGGTTCGAGGTGTTGAAGATGTAGGCCGCGTTGTCGGCGCGCATCTCGCCCATCACGTAGGCGTCGTAGTACAGGCCTTGCAGCGGCGCGTAGGTGCCCACCACGGCCTTGTTGTAGTCGTCTTCGGTGTTGAAGAACACGACCTCGGCCACGCTGGTCTGGGGCGTCAGCTCCAGAAAGTCTTTTTTGCAGGCGCTGAGCAGGACCAGGGTTAGTCCCGCCGTCAATAGTTTGCTGTTCATGGTCAAAATAAGTTGCGATGAGCTGCTGAAGCGGGATTATTTAAAGTTCACGTTCACCCCCAGGGTGAAGGTGCGCGGCACCGGGTAAGACGTGTAGTCCACGCCCTGCGTGAGGCTGTTGCCACCCGAGTCGTTCACCTCCGGGTTGGCCCCCTTGTAGCTCGTGAACACGAACGCCTGCTGCACACTGGCGTAGGCCCGCAGGCTCTGGAAGTAGGTGCTGGCGGCCAGCGGCAGGGTGTAGCCCAGCGTGATGTTCTTGATGGTGAGGTAGCTGCCGCTCGTCACCCAGCGCGAGTTGGTGGTGCGGGCCAGGCCGGTGCTCACCACGGCGCGGGGGTGCACGCCGTCGCCGGGGTCCTGCTCCGATTTCCAGCGGTTGGCCACGTCCTTGGTCACGTTAAACACGCCGTCCAGGTTCTGGATGTACTCCAGCGTCCGGTTCATGATGTCGTTGCCGTATTGCCCGGCCAGCACGGTGCTGAAGTCGAAATTGCCGTAGGCCAGGCTGTTGGTCATGCCAAACAGGAACTTCGGGTTCGGGTTGCCGATAATCACCTTGTCGGCAACCGTAATCACGCCGTCGCCGTTGGTGTCGGCGTATTTCACCGTGCCCACCATCGAGGGCGCGTCGCCGCCCAGGTATTTCGGCGAGTTGTTGAAGTCCTGCTGGTCCTTGTACACGCCCAGGAATTTGTAGCCGTAGAACGAGCCGATGGGGCTGCCTACCTGCGTGATGTTCGGGCCGTTGGCGTCGGCGCGGGGTAGGGCCTGGCCGTAGGGGCCCAGGTCGAGCACGTTGTTGCGGATGAAGGTGATGTTGGCGTTGGTCGTCCAGCGGAGCTTGCCCACCAGGTTTTGGGTGGTCACGGCAAACTCGTGGCCCCAGAACTCAAACTTGCCCACGTTGTCGGTAATCGAGGCAAAGCCCGACTCGCGGGGCACGCCCACGTTCAGCAGCATGCGCGAGGTGGTTTTGTAGAAGTAGTCGTAGGTGAAGGAAATCCGGTTGTCGAGCACGCCCAGGTCCAGGCCGATATCGAGTTGGTTCGACTTCTCCCAGCTCAGGTTGTTGTTGCCGATGCTGCTCACCGTGATACCGTTGTTCAGCGACCCGTTGAAGGGGTAGTTGGTGGCCTGCGTGTTGGCCAGGTAGCCGTAGTTGCCGATGTTGAAGTTGCCGTTCAGGCCGTAGCCCGCCCGCAGCTTCAGGTTCGACACCGTGGGCACGCCCTTCATGAAGTCTTCCTCCGCGATGTTCCAGCCCGCCGATACGGCCGGGAAGTTGCCGTATTTGGTGTTGGGCGCAAACCGCGACGAGCCGTCGCGCCGGAACGAGGCCGACAGCAGGTACTTGTTCTTATAGTCGTAGTTGAGCCGCGACACCAGCGACACCAAAGACCACTCCTGCACGTCGAAGCCGTTGCCGCCGTAGCCGGCGGCGTTTTGGTCGCCCGTGTAAAACTGAGTGGCAGCATTCAGCGTCTGCACGTTGTCGTTGGGGAAGCCGTAGCCGAAGATGCCCTGGTAATCCTGCCTAAACTTCTGGGCCGTGTAGCCCACCAGCGCATTCAGGTGGTGGTCGCCGAAGGCCCGCTGGTAAGTCAGGGTATTTTCCGTCAGCCACGAGTAAAACACGTTGTTGCGCTGCGTGGCGCTGGTTTGGATGGGCGGGGCCGAAAACAGGCTGCCCGCCGTGGAGGGCGTGAAGTTGTTGTACTGCTGGTTGGTGTAGTCGATGTTGACGGAGGACCGGAAATTGAGACCCTTCACGATTTCGAGGGTAGCGTAGGCGTTGCTCAGGACGCGGCCGGTGCGGGTGTTGTTCTTCACAATCTGGGCCACGTTGTACCAGTTCGGGTTCGGAAACAAGCCCGGCGAGGTGGCCGTGAGGGGTAGGGAGCCGTCGGGGTTGATGGCCGGCGCGAGCGGCGAGGTAGCGATGGCGCTCTGGATGATGCCGCCGCCAAAAATGTTGCCGTCGGCGTTGGGCGTGTTGTTGGTCGTGTACGTGGGGGCCACGTTCACGCCCACCGTCACCCGGTCGTTCACTTTATAGTCGGCGTTGAGGCGGGCCGAGAAGCGCTGAAAGTCGGAGTTAATCAGCACGCCCTCCTGCTTGAGGTAGCCGAGCGTGGCGGCCGCGCTCAGCTTGTCTTTGCTGCTGCTCAGCGTCAGGCTGTAGCTCTGAATGGGAGCGTTGCGCAGCAGCAGGCCGTACCAGTCGGTGCCCTTGCCGGCATACTGGGCCGGGTTTTGGTACTCCACCGGCACGCTGGTGGCCTGTCCAAGCCGGATTTTTTCCTGGAACACCTCCTGCTCGTACTGCGCGAACTCCTGGGCGTTCATCATATCGGGCCGGCCTTTGGTGGGCACCTGCTGCACGCCGTAGTAGGCGTTGAAGCTCACGTTGGAGCGCCCGTCGGCCGCGTGCTTAGTGGTAATAATCACTACCCCATTGGAGGCCCGCGAGCCGTAGAGAGCCGTGGCCGAGGCGTCCTTCAGGATGGAGAAGCTCTCAATCTCGTCGGGGTTGATGTTGCTGATATCGCCCACAATCGGGAAGCCGTCCACCACGTACAGCGGCTGGCTGCTGCCGCTGATGGACATGGCCCCCCGGATGCGGATGGACATGCCGGCCCCCGGCGTGCCCGTGTTTTGCAGAATCTGCACGCCCGGCGTTTTGCCCTGGAGCTTCTGGGCAAACTGCGCCACCGGCAGGTCCTTGATTTCGGTGGCTTTCACCGTTGTCACGGCGCCCGTCACATCGGCCCGGCTTTGGGTACCGTAGGCCACCACCACCACGTCGTTGAGCTGCTTGGCATCCACGCGCAGCGTCACGTTGAGGGCCGTTTGGCCGCCCACCGCCACTTCCTGCGTGGCGTAGCCCACCGACGAAAACAGCAGGGTAGCATTG
>CAZZWL010000243.1:0-2276 GCA_964657755.1 uncultured Rhodanobacter sp.
GGGGCAACCAGGGCGCGGCCAACTTTAAGAAGCTGTGGCAGCTCATGTACACCCGCATGACGGGCCGCAACCAGCTGCACAACCTGATTTGGGTGTACTGCGCCAATGCCATGCCCGACCCGTCCTGGTACCCTGGTGATGCCTACGTGGACGTGGCCGGCGACGATATCTACCAGTCCAGCGCGACGCCCGACCCCAACGTGAACATCTCGGGCAACTGGACCGCAATGCGGGCGATGGCCCCCAACAAGCTGATAGCCCTCACCGAAAGTGAGAGCCTAGTGAACCCCGACCAGGAGCGCGGCTACGCCACGTGGTGGTCGTGGTTCTGCGCCTGGCAGGGCAGCTACATCCGCAACCAGCCGGTAGCCTTCCTCAGGAGCTTGTATACCGATGCCGATATCATCACCAAAGACAAGCTGGCCAACTGGGCTGGTGCGGCGCTGGCTACCCGCAGCGGGGCTGCCGCTACGGCCGCCGGCCTCACCGTGTACCCCAACCCCAGCCAGGGCAGCAACCTCAACGTGCGCCTGAGCCTGGCAACCGCCCAAGATGCTGGCGTGGAGCTCATCAACCCCTTGGGCCAGCGCGTATTAACGCTGCGTACCCACCTGCTGGCCGGCGACAACCAGCTGCAGCTACCCCTAGCGGGCGTGGCAGTGGGAATCTACCAATTGGTGGTGCGCCCGGCTGGTCAGGCCGCACTTAGCCAGCGTGTTGTAGTAACCAACTAGAGGTTAGCTTATTAAAGGTGTAAAAGCCCGTTGGGAACTCTGGTTCCCAACGGGCTTTTGCTTGAAGCAAAACGACAAAAATAGTCTTTCCGGATAAGAAAATGATAAATTTCCATTACTCATAAAAATCTGATTGTCATAATTTTACCATTAGAAAAAAGGGCTTTGCGGCCCAAATTACCCTGCGCGAAGCGGCTGCTTTTTAAGCGCTTATCCCTGTCTCTTTTCACCTATTAACCCCACCCCCATGTTGCACACCTACCCCCGCGCTTCGGCGCACACATTGCTCAAGGCTACCTTGAGTACCCTCGGTTTTTGCGGCGCGCTGTTGGCAGCGCCAGCGGCGCACGCCCAAGTTGTATCCTCTACCCCAAAGATTGAAGCCGAAAGTTCGACGCTGACTGGCAGCGCGGTGTTAGTGGCTGGTAGCGGTAGCCTACCCGGCACTGGCGGGGCTTCAGGGACCGGCTACGTTGACTACAATGGTGCTCCTTCGGGGGTAACCTTTGCCTACACGGCGGCGGCAGCCGGGCTATACGAGGTGCTCATTCGCTACGAATCGCAGTACGGCTTTAAAATTGGTACGTTGAGTGCAAATGGTGGCGCTTCCAGCCAGGTGTACTTTAAGTCAACTCAAACGGGAGCTAACTTTTTGAGTACCAGCAAAATAATTGTTAGCCTCAACGCGGGGGCCAATACTATTGCCGTTGCGGGTGGCTACAATTACTACGGCATCGACTACATCCAGGTAGCCCCGGTGGCGGCTACGGCTACGGTCCTCACGCCCACAGCCGCCGGCCGGGTTGAGGCGGAGCTTGGCCAGCTTTACTACGCGCAAGCGATTATCAAGGACGGTGATGTGGCTGGCAGCTACTCCGGTACGGGCGGCTACGTGAGTAGCTTCTCGGAAACGGTGGCGCTCGGTAGCTCCATCACGCTGCCCGTGAACGTAGCAGCGGCCGGCCGGTACCAAATCGCGGTGGGCGCTCGGCCCACTGAAGCTGGTGGGAAAAGCTTCGACCTAGCGGTTAAGACCAGCACCGCAACCGGTGGCAAGCTCACGACGCAGCTTGGCACGGTAGCCTCCACTACGTTTACGTCAAACGTAGTAGGCGTATACAATCTGACGGCTGGCACTAACACGATTACCATCACCAGCCAGACCAGCTACATCGACGTAGACTACGTGGATATTACGGCCACTACCGCCGTAGTCACCGCCGCCCGCGCCAGCGCCGATGCCCAGAAAGCACTCGCCGCTTACCCCAATCCTACCAATGGCCAGGCCCTGAACGTGAGCCTGGAGCTGGCTAAGGCCCAGGAAACCACTTTCGACCTAGTAAATGCCCTGGGTCAGCGCGTGAGCACCGCTACCCGCAGCCTGCGCGCCGGCTCCAACCAGCTGCAGCTACCCACCGCCGGCGTGGCTGGCGGCCTCTACCAGCTGGTAGTGCGCGGCGGCGACCAGCCACTGCTGGTGCAGCGCGTGGTAATCAACTAATTAAACGAGCTTGGCCTACGCTCACCAAAAAGGAGCGCTAC
>CAZZWL010000243.1:2286-4488 GCA_964657755.1 uncultured Rhodanobacter sp.
CTGGGGTAGCGCTCCTTTTTGGTGAGCGGTAGTGTGGGGTCCCTACCCCCCCTACGGCGCGGTGTAAAGCTGCGGGTGGTCATTTTCAAAGCCCGTCAGTGGGTCTTGGTAAAAGCTGAGGAAGCCCGGCACGCTGCTGTGGCCGGGGTAGGGGGCATAGAAGTGGCCGGTGTGGGCGTTGCGCCACACCATGAGGTAGGCGATTTGACGGGCCTGTGGGTCGGCCTTGAGCTGGCCCAGTAGGTTGTCGCTGAACCAGTTGGGGGTAGTGAGCTTTTCCAGGCCAGCTTCGGTGAGGGCCGGAATTTTGCGGCGCCGCTTGGCCTCGCCCACGATGGCAGCCAGGGTGGTAACGCCCTTGTTGGGAGTCGAAATAGTGTTGAAATCCCCGTAATCATCGAAGCCCAGCACGTCGACGTAGGCATCGCCGGGGTAGCGCTCAAAGTAGCCGGCCATGTTGGGCACGCGGTCGGGCGAGTAGGCAAAAAGCAGGTTGTGCACCTGCTTGGTATCGCGCAAGTGCTTGACCGTGAATTGCCAGAGCTGTGTAAACTCGGCCGTGGTGCAGTGCCGCCGGCCCCACCAAAACCACGAGCCCGTGTGCTCATGGAACGGCCGGAAGATAATGGGCACGGCCGTGCCGTCGGGCAGCTGCAGGCCCTTGAAATAGTCGGCCGCAATGTCCAAGGCTTTTACATACGCCGCGTGTTGCACGCCCCCCGGCAAGATGGCCGAAACCACCGCCGTGGTATCGTAGAAATTCTTGCCAGTCACGAAGTTGTCCATGTGCCAGCAGAACGTGTTAAGGCCGCCGCGCTGGTAGGCATCGAGCACGAGCTGGCGGTGGCGGCGCAGCGTGGTGTCGGTGGCTACCGAGCGCCCTTTGAGGGTAGCGTTCACTACTTCGGCCACGTCCCAGCCATACACTTCCGGGTTGGAGCCACACACGCTTTTGATGTCGCTGCGGTCGGGCTGGTCGTGCCAGCCAATGCCGTACTCCGTGGCATTCTGCTGGCCAAACAAAATGCTTTGGCCCTGCAGGCGCTGTAAGTTGTAAAACAGAGCCTTGGTCTGGTAGGTAGCCCGGCTATCGACCACCGGGGTGGGGTAGGGGAAGCGGCGGCCGGCGGCCGGCTGGCCCACGCGGCTGGTGCCGCAGCCGGCCAGCAGCAGCGGCGCGGCCAGCAGCAGGGCCGCGCAGTTTGGAGGTAGTAGCTTGCTCATTTAGAAGGGGATAGGGGCTCGGCGGGCACACCCTGCCGGGTCATCTTGACGGGCAGAATGTTGCCGTTCTTATCAAAACGCATTTCATCGATGCACACCTCGCGGTGGTTGCCCTCGGCGTCGCCGAGGGGGTGGCGGTGGTACACGATGCACCAGCGGTCGGTGCCCGGCACGCGCAGCACCGAGTGGTGGCCCGCGCCGGTGGCGATGCGCGCATCCTGCTGCAACACCTTCCCTACCCGCCGAAAAGGCCCGAAGGGTGAGTTACCCACGGCGTAGGCAACCGAGTAGCCGGGGCCAGTCCAGTCGCCCTCGCTCCACATGAAATAGTACTTGCCCTGGCGGCGAAACAGCACCGGCCCCTCCACGTAGCCCTGGGGCGTAATTGCCTTGAAGACAGCACCATCGGCGAAAGGCACGAAGCCCGTAAAATCGTCCCGGAGCCGGGCAATGTTGCAGTGCTGCCAGCCGCCGTACACGAGGTAGTATTTGCCGTCCGCGTCCTTGAATACGAACTGGTCGATGGGCTGGGCGTGGTTGTAAAACTTATCGACCAGCGGGTGACCCAGGTAATCGCGAAACGGCCCGGCCGGCTTGTCGGCCACGGCCACCCCAATACCCCCGCGCTGCTGGTCATTCTGAATATCGTTGGCCCCAAAAAATAGGTAATACTTGCCACCCTTGGCCACGATGGCGGGCGCCCACACGGCCCGGCGCGCCCACTTCACATTGGCCGTGTCGAGCACGTGCGGGTGCTTGGTCCAGTGCACGAGGTCGGGCGAGGAAAAAGCATCCAGATACACCTGCTGGGCGTAGGCTTTGCGCACGCCCACCGCCTCGTGGGCGGGGTAGGTGTCGCCCACCACGGCCGAGAGCGTGGGGTAAATCCAGTACTGCGCGCCAAAAATGGCTACCTCCGGGTCAGCGTACCAGCCGGGAAAAATCGGGTTGCCAGAGGTTTTGAGGGGGGTAGGCCCC
>CAZZWL010000244.1:0-4456 GCA_964657755.1 uncultured Rhodanobacter sp.
AATTTAAGTCCAGAATATTAGTGCCATCACAGATTTTTAGGCTTCTAAGAATAGCCTACTTCAACTGCATCTCTTCGATAATGCTTTTAATCTTGGCCTCCGCCTTTTTGTGCGTTGTCTCGTAGTCAGCGATGGAAGACAACGGCTCTTTCACGCTGAAATAGAACTTGATTTTGGGCTCGGTGCCGCTGGGGCGGGCCGAGATTTTGTCGCCGGCGGCGGTGATGAATTGCAGTACGTTGGAGCTTTCTACCCCCGTGCTTTCCTCCTGGCCCGCAGTGAGGTGGTGGATTTTACCAGTCTGGTAATCGCGGATTTCGACTACCGGCGAGCCGGCCAGGGTAGTAGGCGGGTTCTTGCGTAGCTCTACCATCATTTCCTGGATTTCTTCGGCGCCGCGCTGGCCCTTCTTGGTCAGCGAAATGAGGTCTTCGACGTAGAGGCCGTACTCGGCGTACATCTGCTGCATCTCCTGGTAGAGCGTGCGGCCCTGGCTCTTGGCCACGGCGGCCATCTCGGCCACCAGCGCGCAGGCCGATACGGCATCTTTGTCGCGCACAAAATCGCCGATGAGGAAGCCGTAGCTTTCCTCGCCGCCGCAGATGTAATTCTGTTGGCCCGCCAGCTCGCGGATAAGGCCCGCAATGTACTTGAAACCCGTGAGCGTGCGGTAGTATTCTACGCCGTAGCGCTGCGCGATATCCCCCAGAATTTCACTCGTTACGATGGTGTACACGATGAAATCGTTGGGCTGGGCCTTGCCGGCGTGCTTGCGCGCCGATAGGATATAGTGCGTAAGCAGCGCGGCCGTTTGGTTGCCGTTGAGCAGCACCCACTCGCCCTTGTCGTTTTTCACGCCTACCCCCACGCGGTCGGCATCGGGGTCGGTGGCCAGCACGAGGTCGGCATTTTGAGCCTTAGCCTGGTCGAGGGCCAGCTGCATGGCGGCTTTCTCCTCGGGGTTGGGCGACTGCACCGTGGGGAAGTTGCCGTCGGGCGTGGCCTGAGCCTCTACTACGCTCACGTTGGTGAAGCCAAACGCGGCCAGCGCCGGCGGCACCAGCTTGATGCCCGAGCCGTGAATGGGCGTGTACACAATGCCCAAATCATGCTGTTGCTGAATAGCGGCGGGGTTGATGCTCAGCTGCTTGACTTCGGCTATATACGCGTCATCCAGTTCCTGCCCAATGATATGAATGCGGCTGGGGTCAGCCTCAAACTTCACCTCATCGGGGCTGGTGATTTTATTCACCTCGATGATAATATTTTTATCGTGCGGAGAAACTACCTGCGAGCCGTCGTTCCAGTACACCTTGTAGCCGTTGTACTCCTTGGGGTTGTGCGAGGCCGTAATCACGCAGCCGCTTTGGCAGCCCAGGTGCCGGATGGCAAACGATAATTCGGGGGTAGGGCGCAGCGAATCAAAGAGATACGCGGTGATGCCATTGGCCGAGAAGATGCCCGCTACCGTTTCGGCAAAAAAGCGCGAGTTGTTGCGCGAGTCGTGCGCGATGGCCACCTTAATCTCCTGTTCCTGAAAGCTTTGGTGCAAGTAATTGCACAAGCCCTGCGTGGCCATGCCCAGCGTATAGCGGTTCATGCGGTTGGAGCCGGCGCCCATGATGCCGCGCAGCCCGCCGGTCCCAAACTCCAGCGAGCGGTAAAACGCGTCGTTGAGCTGGTCATCCTGGTGAGTATCCACCAGGTTTTTGATTTCGGCCTGGGTTTCAGCATCGTAGGCCGGGGTTAGCCAGGTGTTGATGCGCTGCTGAACGTCGGGGGAGAGGGGCATGGGTAGGGGAGTAAGGAGAAGAGGTCAGACAAAAGTAAAGACGCCGGCGGGCGTCTTTCGTGGGCTACATCTCTACGGGTGGCAGCCTCGGGAGTTGAGCCTGGCCGGTTTGCGGCAGGCTACTTTGGGGCGGGCACGTCTTCGCGCAGCGCCACGCCGTAGCGCGTAGCGAAGTTTTCGAGCAGGCCGCGCAGCACGGCGAGGCGGCGGGTGCCTTTTACCTCGCGCATGTTTAGCACGTGGATGTCACCATCCTTGAGGCGCACCCGCAGCTGCCGGGGTAGCAGCTCCAGCATGCTCATGTTTTCGGCCGCAAAAACCTGCTTGGCCCGAAACAAACCCGCCTTGTGCACCAGATAGCCGGGCGCAAACTCGAAGTAGCTCTGCGTGCCAAACACCGGCGCGTTATGCACCAGAATAAACCCCAGATACACCACGCACAGGGCCAGAAAAACGTAGCTCAGCCAGTAAAAATCCTGCGTATCCGGCGAGTTGCGCAGCATGAGCACGGCGTAGGCAATGGCAAACAAAGCCAGCGATACCTGCACCCCAAACGAGAGGCGGGAGGAGTTGGCGGGGCGTAGGCGAATTCGGGTGGTACCAGTGGGCATGGGGCAAAAATAGTGACTAATGACGAGTGACTAATGGTTAACATCTAAAGCGCTTATGAGCAGTTAGCTAATTAACTATTCGTCACTCGTCATTAGTCACTGGTCATTACGCTACACCAGCTTGGCTTCCAGCGTCATTTCGGGCACGGCGCTCAGCACCTGCGACACGGGGCAATGCTCCTTGGCAAAGGCCGCGTGCTTCTGAAAGTCCTCGGGCGTGATGTTGCCGCCGGTTACTTTACCCTCGGTGCTCACGTGAATTTTAGTAATTTTGGGCGGGTCCTGGGTCGGGTCCAGCGTCACGGTCGAGGTCGTGGTGATGGTTTCTACCGTGTGGCCGTGCTTGGTGAGCACGTTGGTCAGGAACATGGTGTAGCAGCCGGCGTGCGCGCCGCCAATCAGCTCCTCGGGGTTGGTGCCCTTCTGGCCTTCAAAGCGCGAGCCTACCGAATACGGGGCCTCCACTACGCCACTTTTCGTGCTAATAGTGCCGTGGCCTTTCATGTCGCCATTCCACACGGCCTTGCCAAATTGGTTTATCATGATGCGTAAAAATAAAGGGGTAACAACCAGCGCCCGCACCATTGCGAGCAGCTTGTGCATACGTCGAACGAGCTAGGAAAAGTTTTGTTTAATATTTTGGGAGGTAGGATTAAACAAAAGCTACGCGCTTGTGTGGTCAATGCGGCTAACCAAGTGGCCCACTGGCTAGTAGCAAGCCACGCGCACCGGGCCCGGTGAGGCGCTGCCTCGGCGCGGAGAGTTACGGGTAAGTAAAAAAGCCCTTTATCTTCGCCCCAATGGGAATAAAAGCCGTTTTGAGCCGTCCGCTGGCCGCCTATACCGTGCACCGCTACCAGCAGTGGCAGCGCCAGCCCGCCGCCACGCAGCTGCGCCTGCTGCACGAGCTGGTACATGCGGCGGCCACTACGGCTTTTGGCCGCGCCCACGACTTTGGCGCCATCCAGACGCCCGCCGACTTCGCCGCCCGCGTGCCCATCCGCGACTACGAAGCCCTGAAGCCCTATTTCGACCGCGTAAAAGCTGGCGAGCCGGATATTCTCTGGCCCGGCCGCCCCCTATACCTGGCCAAAACCAGCGGTACCACCAGCGGCGCCAAGTATATCCCGATTACCAAGGCCAGCATCGGCAACCACATCAACGGGGCCAAGGATGCCCTGCTGCACTACGTGGCCGCCACCGGCCGCGCCCGTTTCCTAGATGGCAAGCTAATTTTCTTGTCGGGTTCGCCCGAGTTGGAGGGGGTAGGGGGCATCCCCACGGGCCGGCTCTCGGGCATCGTGAATCACCACGTGCCGGCATATTTGCGCCGTAACCAGCTGCCCAGCTACGCCACTAATTGTATAGAAGACTGGGAAACCAAGCTCGACGCCATCGTGGCCGAAACGCTGGGCCAGCCGCTGACGCTCATCTCCGGCATTCCGCCCTGGGTGCAGATGTATTTCGACCGCCTCTCGGCCCGCACCGGCCGGCCGGTGGGCGAGTTGTTTCCGCAGTTCGACCTCTTCGTATCGGGCGGCGTCAGCATGGAGCCCTACCGCGCCCGCCTGCTCGAAAGCATCGGCCGGCCCATCGACAGCATCGAGCTATTCCCAGCCTCCGAGGGCTTCCTGGCTTTCCAGGACCAGCCCGGCAACCCCGGCCTGCTGCTGCGCCTCGACAGCGGCATTTTCTTCGAATTCGTGCCCGCCGAGCGGTTTTTTGAGGAGAACCCGCCCCACCTCACCATCGCCGACGTGGAGCTGGGCCAGCAATACGCCGTGGTGCTCACCTCCAACGCCGGCCTCTGGGCCTACTCGCTCGGCGACACCGTACGCTTCGTGGATTTGCACCCGCACCGCGTGGTGGTCACGGGTCGCATCAAGCACTTCCTCTCCGCCTTTGGCGAGCACGTCATCGGCGAGGAAGTGGAAGCCGCCCTGCGCGAGGCCGTGCGCCAGCACCCCGAAACGGAAGTCACCGAATTTACCGTGGCCCCGCTCGTGAGCGAGGACCAAAGCCAGCCCTCCCGCCACGAGTGGCTGGTCGAGTT
>CAZZWL010000245.1:0-4311 GCA_964657755.1 uncultured Rhodanobacter sp.
GCTGCTCGACCAGCCACGCCCGCCCCAAGCTAATCGAGTGTGGGTCAGCGATATCACGTATCTGCCCCTGGCCAACGGCAGCTGGGTCTATTGCTGTGCCTTCCAGGACGTGTGCTCGAAGCAGGGGGTAGGCTGGCAGGTGCGCGCCGACATGCCCGAAGCCCTGGTGACCACGGCTTTGCAGCGGGCGTTGCTCGCCCAGTGGCAGGCGGTGGCCGCGCAGGAGCGCGTGCGCCTCTCGTCTTTGCAGCGGGCGTTGCTCGCCCAGTGGCCCGCCCCCGGCCTGATTATTCACTCCGACCGGGGCGGCCAGTACGTGGGCAACGCCTACAAAACCCTGCTGCGCAACGCCCAGGCCCAACGCTCGCATAGCCGCCGCGGCGAGTGCTATGACAACGCGCAGGCCGAGAGCCTCTGGTCGCACCTCAAAACGGAGCTACTCGAAGCCCGTGAGTGGCCTGTTTTTGAGGATTTGGCCGACGCACAAGCCAGCGTGGCCGAGTATTTTGACTACTACAACCACAACCGCCGTCACTCCAGCATCGGCTATTTAAAGCCCTGTCTGTTTCACCAACAACAACTTGCTAATATCACCTAATTCTCTCCTGCTCAACTAGACCACCTCAGTGTACCCCTAAAAATCAAAAGCCCCATTCCCAGCTTGGGAATGGGGCTTTCGTGGGCCCACTTGGAATCGAACCAAGGACCTGCTGATTATGAGTCAGCTGCTCTAACCGATTGAGCTATAGGCCCGGTACCGATGCACTAGGCGACCGGCGCGTCAAAGTTACGATATCTGGGGCGATTGCGTGTGCATTTTCGCTCTCAGAAGCATCATTTGAGCCCGACCTTTGCGGGCTATGCGCCAGCAGCCATCAGCTGGCGGCCACTACATGCTTCCCAACCTACTTTTTGACTTTGGCGGCGTCCTCATCGACATTGACTACGACCGCACGCCCGCCGCTTTTCGCCGCCTGAGCCGGGCGGGCAGCACCGTGGAGTATAGCCAGGCCAGCCAGGCCGAGCTATTTGACCAGTTTGAAACGGGCCAGCTTTCGCCGGCCGAGTTTCGCGATGGCCTGCGCGCGCGCTACGAGCTGGACGCCACCGATGCGCAAATTGATGCCGCCTGGCACGCCCTGCTGCTCGACGTGCCCGCCGAGCGCCTGGCCCTCCTTGCCGACCTACGCCGGCGGGGCTACCAAACGGCCTTGCTCTCGAATACCAACCAGCTGCACATTGCCGAGATAAACCACCGGCTGGCCCGGCAGTACGGGTTCAAGCACGGCATTGCCGATTGCCTCGACCGCGTGTTCTACTCGCAGGAGGTGGGCCTGCGCAAGCCGGGCGAGGAGATATTCCGGCACGCGCTGCGCGAAATGAACTGGCAGCCCGCCGAGACGTTATTCATTGAAGACAGCCCGCAGCACATTGCTACGGCCCGCCGCCTGGGGCTGCGGGTGCTGCACCTGGCCCCGCCCCTGACCTTCACCACCGCCCTGCCCGAAGCCCTGCGTGCCTACCCCCGAGAATATCCTGAACCCCCGGCCCCTACCCCTGCCTGAGCCGCCCATCGAGGACCTGCGGCTGGGCTGGCCCGCCGACGCGGTGGCCGAGCCCGCCCCCGCCCGGCGGGGCTGGGCGCGGCGCCTGTTTCGGCGCTACGAGCGGCCGCCCCTGCGGCGGGGCTGGCGCTACGCGCTGCACCTGGGGCTGTTTTTGCTGACGCTGGTTTCGACCATCCTGGCCGGGGTGCAGCTGGTGCGCAGCGGGCCCGTCGAGCTGCTCTCGTTTGATGTGCTGCGGCTGCCGGCGGCCGAGCGCTGGGCGCAACTGGGCTGGGGGCTGCTGTACGCGGGGCCGTTTTTGGGGGTGCTGGCGGTGCATGAGTTTGGCCACTACTTCACGGCGCGTTTCCATAAAGTGCGCACCACGCTGCCCATTTTCCTACCCGTCCCGCTGGGGCTGGGCACGTTCGGGGCCGTTATTCGGGTGAAGGACCGGATAGCTTCGCGGCGCGAGTTTTTTGATATTGGGCTGGCCGGGCCGCTGGCGGGGCTGCTGGTGGCGGTGCCGCTGCTCGCGTATGCCTTTGCTACCCTGCCCGACCAGGCCGAGTACCTGCTGGTGACCACCCGCAGCCTGGCCCGCTACCCGGCCCCCGAGTTCACGCTGGCCCAGCCGCTGCTGTACCGGCTGCTGGAGCACCTCTTTGCCGACCCGCACCGCCTACCCCCCGCCAACCTGCTGCTGCGCTACCCCCTGCTGGTAGCCGGCGAGCTGAGCCTGTTCTTCACGGCCCTCAACCTGCTGCCCATCGGCCAGCTCGACGGCGGGCACATCTTGTATGGGCTGCTGGGGCCGCGCCGGGCGGGGCGGCTGTCGGCGCTGCTCTTCGTGGCGTTCATTTTTTACGCGGGCCTGGGGCTGTTTTCGCTGCGCAGCGGCTGGCAGGCGTGGCTCTACGGAGGCGTGCCCTACGCGCTGTACCTGGGCCTGGTGTTTTGGCGGCTGCTGCCGCGCGCCTGGTGGGGGCTGGCGGTGGGCGCGGTAGTATGGCTCGCGCAGGTGGCCATCACTACCCGGTGGCCGGGCACGTTGGGGCAGCCGGGCTGGCTCGTATTCGGGCTGCTGCTGGGGCGGCTCTCGGGCGTGTACCACCCGGCCGCGCCCGACGAGCGCCCCCTCAGCCGGGGCCGGCAGGTGCTGGGCTGGGTAATGGTGCTGTTATTTCTTTTATGTTTTTCGCCGGCGCCGCTCGTCGTGCGGTAGTCCTTCGGACTAGCTTCGCAGTATTGTTAAGAAAATATGCGGTTCCAACAACGTCAACTTACCCGGTCTACCCAATTTGAACTACGCCAGGACGGCTTGTTTGTGAGCCAGCGCGACAGACGCGGCACCGTCGATATCGCCGTCGAAATTCCGTACGAGGAAGTGTTGCCCGTGCAGCTGGAGTATCAGCACAATGCGCCGCAGCTAACCGGCCGCTGGGTAGTATTTGTTCTTTTTAGCCTGTTCAATGTGTTGCGAGCCGTGCGGCCAGCTGAGCTAACGCCCGAAGGCTGGGGCTGGGCCTTCGCGCTGCTCATTGGGCTGGGGCTGCTGGTGGCCTACGCCCACCGCAACTGGTGGCACAAAACCATCGTGCACACGGCCAACCTGCGCGTGGCCCTGGCCAACCACCCCCGCGACCGCCGCCAGCTGCGCGCCTTTGTGCAGGAACTGGAAAACCACACCAAGAAGTATTTACGCCAGGAATATGCGCCCGTGAACCCGCTGGGCCTCATCGAGCCGCAGCTACGCCGCCTGGCCTGGCTGCACAAGCTCGACGTGCTGAGCACGCCCGAGGCCCAGGCCCTGGCTACCCGCCTCACCGGCCGCCTGCCCGGCCGCGGCTTCAAGAGCATGGGCCGCCGGCTGGAGGCGCCGTATGTAAACTAATTCCTTACGCGAAGGCCTGAACGTTTCTTCCGATTAGCAAAAAAGCCCCGTCACTGCGTAGTGACGGGGCTTTTTTGACGGGCCCTACCCCCCACGCGGAGGGCGAAGCCAAGCTATTGGCCGGGCTGGCCCTCGGGGCCAAAGGCGTTGCCGGCGGCCGCGCGGCCAATGCCGCCATCGGGGCCCTTTTCGCCTTCGGCCAGGTCGCCGGTTTCGGCGGCGGCGCGGGCGTCGTTGTAGGCCTGGCCCAGGCTGGGGATATCATCGCGCAGGTTGTCGATGCGCGTGTCGAGGCGGCGCAGCACTTTGCGCAGGCCTTTTACCACCTGGCGGGCGGTGAAATCGAGGCTGCTACCTTTCTCTAAGGTGCTGTTATTGAGGCCGGCGAGCGGCTCGTACACGGCAATAGCATCGTCGAGCGTTTGCAGGTGCTCGGCGGTCACACCCTCGTTGGCGAGCAGCGGCGCTACGCCGTCGGCGGCAGCGGCCACGGCGTTGAGGGCACCCAATAGCTCTTCGCCGTGCAGCGGGTTGAGCACGTCGGGGGTATAGCCCGCCACTTCGGCCAGGGCCGGGTTGTGCACGCTCAGCTGCAGCACGCGCAAACCGCGCACGATGCGGCCGGCGGCGGCCTCAGCGGCCGACTCGGCGCGGTCGCGGGCGTCGCTGGATTCTTTAGCGCCCTTCTCACCCTGGCGGCCGGCTACTTCGTCGTAGGCTTGCAAAAAGTTGTTAAGCTGCTCGAAGTCGGCTACCATCGCGGGACTGCGCGCTTCCCACTGGGGGCGCTGGTCGGTGAGCGTGCGATATACTTGGCGGGCCATCTTGGCGTACTCTTGTTCGTGGTCAGTCATGGAGGTGGAAAAGAAA
>CAZZWL010000246.1:0-4289 GCA_964657755.1 uncultured Rhodanobacter sp.
GGCGCTGGCCCAAGTAACCGCCGCGCCACAGGCCGCCGGCCAGCAGCGCCAGCAGCAGCATGGCCGCCGCCGAGAGCTGCCACCAGGCCACTACCCCCCGGCGGCGGCGCGGCTGCGGGTGCAGGTGCTCGTCTTCGAGGCGCTCCCACAGCTCGCGGCGGGGCTGGGAAGCATGGCTCCCCAGCCCCGCCCGAAACAGGTTGTCGAGGCGCTCGGCCTCGGCCAGCTCGGCCAGGCGGCGCTGCAAGTCGGCGCCCGGCGGCGTGGCGTGCTGGCCCAGCTGCTGCCGAAAAAGGTCGTCCAGGTTATCAGAAGGCATATAGGATACAGGCTAAAAAGACGTGGTTTGCGGCGCGAGCCGGCGCTGGAGCATGGCCCGCGCCTTGCTGAGCTGCGACTTGCTGGTACCCTCCGAAATGCCCAGCGCCTCCGCGATTTCGAGGTGCGAGTAGCCCTCCAGGGCATACAGGTTGAACACGACCCGGTAGCCGGGGGGTAGGGTCTGGAGCAGGGCCAGCAGCTCGTCGGCCTGCAGCTGGGTATCGGCGGTGGCGGGCGTGGTGGCCAGGTTTTCGGGCTGCGCAAAGTCCGCGAATGAGAGGTGCAGCGGCTCGCGGCGGCGCAGCTCCATCAGCGCCTCGTTGACCATAATGCGCCGCACCCAGCCCTCAAACGAGCCCTCCTGCCGGAACGTGGGCAGCGCCCGAAACACCTTGGCAAAGCCCAGCAGCAGCGCCTCCTCGGCATCTTCGGGCCGCTTGAGGTAGCGGCGGCACACCGTCAGCATCAGCCCCGCAAACTGGTTGTAGAGCTGGCGCTGGGCGCGGGGCTCGCCCCGCAGGCAGGCGGCGATGAGGTCGGGCTCAGTCACGATAACGAGTAGGGGTAGGGCAGCGGCGAAAGAAGGTTTGGGGCGTTAGATGCGGCGCGGGGGGTAGTGGTTGCCTGGGCTGGTAAAAGTTTCTGCCAAAAAAAGCCCTGCCCGGTAGGCAGGGCCAGTGGCCGGCCAGGCGGCACTTATAACACCACACGCAGCTTGACTTCGCGGTTGCCGCTGCTGGTCGGGGTCAAGAGCGAGTTGATGGTAGTATCAGCCTTCACGGCGCCATCCACCACTATTTTCATAGTGAGGTAGGCCGCCGAAGAAAGCGAGCCCGAGCGGGAACTACCAGGCGAAAACGACCCCGTGGTGGTGAGCACGTGCCCGGCCGCCATATTGGTTTCATTGTGCTCAAAGCTCTCGTAGTGGTAGCCGCCCCGGCCGCTGCTGGCTGCCAGTTGCTGCCGGTTGCCCTTGTATTCATCCATCGCTTGAAAACTCCAGTCGTAGTCGGTCGAAAAGGGTACTTTTATTTCTACCCGTACTTTTACATCATGGTGGGGCCCCGGCTCAAGCTCGGGTTTAGCGCAGCCGGCCAGCGCCAGCAACCCCGAGGCGCTCAGTAAAGTAGGCAGTAGCTTCATAGCAAACGCGGGGGAAGAAGTGACAAATGGAGTAGCAAAATTCGGTCAGAAAGGTAGTAAGCAGCGCGCAGTGCCCGCCACGCGCAGGCGACTAACAGGTGTACTACGGCCGCCACCGAAACGACTGATTATCAACGGCCCGCATGGTACACAAGATGCCATCCAGGTGGTCGCACTCGTGCTGCAATAGCTCGGCCACCGCGCCCCGTACGGGCCAGCGCTGCGGCTGCCACTGCGCGTCGCGGTAGGTCACGGTCAGGGCCTCGTGGCGCCGCACCCGCACCAGCAGGTTGGGAAAGCACATGCAGTCGTCCCACAGCTCAAACATCGCCGCGCTCCGCTCGCCCAGCTCAGGGTTGAGCAGCACGATGGGCTGGCCGTCGAGGTGCAGGTATACCAGGCGCTTCCTAATGCCGAGCTGCGGGGCCGCGATGCCCCGCCCGAAGTGGTACTTCGCGCGCACTTCCTGCATCACGTTATGTAAATCGGCCACCCAGCCGGCCACTAGGGGCAGGTCGGCTTCGGTTACGGGCGCGCAGACTTCGTACAGGCGCGGGTCGCCGAGCAGCAGCAGGTCGGCCAGGGTTTTCATAAGCAACGTAAGGGGAAAGCGGTGACTAATTCGAGCCCGCGCGCGGCGCCTCGGCGTGGCCGCCGGGCTGCAGGTAGGTGTCCATCCAGTCGAGCCAGTAGCGGTTGCGCTCGCGCTGGCGCACGGGGTCGCTGGCGTTGTGCGCGGCCACCGGCCAGGCGATGAACTTGGTGGTCACGCCGTTGTCTTTGAGGGCGTGAAACAGCTTATACGACTGCGTGATGGGCACCCGCGGGTCGGCCGTATTGGCCAGGATGAGCGTAGGCGTGCGAATGCGGCCGGCCAGGGTAATGGGCGACTGCTCGCGGTAAGCCTGGAAATTAGCCTCGCTCAACCAGGGCGACTCGCCGACGAGGGTGTTCCACTGCACGCTGGCATCGGCCAGGTTGTACTGGTCGGCCCAGTCGGTGACGGCCGCGCCGGCCACGGCCGCCTTCCACTGCGTGGGGTAGTGGCCTAGCAGCCAGGTAGTCATGTAGCCGCCGTAGCTCCAGCCGCTCACCCCAATGCGGGTCGTGTCGACCAGCCCGCTGCGCTTGAGCTGGGCCAGGCCGGCCATCACGTCGTGGCCGGGGCCCACGCCGGTGTCCTTATAAATGGCGGCCTTGTAGGCGTTGCCTAAGTTGTCGCTACCCCGGTAGTTGGGCTCAAACACGAAGTAGCCGCGCCCCGCAAACAGCTGCGAAAGCGCCGAAAACGTGGCCGTCGAAGCCGTTTGCGGGCCGCCGTGAATCACCAGCACCAGCGGGTAGGACTTGCCGGCCACGTAGTTGGCGGGGTAGGTGAGCTCACCGTCGTTGGTCAGGCCGTCGCACTGCCAGGTCAGGGTTTGGCTTTTGCCTAGCTGCAAGTCCTTCACGGCGTGGTTGAAATCGGTGAGGCGCTTGGGTGCGGCCCCGGTCGAAGCCATGTAAAACAGCTCGGCCGGCTGGCCGGGGTCGGTGCCGATAAAGGCCACGCCGCCCTTGGCACTCACGGCCGCATCGACCCAAAACGACCAGTTGGGGCTCACCGAACCCAAATTGAGCCGGCGGGCCGCGCCGCCCGTCAGCGGTTGCACCCACAGCGCGGTGCGGTTGCCGTCGAGCCCGCCCAGCAGCAGGGCCTTGCCGTCGGGCATCCAGAGGGTGCGGTAGATATCGCGGTCCAGCGTCGGGGTCAGGTTGCGGCCCTCGCCGCCGGCCGTGGGTGATACCCAGATATTCGTGATATTCAAAAAGTTACCCTGGCGCGGATACCAGTAGGCAATCTGCGCGCCATTGGGCGAAAACGTGGGGTAGCCCTCCAGCAGCTTGCGCGTGGTGAGTGGGCGGATGGTGCCATCAGCCACGTTCAGCACCTGAATGGTGCGCTGCCGGTTGACGCCCGAGTGGGGGGTAGGCACCTGCACGAAGGCCAGCGACTTGCCATCGGGGCTCCACGCGAGCGGCGACGATGGGGCTCCCGGCGGAATGGTTACCGGCAGGCTCCACGCGCCCGACGTCAGGCGCTTGGGCTCGCCGCCGGCCGCCGGCAGCAGCCAGATGTGCGAAGAAGTGAGCGCCGCGCTGATAAACAAGTCATTATCACCGACCTCAAACGCGTCGTAGCCCTTGTCGATTGGCCCGGCCGCGTTGCTGGGCTCGTCGGCCGTCACGAAGGCCAGCGCGCTGCCGTCGGGCCGCCAGGCGTAGTGCTGCACCGATTTCTTAGTGTGCGTGAGCTGCCGCGCCTCGCCGCCCGCCAGCGGCTGCACAAACAGCTGCAAGGCCGCGTCTTTGCCGGTGCCCGTTTTGGCCAGGTAGGCCAGCTCCTGGCCGCTGGGCGACCACCGGGGCTGGGTCAGGCCGTTCTTATTGGCGGCCAGTACGCGCTGCTCGCCGGTGGGCACGGCCACCAGCACCACGCCCGTCAGGTAGCGGTCCTCGGCGTAGTCGGGTGTGGAAGTCACCACCGCGATACGCTTGCCATCGGGCGAAAACTGCGGGTCCGAAAGGCCGGTCAGCCTGGCCAGGTCGGCCAGCTCGAAGGGGTGCGGCTGGGCGCGCAGGCCGGGGGCAGCTAGTAGCGCCAGGGCCAGGGTGAGCGCCCGCCAGGGGTAGTGGTTTTTCATAGTTGGGTAGAGAAAAGGGGGTAGGGGAATGATGGTGGAGGAGCCGTCGAATATTTTTAAAAAGAACGTCAGGCTGAACGCAGTGAAGCATCTCTACCGCGCCTTTAGAATCATTCAACGAAGCGGTAGAGATGCTTCACT
>CAZZWL010000247.1:0-4278 GCA_964657755.1 uncultured Rhodanobacter sp.
CCGGCCGCCCGCCCGGCCGCATCCTGCGGCCGCCCTACCCCGTACTTTTACTGGTGACCTAAAATTTATGAAAAAAACCACTCTGCTGCTCGCCTTGGGAATCTTTAGCTTTGCCCTGCCCGCGCACTTGCGCGCCCAAACCACCGCCGCCGGCACGGCCGCGCCCGTGCTGCCCCTCTACGCGGGTTCCATCCCCGATTCCAAGCCCAGTCAGTTGAAAGAACTGACTACTGGCCAGGGGAATGAGACGAGTGTGGCCGACGTGGTGCAGCCCACGCTCACCGTGTTTATGCCGCCGCGCGAGAAGGCCAACGGTACCGCAGTTATTATTTGCCCCGGCGGCGGCTACGCCCGTCTGGCCATCGACAAGGAAGGCTACGCCGTGGCCAAGCGCCTAAATGAGCTGGGCGTGGCCGCTTTCGTGCTCAAATACCGCCTGCCCAACGACCGCAGCCAGCCCGATAAAACCATCGCCCCGTTGCTCGATGCCCAGCAGGCCCTGCGCATGGTGCGGCAGCTGGCCCCTAAGTACAGCCTCAACCCCGAGCGCATTGGCATGATGGGTTTCTCGGCCGGCGGCCACCTGGCGGCCACGGCGGGCACCCACTTTGCCCGGCCGGTGGGCGACAATGCCGGCCCGGCCCCGGTGCGGCCAGCGTTTCTGGTATTGATGTATCCAGTTATCAGCTTCTCCGACAGTATTATGCACAAGGGCTCGCGCGATAACCTCATCGGCACCGCGCCCACGGCGGAGCAGACGCGCCTGTATTCCAACGAGCTGCAAGTGAGCGCCCAAACTCCCCCTACTTTCCTCGTGCACGCCGAAGACGACAAGGTGGTGCCCGTGCAAAATAGCCTGGTATTCTACCAAGCGTTGCACCGCCACAACGTGCCCGCCGAACTGCATGTTTACCCCAAGGGCGGCCACGGCTTCGGCCTGAACAACGCTACCACTAAGGACCAGTGGCTGGACCGCCTCCAAAACTGGCTGGATGCCAACGGCTGGCTGACGAAATAGTGACTAATGGGTAATGACAAGTGACTAATGAACAATTGGGCCGCCGGCTGTTCATTAGTCACTTGTCATTACCCATTAGTCATTAAAAACGATGCTTCAGCTCGGCGACCAAGCCCCCGATTTTACCCTGCCTACCGATAAGGGCGATACTTTTCACCTGGCCGGCCAGCACGGTAAGCCGGTCGTGCTCTATTTCTACCCCAAGGACGACACGCCGGGCTGCACCGCCGAGGCCTGCGCCTTTCGCGACCAGTACGCTGATTTTCTGGACCTGGGCGCGGTGGTGGTGGGCGTGAGCTCCGACAGCGAGGCCTCGCACCAGAAGTTCAGCCAAAAGCACCGCCTGCCCTTTCCGCTGCTCGCCGACACCAGCGGGCAGCTGCGTAAGCAGTACGAGGTGCCGCGGGCATTTTTGGGCCTGCTGCCCGGCCGCGTCACGTTCGTGATTGATAAGGACGGCAAAATTGCCTACATCTTCAATTCGATGGGCGGCGCCACCGACCACGTCAGCAAAACCAAGGAAGTACTGCGCGGCTTGGCTAAATAGCGGGGGGTAAGCAATGGCCAGGATTGAGCTGGAAACCATCATTCAGGCGCCGCCGGCCGTGTGCTACGCCCTCAAGCTGGACGTGCAGTCGCACGTAGCTTCCACGCGGCAAACCCAGGAGCGCATCGTGGCCGGGCGCACCAGCGGGCGGCTCGAAGTGGGCGAGCGCATTACCTGGGAGGCCCGCCACTTGGGCGTGCGCCAGCGCCTCACGGTGCAGGTAACGGCCGCCGAGCCGCCGCATCATTTTCGGGACGAGATGCGCCGCGGCGCGTTCAAATCCATGCGCCACGACCACTACTTCGAGCCGTTGGAGGGGGGTAGGGCCACTCGCATGCGCGATGTTTTCGCGTTTGAATCACCGGGCGGGGTAGTGGGGCAGTGGTTCGACCGGCTATTTTTGCGGGGCTACCTGACGCGGTTTCTGCGGACCCGCAATGCCCTGCTGCAACAGCAAGCCGAGGCACCGCAAGAACCTGCCTGACCCCCAACAGCTGCCGCTGCGCCGCCTGGCTAATTCCGGCCAAAAATTAATTTAACGCCTCTCTTATGCGCAAACGCCTGGGCCGCCTGCTCGACAACGCGGCCGTTTCCCGCTTCCACCGGGCGCGCATCGCCGAGTATGGCGCGGGCAGCCCCGGCGCGCTGGGCTGGCACCCCGAGGGCCAGCAGATGCGTTTCCGGATTCTGGCCCAGATTGGCGACCTCGCGCACTGCTCGGTGCTCGATGTGGGCAGCGGCTACGCCGACCTCTATCCCTTTCTCAGGCAGCGCTTTGCGGGCGTGCGCTACAGCGGCATCGAGCAAATGGCGGAGCTGCTCGCCGTGGCCCAGGCCCGCTACTACCACGCCCCGGACATCACCCTGAGCCAGGGCGATTTTCTGAGCGTGCCCCTGCCGCTCAGCGACTACGTGCTGGCCAGCGGCGCGCTCAGCTACCGCCACCGCGAGCCGCGCTTCGTTTACCAGGCCATTGAGCGGCTGTTTGCGAGCTGCCGCCTGGGCCTGGGCTTCAACCTGCTCGACTGGGAGCCACCGGGCGGCGGCCCGCTCGCCGCCTACGACCCGGCCGATATCGTCGCCTTTTGCGAAACGCTGGCCCCGAAAGTAGTGCTGCGCCAAGGCTACTGGCAGGGCGATTTCACGGTGTTTATGTACCGCTAGCGGCTCGCCTGCACGGGGTTGGCGGGCGAGGAGGGGGTAGGCGCTACCAGCCGCGCCTCCCCGCGTGGCAGGTGGCTACGCAACCCTGCCCGAGCCTCGTCAGCGACAGTGGCCTGGTGGCCGCCGCGCTATCGGCCGTCCCTTTTTTTTCGCAGGTGGTGCACACCCGGCGCACCAGTTCACTCAACGGCCTGTGTGGGCCCATGCTGGCGGCGGGGGCCAGCATTATGGGCTGTGACACTGGTGTACGGCGCCTATCAACACAACCTGCTTATCCTGTTTAACAATGGCGCTAACCTGTTTTTTACGCTGTTGCTGGTGTTTTTTAAGCACCTAGCGAGCCCGAAAAGCCGGTGCCGCCGCCCAAGGGGGTGAGTAGGGGTGAGTAGGGGTGAGCCCGGTGAGCACAAATTTCACACGTTGCGAACGACTCCGCCCAGTCAACCCACCGCTAGCGCCAGCCGCCGCCCAGCGCGTGGTAGAGGTCGGTCACGGCCTGGCGCTGCTGCAACTGGTCGTTCACGCCGCTGAGCTGGGCTTGCAACAGGCTTTGCTGGGCCGTGAGCACCTCGGTATAGTTGGCGAAGCCGGCGCGCAGCAGCTCGTGGGTATAGTCCACGGCTTTGTTGAGGGCGTCGAGCTGGCGGGCGCGAATCTGCATTTTATCGGCGGCGCTTTGGTAAGCGAACAGCGCGTTGCTGACTTCCTGGCCGGCCGTAAACATCGTTTGCTGGTACGTGTAGAGGTATTCCTGCTGCAAGGCCTGCGAGCGGGCCAGCCGCAGCCGGTTAAGCCCTTGGTTGAAAACCGGCTGGGCCAGGCCCCCCACCACGCTGGCAAAAATGGCCGTGGGCGAAAACAGGTTTTGAATGGTCGTGCTGGTCAGCCCCCCGTTGGCCGTGACCGTGAAGCTGGGGTAGAAGTAGGTGCGCGCCGCGTTGGTTTGCTCAAACGTGGACTCGAAGGTGAACTCCGCCTGTTGCACGTCGGGCCGGTTGCGCAGCAGTTGGCTGGGCACGCCCGTGAGCAGCGCCGGGGCGGGGTCCTGGCCCGCCAGGGTGCCGCGCTCAATGGGGGCCGGCACGCGGCCCAGGAGCGTCGCCAACAGGTTTTCGGCCTCCCGAATGCTGCGCTGCAAGTCAGGAATCGTCACTTCGGCGGCGTAGCGCTGGGCTTCGCTCTGCACCACGGCCGCGCCGGTTACCACGTCGCCTTCCAGCAGCAGCTTCATCACCTCCACGTCCTGGATGCGGTTTTGCACCGTTTGCTGCGTAATGAGCAGCTGCGCGTCCAGGGCCAGCAGCGAGTAGTAGTTGTCAGCAATGTCGGCAATGAGCTGGGTTTGCACCACGCGCCGGTAGGCTTCGCTCTGCAACACGTTGGCCGCGTACGAGCGCTTGGTGCTGCGCAGCTTGCCCCACACGTCGGCCTCCCAGCTGCTGCTCAAGCCCAGCAGGTACTGGTGGGCCGCGCCGCCCGTCACGATGGTGGACTGGTCGGTAGTCGTGGTGCCAGTAGTAGTGCCCGTAGTGCCGGTGCCAGTAGTAGT
>CAZZWL010000248.1:0-4208 GCA_964657755.1 uncultured Rhodanobacter sp.
CGTAGCGCGCCAGCTGCGCCAGGCTGTAGCTCACGCCATTGGCCTGCGCAAAGCCCCGCACCCGGCTGCTGAAGGCCACCGCTGCCCGCGGCCCCAGGGCCAGCATCAGCGACGGCAGGCGCACCTCGGCCGTGGCGCTGGCATCCTGCGGGCCGCGGCTCCCCCCCTGCTCCACGAGGTACTCTTTGCGGAAGGCAAAGCCCGCCTCCCAGGGCTTCTGGGGCAGGTTGAGCTGGAGGTAGGTGTTGTAGAAATTGGCGTCGGCGCCGCCCAGGTTCAGGTAGGCGCGCAGCCGCGAGTCGGCGATGGCGCTGGGGTTGAGGTAGGCGCTGTTGGTGCCGCCGTAGTTGCTCTGGGCCAGCCCTAGCCAGCCCTGCGCCGCTGTCGGCCCGGCCCCCACCAGCAGCCAAATGCCGGGTAGCAGGCACGCTGCCACCCGGCCCCGGCGAGGGGTACTGTTTGTTTTCATAGTTCAGGAAAGAGAGTGTAGGTAGCGGCCGGCGGCAAGAGCAGCCCGACCTCCATCACAAAGCTCTTCTACCCCTCAACTTCCTGCAATACCCAGTTTTAGGTAATTTTATTCTTGGTATTATGCTGCGCCAGGGGCCCCGGCTGAGGCCTCCCCGCTGCCCCGCCCTTACTCAGTAGTAGGTAGAAAACGCCGGTTTTGCGGCCCGCGGCCGAAAAATGTCGGGCGGGTGGCGTTACTTGCTGCCAGGGGTCGTCTACTGCGGCGGGCCGGGGTGCCCTACCCCCCTGGCCCCGCGCGATGCGGGTGCTCCGCCGGGCCGCCACCCTCGTTGCACCAGCTGCTATCCGGGCCATGATTGAGCTAGCTACTCCCCTCGAAACTACCCAGCCGGCGGCGCCCGCCACCGGGCGGGCCGAAGTGGCCACGCTTTCGGCACGGGCCGCCGGGCACCTGCTGGCCACGGCCGTGCTTACCACGCAGTTTGCCTACGTGTATGACCACCCCGGCCAGGCGCTGGTGTTTGTGAGCGCGGGGGTTGGGCGGCTGCTGGGCGAGCAGCCCGCCGCGGCCGACCTCACCCTGGCCTGGTTTGCCGGGCGCCTGCATCCCGCCGATGCCCCCGCCGTGGCCCAGGCCCAGGCCCTGCTGGCCGACTACCTGCGCGCGCGCCAGCAGGCGCCGCTGCCTGGCTTTCTGTTTTCGCTCGACTACCGCCTGCGCCACGCCGACGGCCACTACCGGCGGGTGCTGCACGAGTGCCGCCTGCTGGCGCGCGACCCCGCCACCGGGGCCATCAGGCGCACGCTGGCCCTGTTTACCGACCTCACCCACCACAAGCTGACGACGGACGTGCGCGTGCACTGCAACCAGCCCGACTTCGCGGCTTTTGCGGCGCGGCGGCCGGCCGCCGCGCCGGCCCTCACCCCCCGCGAGCAGCAAGTGCTGGCCCTGGTGCTGCGGGGCTTCACCAGCCGCCAGGTGGCCTACCACCTGCGTTTGAGCGCGGGCACCGTGCAGGCCCACCGCCGTAACCTGCTGCGCAAGGCCGCCACCCACAGCTTTCATGGCCTGTTGGCCCACGTGGGGCCCACCTGAGGGGGGTAGGGCAGCACGGGCTATGCCCTTACGGCGCGGCCGCGGCCGGCGCGCTATCGAGGTGGCGCAGCAGGTGAAAGGGGTCGTGTGAGCCCACCTTGCGCTTGATGTTGCGCCGGTGGGTGCTCACGGTGGTGGCGCTCAGGCGCAGGCGCTCGCTTATCTGCTGGCTGGTGAGGCCCTCCAGCACCAGGGCCAGCACCTGCTGCTCGCGCTCGCTCAGGGTGGCGGGCACGGCCTGCAGCTGCTGCCGGCGCGCAAAAGCCGCGAAGCCGGGCTGGTTGCAATGAAAGCGCACATCCGTCGTCAGCTTGTGGTGGGTAATATCCGTGAGGATGCCTGCCGAGCCCACCAGCGCCCCGTTGACCTCGCGCGAGAGGATGAGATTCTGGCGCAGCACCCGCACGTAGTGCCCGGCCGCGTGGCGCAGGCGGTAGTCGATGGCCAGCAGCATATCCGGCATGGGGTCGTGGGGGTGCTGGTCGATGTAGCGATTGACCAGCACCGTGGCGGCGGCCATCACCGGCAGGTCGTCGGGGTGAATGAGCTCGTACTGCCGGGCCGCGAACGTTGCCGCCGGGTGGCCCAGCAGCCGCTCCACGCCCGCCGACACGTACACCATCACGCCGGCGCGGTGGTCCGACACGTACAGGCCCTGGTGCTGCGCCAGTTGCCGGGCCAGCTGGCGGCCCAGGTCGGCGGCCAGCCGCGAGGGCGGCGCATCGGGCTCGGCATACTTGTCGGGCGTCCACACGCTGGCAATGGGCGCGTAAATGCGGGGCGCCGGGCTGGCCACCGGCGGCTGGGTAGGGCAAGGTAATAGGGCCATTTCTAAACTGAATGAGGTCACGAAGAGCACCTGCCGCGCTGGGTATTTCGGCGGTCCCAGCGTGGTTTCCGAGGTCCGGGCATAGCCGCCCTGAGAACCAGCCTGCCAGCCTCAGGCCGTGGCCAGCGCAAAGTCCAGCAGCAGCTGGTTGAACGCGGCCGGGCACTCCAGAAACGGGAGGTGGCGGGTGCCCGGCACCAGGTGCACCGCCGGCCCCCAGCGGCTGGGCGCGGCCAGGGTATCGTAGTAGGGTAGGCTCAGGGCGTGGTCGAGGCTGCCGGCCACTAGGGCCAGCGGCACGGCCGTGCGGGCCACGGCCCCCACCTGGTCGCCCAGCTCAATGGCCGCCAGGCTGGCGCCCAGCCCGGCGCGGGCGCGGCCATCGGCGTGCCCAATGGCGCCCACCAACAGGGCTACCGCGCGGGCCGGCACGGCGGGGTGCAGCGCAAAGCGGGCCATCGCCTCGGTTTCGGCGGCGCTCAGGGCCAGCGCGTAGTACAGCAGGATGGTGGGGTGGGGCTGAAAGGCCGCCCGCATGTCGGCCCCCGCCGTAATGGGCGGGGCGCCCACCGTCAGCAGCCCGCGCAGGCCCGGCAGCGCCGGCAGCAGCCCGTAGGCCAGGTGCCCACTCAGCGAGTGGGCCACCACCAGTGCCTGCTCCAGGCCCAGGGCGCGCACGGCGGCTAGCATCACCGCCCCCAGGGCGGGGAGGGCGTAGTGCTCTGGGGCGGCCGCCGACTGCCCGTGCCCCGGCAGGTCGAAGGCAATCAGCCGGAAATGCTGGAGCTCTGGGGCCTGCCACTGCCGCTCAAAGACGCTGGCCGCCAGCGCAGTGCCGTGCAGTAGCAGCAGCGGCGGCCCCTTGGGGTCGCCCCCTTCGTACACGGCCAGCGCCACGGCCGGATTAGATAAAGAGAGTAACGAAGTCGTCATAACAAAAGAAGCGTAAGGCGGGCGCGGAAAAGTCGCGTCGCGGGCGAAGCAGTCTTGCCAACCAGCTAAGTGGGGGCCGGGGGCAACTGCTTGGCCAGCCAAAGTTTCTGCTGGCCGGGCACTTCAGGCAATACCTACTTTTAGGTATTCTGCGGCGGCGGCGGGCCCGCCGCCCGGCTCACAGCCCGTGCTCGTGGGCAAAGCGCACCAGCTCGGCCAGGCCGTGCACGCCCAGCTTCTGCATTAGGTTGCGGCGGTGGGTGCTCACCGTGAACTCGGCCAGCGAGAGCCGGGTGGCGATGGCGCGGGTCGAAAGCCCCTCGCGCACCAGCCCCACTATTTCGCGCTCGCGGGCCGAGAGCAGCCGCAGCCGCAGCAGCGCCTCGGCATCGACCTGCCCCGGCTCGGCGGGCGGGCCGGCCTCCGGGGCGCGCCCCCGCACCCGCGCCGGAAACACCAGCTGCCCCGTGTGCACCGCCCGGATGGCGGCCAGCAGCGCCCCCGCCTCGGCCGACTTGTCGAGGAAGCCCTGCGCGCCGGCCGCCGCCACCTGCGCCACCAGCATGGGCGAGGTGGCGCTGCTGAACACCAGCACCCGCAGCGCCGGCCACTGGCGGCGCAGCTGCGGCAGCAGGCTCAGGCCATCGTGGGGCGGGGGCAGGTGCAGGTCGAGCAGCAGCAGGTTGGCGGGGGGGGTAGGGCCGGCTTCCAGGCACGCCAGCAGCGCCTCCCCGCTGGCAAACTGCCCGCACACTTCCAGGTCGGGCTCCTGGCTAAAAAGCGCGGCCAGCCCCCGCGTCAGGGCCGGGTGGTCATCGACGAGGAGCAGGCGGCATGGCATAGGAGCAGGGCAATAAATAGTGAGCAGTGAGCAATGAA
>CAZZWL010000249.1:0-4149 GCA_964657755.1 uncultured Rhodanobacter sp.
GACCCCGACTCCAAAACTGCGCTAATACTTGCGCCGGGCGGGGTTGAAGCCCAGCAGCGCCTCGGCCGCCAGCGCCTCGACCAGGGCCTGGTACACGGGCTCCAGGGCCTGGCGCGACTGCCCCAGGGCGCGCACCAGCACCACGTTTTCGCGGGCCTGGGTCACGGCCACCACGCGGGGCCGGCCGGCCAGCTGGGCGTGCAGCTCCGTCTGGCCGGGGGGGGGTAGGCGGCGCAGCGCCGCTGCCAGCGCCCGAAACCGCGCCCCGTTGGGTGGCCCCACCAGGTACACCGCCAGCGCCGAATGGTAGGGCCCGAACGTGGCCTGCGAGGTGGCTAGGTGCTCAGCGGGCCGCAGCACGAAGCGGTCGAGCAGCGCCAGGCGGCCGGCCACGCTCACCTTCAGCTCCGTAGCAAATTCGGTGAAGGCGAATTTTTCGCCCAGGTCGGTGCGGCCGGCGTGCCACCAGTCGGCCAGCAGCAGGGTGGCCGTGGGGGCCAGGTGCCAGTGCTGGGCCTGGCGGTAGCGGCTGGCGGCCTGGGGCACCAGCGGGTCGGGCAGCACCACGGCCAAGGCGTTTTCGGCCAGGTGGCCTTCGGTGAGCTGCTCGGCCTGCTGGCCATCTATCGACTTGAAAATACGCGTATTAGCCTGCGTGGTGAGCAGCAGGCGCGTGTCGGCTTCGCAGCGCACGCGCAGCCGGATGCGGTCGCCGGCCACCAGGCCGCCGCCGTAGCTGGCCAGCACCGCGTGGCAGGCCGGGCCGGCCGGCGCGGCAGGATTAATAATCTTGAGGGGCTGCACGCTGCGGCTGGCCACCAGGCGCGACTGCCCCCGCACCTGCGCCACCGCTAGCTCGCTCCAGGCTGGGCCAGTGGCCAACCACGGCGCAGGAGTAGCACGTTGCGCCTCGTGGAGCGAAAAAGAGGGGGTAGGCATGGGGGCAAAGGTGCGCACGGTTGTCGCTCACCGCTGCGGTAGGCGCTATTGGCTTGGCTACTCGGCTTTGCGCAGCTCTTCGGGCTCGAAGAGGCGGGCCAGCTTGCGCTTGCGCTCGACCAGCTGGAAGGTGGCGCGGTCCTGGCTTTCGCTCCAGTAAATGTCGGAGATGAGGCCCCGGTGGGCCGGCTGGCCGGGGGTAGGGCGCACTTCCTCCACCAAATCGCCAAAGCCAAAGGATGGCTTATTGTAGAGCTCCTTAAACAGCTCGCCACGCACCAGAAACTGCTGCTCGTCGTAGCGCAGGGTTATCCAGTCGCTGTCGTCGTCGAGGTCGCTCACCTTTTCAAACACCTTCCCCACCGGCTCCAGCAGCTCAAACGAGCGGCGGTTGGCGGGGTGCAGGTAGCGGTAGCCATAGTCGGGCGACCAGGCATATAAACCAAAAACAACGGGACGGGGACGGGGCATGTAGGCAGACGGGTAGGCGCGGCGCAAAGCTAAAACCCCCAATCTGACCCTCAGGTTGCCCAGCCGCTAAAAACTGGCCCGCGCCTACCGGGCAGCATTAGCGGCGCGGGCGCGACCGGCCGGCGCGGCCTGCTCGGCCGCCTGCTGGTCGCGCAGCCAAGCCAGGGCCGCTTCCTCACAGGTGAAGTAGAAAGGAAAGCAATTGAGCGTGGCCGCTTGCCGCAGTAGCGCATCGGTGGGGGCCGACTCAATAAACTGCTGCTGCTCATCGGCTACCACGTAGGCAATGAACAGCGGCTGGCCCAGCGTGGCCACGGCCCGCGGCACAAACTCGGCGGTGAACCAGCGCCGGAACGCTGCCGAGTGCCAGTCGCGCTGCCGCATGTCGAGCAGCCAGAAGCGGCAGCTGCGCTGGGCCTGCGCGGCGGCCAGCAGCTGCTCGTAGCAGGTGGGCAGCTGCGCCGGCGCCAGGGGGCGGGGCCAAACGCCGGTCAGTATTTCGTCGTGGGGCTCGTAAAACAGGCTGAAAACCTCGGGGCGTAGAGTCGACGGCATAAACTAGCAAGCAGAAAAAAGGTAGAGCATCGCCTCCCTGAATGCTGAGGCGCCAAAGTTTTTTGCTCAACCTGCTGGTTGAGCTTATTGGTTCCTTGCCACTCGCCTTTTGAGCGCTCCCCAAGCTAGGTAGCACATCCTAATCTGATTAGCTTCGTACAAGGAGATTCAATTCGCTGGCCGCGCCAGTTGGGCTCGCCACAGAAGCCCACGCGCCGGCTTCTATCTATGCCTACCTCGACCTTACCTAAAACTAAGTCCGCCGCTAAAAAAGCCGCCTCCCCTACCCCCCCCCAGCCCGCCAAAGCCCCGGCCGCCACCACCAGGCGCACGGGTTTCGGCGCCCTGCCCCACCCCGACGGCACCACCTTCCGGGTGTGGGCCCCGGCTGCCAGCGCCGTATCGGTGGTGGGCACCTTCAACGACTGGGACAAAACCAAGCACCCGTTGCAAGCCGAGGGCGATGGCAACTGGGCCGCCGACCTGCCCGCCAAGCCCGGCGACGGCTACAAGTTCGCGCTGCAAACGCCCAGCGGCGAGCTGACCCGCAACGACCCCTACGCCCGCGCCGTGACCAACTCGGCGGGCTACTCGCTGGTGTTTGACCCTTACGACTTTGACTGGGAAGGCGACAATTTTCAGATGCCGGCCTGGAATGACCTCGTCATCTACGAACTGCACATTGGCACCTTCAACGTGAAAGAAGCGGGCCACCCCGGCACGTTTCGCGATGTGATAGAGCGCCTGGGCTACCTGCAAGGCCTGGGCGTGAACTGCATCGAAATTATGCCGGCTACCGAGTTTCCGGGCGCCTACTCGTGGGGCTATAACCCCTCCAACCCCTTTGCGCTGGAGAGCGACTACGGCGGCGCCGAGGCTTTCCGCGAGCTGGTGAAGGCCGCGCACCAGCACGGCATCGCGGTGGTGCTCGACGTAGTGTACAACCACTTTGGCCCCGGCGACCTCGACCTCTGGCAGTTTGATGGCTGGAATGAGCATGACGGCGGTGGCATCTACTTCTACAACGACTGGCGCGCCGAGACGCCCTGGGGCCACAACCGCCCCGACTACGGCCGCCCCGAGGTGCGCCGCTACATTCGGGATAATGCCCTGATGTGGCTCGAAGACTACCACTGCGACGGCCTGCGCATGGATGCCATTGCCTTCATCCGCAACGTGCACGGCGAAGAAGACCCCGGCGCCGACCTGCCCGATGGCTGGAGCCTGATGCGCTGGGTAAATGAGGAAATCAAAAATCGCCAGCCCTGGAAAATTACCATCGCCGAAGACCTGCGCTCGAACCCCGCCATCACGGGCGGGCTGGAGCAGGGTGGCGAGGGCTTTTCGGCGCAGTGGTCGGCTTCCTTTATCTACCCCGTGCACGAAGCGCTGAAGGCCTACTCGGATGCCGACCGCGACATGCACGCCGTGGGCCGGGCCATTTGCACGGCCTACAATGGCGATGCGTTTCAGCGCATTATCTACACCGAGAGCCACGATGAGGTGGCTAATGGCAAGAGCCGCTTACCCGAAGAAATAACGCCCGGCGACGTCGAAAACTACTTTGCCAAAAAGCGCACAGTGCTGGGCGCGGCGCTGGTGCTAACCGCGCCCGGCATCCCGATGCTGTTTCAGGGCCAGGAATTTCTGGCGCCCGGCTCGTTCAACGACACTGAGCCGCTGGAGTGGGACTGGGCTGAGGCCCACGGTGGCCTCACGCAACTCTACCGCGACCTTATCGCGCTGCGGCGCGACCTGCGCGGCGTCACGCCCGGCCTGCGTGGTCAGGGCTGCCACGTGTTCCACGTGAATAATACTGACAAGGTCATCGCCTTCGCCCGCTGGGATGGCAACCCCGAAGACGCCACCATTGTGGTAGTCAACTTTGCCAACCAGGCGCACCAGGGCTATACCATTGGCCTGCCCGCCGCCGGCAACTGGAAGGTGCGCTTCAACTCGGACTGGGAAGGCTACGACGCGGATTTCAGCAACTTCCCCTGCCTGGGTGCCGATGCCACGACGGGCGACTACGACGGCTATGCCCAGCACGGTAGCCTGGCCCTGGGGCCCTACGCCGCCGTGGTGCTCTCGCGCTAGCCAAAGCAGCCGGGTATAGCCACCTAAAATAGAAAAGCCCCCTGGGGAGCGATGCCTGTTCATCGCTCCCCAGGGGGCTTTTCTACG
>CAZZWL010000250.1:0-4133 GCA_964657755.1 uncultured Rhodanobacter sp.
GACCGTTCGGGTTCGCTCCCGGCCGACTACATCCCCGAACCCGAGCTGCGGCTGAACCTCTACGCGCGCCTGTCGCGCGTGTCGGACCCGCACGAGGCCGAGGCCATCGCCGAGGAGCTGGCCGACCGGTTCGGGCCGCCGCCCGCCGAGGTGCGCAGCGGCCGGATGGGCGCGAAGTTCACGTCGCCCTCAAAATCGAGCGACGGCGTGAGGCTGTGCAGCCCCAGCGCCTGCCGCACGGCCGCCCGCACCACGGCGTACACCGTTTTCTCGTCCTCAAACTTGATTTCCGTTTTGGTGGGGTGCACGTTGATGTCGATGGCCTTGGGGTCGAGTTCCAGAAACAGCACGTAGAAGGGGTGCGTGTCGCGGGCCAGCAGGCCTTCGTAGGCGGCCAGCACGGCGTGGTTGAGGTAAGCCGAGCGGATGAAGCGGTTGTTGACGAAAAAAAACTGGTCGCCCCGGCTCTTCTTAGCCGATTCCGGCTTGCCGATGTAGCCCTTCACCGTGAGGAAGGGCGTCACTTCCTCGCAGCCCGCCAGCTGCTCCTTATACGTATTACCCAGCAGGGCCACGATGCGCTGGCTCAGCTTGCCGGCGGGCAGGCCAAACACCTCCAGGTCATTCTGATACAAGGAGAAGGCAATCTGCGGGTTAGCCAGCGCCACGTGCTGAAACTCGTCCAGTATGTGGCGCATCTCCACGGCGTTGCTCTTCAGAAAATTGCGCCGGGCGGGCACGTTAAAAAACAGGTTTTTGACCGCGATGCTGGTGCCGTCGGGGCAGGCGGTGGGGGCCTGGCTCGTCACCTGCGAGCCCTCCACCAGCAGCAGCGAGCCGGTTTCCTGGCCGCGCTGCTTGGTGCGAATCTCGACCTGCGCCACGGCCGCGATGCTGGCCAGCGCCTCGCCCCGAAAGCCCAGCGTGCGAATGCGAAACAGGTCCTCGGTCGAGCGAATTTTGCTGGTGGCGTGGCGCTCCAGGCTCATGCGGGCATCGGTGGGCGACATGCCCAGGCCGTCGTCCACTACCTGCACCAGCTGCTTACCGGCTTCTTTCACAATCAGTTGCACGCTCGTGGCGCCGGCGTCCACGGCGTTTTCGAGCAGCTCTTTCACCACCGAAGCCGGGCGCTGCACCACTTCGCCCGCCGCAATCTGGTTGGCGAGGTACTCAGGCAGTAGTTGGATGATGTCGGGCATAAAAGAGGGGGGTAGGCCGGCAGGGCCACCAAATTTTGGACACCAGGCAGGCAATTAGCCAGGAATACCAGCGTTTTGCGTCGGCCGCTACTCGCTTAGTACCTACCTTTGCGGCCAATTTGGGCTGGCTGCCCGGCTTATTTTTCGGCTGCCAAGTAGTTCGGTTCTTACGGAACCGCTGCGGGTAGCTGGGGGTTCCGGCAGCATCCACCGGCAAAAGTAGGCCGGCCGGACCGCCTTTTCTACCTTCCCTAAACCTCCCGCCCTGGGCTGATGCGCGTCGATTTCCGGTTTCTGTTTCTGGGGTTGCTGCTGGGGGTCGCCGGGTTGCTGCTGGGTTTTTCGGAGCCCCGCAAGCCATTGCCCGACCCGCTGGCCGCCACCCCTGCCGAAACGCAGTGGGTAGATAGTGTGTTTAACTCCCTCACGCCCGACCAGCGCCTGGGCCAGTTTTTTATGGTGGCCGCCTACTCTAACCGCGAGAAGGCCCACGCCGACCGCATCGAACGGCTGGTACGCAACCAGGGCATCGGGGGCGTTATGTTTTTGCAGGGCGGCCCCCGACGCCAGGTCCTGATGACCAACCGCTTGCAGGCCGCCGCCAAGGTGCCGCTGCTCATCGCTACCGATGCCGAGTGGGGCCTCGACATGCGCCTCGACTCGACCTCGCACTTTGCCAAGGAGATGACGCTGGGCGCGATGGACGATGACCAGCTGGTGTACCAGATGGGCCGCGACCTGGCCCGCAAGCTGCGGGCGCTGGGCGTGCACATCAACTTCGCGCCGGTGGTGGACGTCAACTCCAACCCCGGCAACCCGGTAATTGGCAACCGCTCGTTTGGCGAGAACCAGGACCGCGTGGCGACGCTGGGCGTGCAGTACGTCAAGGGCTTGCAGGACCAGCACGTGATTGCCGTGGCCAAGCACTTCCCCGGTCACGGCGACACCGACACCGACTCGCACGTGGCCCTGCCGGTAATTAACACTGACCTGGCCCGGCTCGAAAAAGTAGACCTCGTGCCCTTTCAGAAAGCTTTTGAGGCGGGCGCGCTGGGGGTGATGGTGGCCCACCTCTACATGCCACTCTTTGACACCACCAACGCCAAAACTACTACCCTCTCCAAGGCGCTCGTAACGGGCCTGCTGCAAGAGCGTATGGGCTTTAAGGGCCTGATATTCACCGATGCGCTGAACATGCGCAGCGTGAGCAAGCTCTACAAAGACGGTGAGCTGGATGCGATGGCCCTGGCCGCCGGCAACGACGTGCTGCTGTTTTCGGAAGACGTGCCGGCCGCCCTCATCCGCATCAAGGAGGCCGTGGCGGCGGGCCACCTCGACCAGGCCGACCTGGACCTGCGGGTCAAGAAAATATTGCGGGCCAAGTACTGGGCGGGGCTGAATACGTACCGGCCCGCCAATGCCCTCACGGTGCGCGACAGCCTCAACCTGCCCGCGTCGCGGGTGCTGTCGCAAACGATTTTTGAGCACGCGGTGACCGTGGTCAAGAACGAGGACAAGCTCCTCCCCTTCCAGCGGCTCGACACGCTGCGCATCGCGGCCATTACCATCGGCACCCAGCCGGAAGGACCCTACGCCACCATTTTCAACAAGTACCAGCCCGGCCCGGTGTACGCCGTGCCCGACCGCTACGCGCCCGACTCCACGTTCAGCCGCCTCTACGCCCGGCTGGGCGATGCCAACGTGGTGGTGGTGAGCCTGCACCAGATGAACAACACGCCCAGCCACAGCTACGGCCTGGGCGAAGGGGCGCTGAAATTTCTTAAAAACCTGGAGGCCGACAAGCGCCGCAAAACGGTGGTGGTAGCGATGGGCAACGCCTACGGCCTCAAGTATTTAGAAGGGGCCCGCACGCTGGTCTGCGGCTACGAGGACCACTACGCCGCGCAGCTCGTGGTGCCCCAAATTCTGTTTGGGGCGCTGCCGGCGCGGGGCAAGCTGCCCGTGACGGTGTCGGAAACGCTGAAAGTGGGCACCGGCCTGGCCACGCCCGAGTTGCACCGCCTGCGCTACGCCGCCCCCGAGCGCGAGGGCCTGGACTCGCGCATCATGACCCAGATTGACCACATCGCGCTCGAAAGCATCGTGACGGCCGCTACCCCCGGCTGCCAGGTGCTCATCGCCAAAAACGGCACCGTGGTCTTTGACCAGAGCTACGGCTACGGCACCTACGACCAGAGCCAGCCCGTGACCAACAGCACGCTCTACGACCTGGCCTCGGTGACGAAAGTAGCCGGCACCCTGCAAGCCGTGATGTACCTCAAAGACCAGGGCCGCCTGAACCTGGACGAGAAAGTGAGCACCTACCTGCCCGAGCTGCAGCGCACCAACAAGCGCGACGCCACCGTGCGCGATATCCTGCTGCACCAAGCGGGCCTCAAGCCCGGCATCCCGACCTGGGAGCGCACCGTGCGCGACGGCACGCTCAAGCCCGCTTTTTATTCGAGCAACCGCTCCGATGACTACCCGAATGAGGTAGCCCCCGGCGAGTTTTCCATCAAGGCAGCCGACGACTCGGTGTGGGCCTGGACCATGCGCTCGGCCCTGCTACCCAAGGTGCGCGGCAAGTACCCGGTCGAGTATTCCGACCTCAGCTTTATCGTGATGAAGCGCCTGAGTGAGAAGCTACTGGGCCAGCCGCTGGCCGAGTTCCTGCCCAAGGAGTTCTATAAGCCGCTGGGCCTGGGCAGCATGACCTACAACCCGCTCCTGCGCTTTCCCAAGAGCTGCATCGCGCCCACCGAGAACGACACGTACTACCGCCGCGAGCAGCTGCAAGGCACGGTGCACGACCAGACGGCGGCCCTCGTGGGGGGGGTAGGCGGCCACGCCGGCCTCTTCGCCACCGCCAACGACCTGGCCGTGCTCATGCAAATGAACCTGCAAAACGGGCGCTACGGCGGCAATATCTTC
>CAZZWL010000251.1:0-4077 GCA_964657755.1 uncultured Rhodanobacter sp.
CGACGATTAGGAAAGATTGCCGCGCTTCACTTCGTTGCGCTCGCAATGACAAATGATTTCTATTTCTTACCCCAAACTTACCGCACCACTTCCACCCAGCCCTTAATGGTGGCCGCGCCATCGGGCGGCGTGAGCAGGTAGTAGTAGATGCCGGCGGCCACGCCCGCGCCGTCCCAGGTGTTTTGGTAAGCGGCGTTTTCGTACACCTGCTGGCCCCAGCGCGAGAACACCTGCAGGCGCGGTGGGCAGCCGCCGATGCGCGGGGCAAAGAGGTCGTTCTGGCCGTCGCCATTGGGCGTGAACACGTTGGGAATCAGCATGCCCAGCACTACCACGGGGGGTAGGGCCAGGGTGTTGCCGCAGCGGTTCTGGTTGAAGCTCAGCGTCACGCGGGGCCGGTAGGTGCCGGCTTTCAGGTAGGTGTGCGTCACGTCGAAGCCCGTGACCACGGCCGTGCTGTCGTCGCCAAAGTTCCAGGTCAGCACCGCGTCGGGGGGTAGGGCGGCGGCATCCTGGTGGAAGTGCACCACCAGCGGCGCCACCGCGCTGGGCACGCAGGGGCCCGGCACCAGCGCCGGCGCCAGCACCGCCGGGGCCAGCAGCGTGATGCGCCGCGTGCCCACCACCGGGCAGGCCGTGCCCGCGTTCACGGTGTAGGTGAGCACAAACGTGCCCGGCGCGGCCGGTGGCGTGAACAAATTGCCGGCCGACACGCCCGGTCCTGCCCACACGCCGCCCGCCGGCGTGGCCCGCAGCCGGAAGGCCCGCGCGCTGCCGGGGCACAGCACCGTATCGGCGGCCACGGCCACGGTGGCCGTGCCCAGCACCTGAATGGTAGTGCTGGCCTGGCTGCCCGCGTTGCCGCAGGCCAGCACCGCCGCGATGGTATAGGTGAGCCGCTGCGAGCCCACCAGGGCCGCGCTGGGGGTAAATACGAAGCCCGCCGCCACCGAGCCCGACACGCCCGGCCCGCTCCAGGTGCCGCCGGCCGGCGTGCCGGTGGTGAGCGGCACCGGGCCGTTGTTGGCGCACACGGCGGGCAGGGCGGCGGCCACAGCCTGCGCCGCGCTGCTCACCGTCACGGTCAGCTGGGCCGCCACGGTGCAGGCCGAGGTGGCGCCCGGCACGGTGTAGGTGAGCTGCTGCACCCCGGCCAGCGCGGGGGTAGGCGTGAAGAAGAAGCCCGCCGCCACCGAGCCCGACACGCCCGGCCCCGCCCAGGTGCCGCCGGCCGGCGTGCCGCCCAGCTTCAGGGGCGGCGAGCTGTCGCATACGGCCTGGCTGGGGCCCACGGCGGCCACGGTGGGCTCAAAATTGAGCTTGAAGGCGGCGTTGTTGCAGGGCGTGCTGTAGCCGGGCAGCGCTACCCCCCCATTGATGGGCGAATAGGAATACGCGCCCGGCGGCACCGGAAAGCCATTGCGGTTGAAGCACGAGCACACCGCCGCGTACACGATGCCGCGCGGGTCGAAGCGCGAGGTGCCGCCGTCCACGTGGTCGCCCTCCGAGTTGGGGGTAGGGTCGCCGTAGTAGGTGGCGTAGCTGAGGGCGGTGAGGCCAGGCGCGAACTGAGCCAGGTAAAAATCGGAGCCCGCGCCCGGCGTGTCGGGCGTGCTGCGCACCGCGTTGGGCGTGGTGGGCATCCCATTGGTGTAGCCATTATTTGAAACGTAGCCGCTGTAGCTGTAGGCCGCCTGGTTCACGTCGCCGCCCCAGCCGCAGGCGTACACCCGGTCGCACTGGTCCACCAAAAAGGCGGTGGGCGAAATATCAATCGTGCTGCGCCCGCTGCCAAACACCGTGCTCAGCAGCATTTTATCCAGGTCGGGGCTCAGCTTCTGGATAAACTGCCGGCTGCCCGCGTTGCGGTACACGCCCGCCGAAACCGGCCAGGTGCCCAGCGTCTGGCCCAGGATATACACCCCGCCATCGCCCCCCAGCTGCGCGAAAAACGCCTGGTCGTAGGCGCTGGTGCCCAGGTAGGTGGCGCGCTGCACGGCGCTGCCGTTGGCCGCGATGCGCGCCACGAAGCCATCGACGCTGCCCTGCGCCTGCGCCTGGTAGCCGCCCGCCGTGGCCGGGAAATTGGTGCTGAGCGTGCCGCCCGCCACGTAGGCGTTGCCGCCGGCGTCGAGCTGCACCGAGTAAGCCGCGTCGGCGGCGGTGCCGCCCAGGTAGCCGCTCCAGGCCAGGCCCAGCGTGGGCGTGAGCTTGGCCACCACCGCGTCGCAGGTGCCGCCCCGGAAGTTGGTGCCGAAGCTGCCGCTGGTCACCGGAAAGTTGGTCGAGCTGGTTACCGACGCCACGTACACGTTGCCCGCCGCGTCGGTGAGGATGTCGCCGCGCAGCGCGTCGCCGTAGTTCTGGGGCAGCTGCCGGGTGGCCGAAAGCGGGTCGTAGGCCGCCATGCCGTCGTTGCCGCTGCCGCCCAGGTAGGTCGAGGCCAGCAGCGCGCTGCCGTCGGTGCTCAGGCGCGAAATCACCAGGTCGGTGCCGTTGCTGACCCGGTAGATGGGTAGGGGCGCGTAGCCAAAGGGGTCTACCGATACGCCGCCCGCGAAGCCGCGTTGCACGGCGCCGTTGGTGGTCGGGTAGTTGGTCGAGGACGTGCTGCCGAGCACCAGCAGCTCGTTCTGCGCGTTCACCACCAAGCTGCTGGGGAAGTCGTCGCGGTTGCCGCCCAAATAGGTGGCCCACACCCGCGCAGCCGCGCCGTTCACGGCCGGGTTATACTTGATGAGCGCGATGTCGATGATGCCGCCGAAGGTGGTCTGAAACGCGCCCGCCGTGGTGGGGTAGCTCGGAATGGCCACCATGTCATCGAGCACGATGCCGCCTGAGTAGAGGTTGCCCGCCGCGTCATAAGTTGCCGTGAAACCCCAGTTGCTGCCCTTGGCCCCCGAGTAGGTCGAAAACACCACCGTGGGGTCAATCACCAGCGGCCGGCCGTGGTCATACGCCCCCAGCTCGAACGACACCCGTGCCTCGGCTGCGGCCAGGCGGTAGCGGCAGCCCACGGCCTGCCGCGCCCCGGTGGCCGGGTCCAGCTGGTAGGCGTGGGGCGCCAACTCGGTCAATTCGCCCACCGAGGTGCCCACGTGCAGCTGCCCATCGGCGCTGAGCGTGAGGCTGGTAGCGCCCTCGTAGGCTAATTGCACCCGGCCGGCGTCGGCCCCGGCGGCTATCTCAAAATCGTACTCCAGGTGCTGGGTCGCGTTCTCGTAGAAGCGGGCGGCCACGCCGGGCCACGGCGCCTCGTAGCGCACCTGCCGGTAGCTGGGCACGGCGCGGGCCCACTGGGCGGGGTCGGCGCCGTGCAGGTAGTTGCGCACCTCGGCCGTGGTTTGGCTGGGGAGCAGGGGGGTAGCCTCGTCGGCGCCCACGAAGCGCACCCGCAGCTGGTGGCCGCGCACCGGGGCGGCGGCTTCGGCGGGGGTAGGGGCCACGGCCGCCGCGCGGGCGCTGGTTTTCGCCGAAGCTTTGGCCGACGCGCTGCCTTTCTCATTCAAATGCGGGTGCGCGATGGGCTCCAGCAGAATGTAGCGCAGGCCGCCCGGCTCCAGGCACAGGTGGCCGCCCGGCACGGCCGCCGCGTAGCGCACGGCGCCGGGCCACTGGCCCCGGTTGGCCACAAACTCCAGGCTGGGCATCGCCTCGGGCAGGGCCACGGGCGCGGCGGGCCGGCCGGCGGGCAGGTGCTGGCCGCGCTCGGCCGCGCTCAGGGCCACTAAACAAAGACTAGCGTAAAACTTTTTCCACATAAAATAGGCCGTAAGCAATCTAGTAGTAAAGCTAAGCCCCGGCGGGCCACGCCGCAACTGGTCTGCCGGGGCCGGGCGCGGCGGGCGTATTTTTGCCCGGCCGGGGGCCAGTTGGCGCGCCTTCGGCCCGTTGTGCGTCGTTTGTTGTCCTACCGTTTTACCCTGCTGGTGCTGCTGGGCCTGTTGCTGAGCGTGGCCGCCGAGCGGGTGCCGGCCGGCCAGCTTTCGTTGGCGCCGCTGCTGGCCCTCACGGTGCCGGCGTGGCTGGCCCTCACGGCGGGGGTAGGGCTGCTGTGGGCGTTGCGGGGCCGGCGCA
>CAZZWL010000252.1:0-4017 GCA_964657755.1 uncultured Rhodanobacter sp.
TCGGGGCCAACGACCGGGTGCGGGTGGGCGTGGTGGGCTTTTCGGACCGCCACCGCAACTCACACATGCCCTGCTTTTTGCAGCATTATAAGGAGCTGAATTTCGACGTGGTGGGCGTGTCCGATATCTGGAGTAAGCGGCGGGCGGAGGGGGCAGCGCTGTGGAAGGAAAAACTGGGGCACCCCGTGGCCGCCTACCGCAACAACGATGAACTCTACGCCAGCAAAAGCGTGGATGCCGTGTTCATCGGCACCGCCGATTTTCAGCACGCGCTGCACGCCATTGAGGCCGTGCAGGCCGGCTGCGACGCCTACGTGGAAAAGCCTTTTGCCGAGACGATGGCCGATAACCGGGCCGCCCACAAGGCCATTAAGGCGTCGAAGCAGATTGTGCAAATTGGCTCGCAGCGCCGCAGCGGGGCCAACTACCTGGCCGCCGAGCAGTTTATCAAATCGGGTAAATTCGGGCCCATCACGATGGTAGAGCTGACCTGGAACGTGAACCAGCCCGGCCGCTGGCGCCGCCCCGAGCTGGTGGCCCAGCTCCGCGAGGCCGATACTGACTGGAAACGCTACCTGCTCAACCGCCCCGCCGAGGCCTACGACCCGCGCAAGTACCTGGAGTACCGATTGTTCTGGCCCTACTCGTCGGGCCTGCCGGGCCAGTGGATGAGCCACCAGATTGATACCGTGCACTGGTTTACGGGCCTACCCCACCCCCGCAGCGTGGTGGCCAACGGCGGCATCTACATGTGGAAAGACGGCCGCCGCAACTGGGATACCCTCACGGCGGTGTTCGACTACGGCCCGGCCGCTGACCCGGCCACCGGCTTCCAGGTCACGTTTGCCTCGCGCATGCACAACGGCGACGAGCACCCGGCCGAAATCTACTATTCTAACGGCGGCGAGTTGAACCTGATTACCAACCGCGTATCGCCCACCGGCGGCCTCACCAAGCAGGCCGCCGACGCCATGCACCTACCCCCCAACCTGCTGCCCGAGCTCAGCCTGGCCAACACCGGGGCCGTGGTCGCCTCGGCCAATACCGGCGGCGACGTGCTCACCTCCAACCACGTGCGCAACTGGATGGAGTGCGTGCGGAGCCGCCAAACGCCCCACGCCCCCGTCGAGGCCGGCTACAGCCACTCCATCGCCAACATCATGACCACGGCCGCCGCCCACACCGGCCTCAAAGCCACCTTCGACGAAAAGACCCAGGAGGTGATGGTGGGGGGTAGGGTGTTCATCTATTGAGTTTCACGTGCAATCCGTCAGAACGTCATGCTGAGTTTGCCGAAGCATCTCGCTCGCATCGTTGAATTGCCTTATAAGAAAGTGAGGCTACCTCGCTTCGCCAATGTCTTTTTTCGATAGTTCGGACGTTTTCAACTTCCCGCAAGGACAGTAGATAAGTGGCAAGATGAAGCAGTTCCCGGTCGTCGTCTTCGCCTAAGTACGGCTTAATGTAAATAGCATTACCATAGTGTTGGCTGACTTTTTCCGGCGTGTCATCAACGATAAGCATCTTCTTTAAGTCAAACCCGCGGCGTGCTGCTTTTTTAAGTCGCTTGGCAAATTCGTACTTGCTAGCGTAGTCCAGACTGAGAAATCCTTGCTCATCCACTTCAGGGAGGCGAAACCGCGTGCAGCGAGAACGTCCCCACACAAAAGCTAAATTGAGGTGAGTAGGAAAAATCTTTTTTACAACTGCTTGCACGTAGTCATCGCTAGCCGACGACCAAACGGCTAAGTCAAAGTACTTATCGCAGTGCGTGAGAAAGTCAGTTAAACCTGGGCGTTGATAAACGAAATACTGGTAAACCTGAAAATCAAAATCCCCCCTGATTTGAGTCGTTGTCGCATGAACCAACGTTTCGTCAAGGTCAAGAATAAGTAAGGGCCTCGCATTCATAACGTAATTATAAAATTACCCTACCTCCTCCAACACCTTCTCCACCCAGCCCTTACCCCACTCTTCCAGCTCCTGGGCGCTCCAGAGCTGCGGGTAGAAGATGCGGCGCTGAAACTTGGGCGGCAGGTAGTTGCGCCAGTTGGTGCCGCCGGTGGCGGCCACGTCGGTGGGGTCGCGCTGGAGGTAGCGCACCGCCGACTTGTAGTGCATGAGTGGCCAGTTCACGTTTACGTTCACGTCGAGCTGCTTGAGGGCGCGCACTAGGCGCGGGTGGTGGCGCTGGTCCTCGGGCAGGCGCTGCACCACGGCCCAGGCGTTGCGGTTCTCGTAGTGGCGGGCGTGGGCTACGAGCTGGCTGGTGTACTTGCGCTCAAACTCCACCAGGGTCAGGGCTTTGGCGCCGGTTTCTTCCACGGTGGCGCCGGCCTGCCAGTAGATGCAGCCCATAAACTCCTCGTGGGTCGGGGCATCGCCGAGCAGGCGGCGCTTCTCGGCGGGCACCAGGTTTTCGAGGGCCGTGCTGGCGATTTCGATGAAGCGGTACTGCACGCTCTGGAAGCCCGAGGCCGGCATCAGGCTCATCCGAAACTGCAGAAACTCCTGCTTGTCCATGCCGTCCACCATCACGTCGAACGAGTCGATGAGGTTCTCAAAATAGCGGTTCACGCGGCCCAGGCGCAGCACTACTTCGCCCAAGGTGGGCTCCGGCAGCTCGCCCAGCTGCTCGTATTCCTGCAGGCAGAGCTTGAAATACAGCTCCGTAATCTGGTGGTAGATGATGAAGATTTTCTCGTCCGCAAACTTGGTGAGCGGGCGTTGCAGGCTCAGCAGCGTATCGAGCTCGATGTAGTCCCAATAGTTCACGTAGTCAGCGTGATACAGGCCTTCGAGGTAGGCGGCCAGGTCCTGGTTGTCGGCCGCGTAGCGGGCTTGCAGGCGGCGCAGCTGGGCCAGCACGGCGGGCGCAAACTCGGCTTCGGGCGCGGCGGGGGGGGTAGGCGAGGGGTCCATCAGCAGGGAAGGGGTAGCGGCGCAAATATCGGCAGGCGCCGCCGGGCGCGGGGCGAAGGCCGCTAGCCCGCTACTTTTGGGGCGTTGAGAGGCGTGAGGTATAATCGGAGTAGCGGACTGAGCTTCAGACTAACCTTTCCAATTCATAACTCATAACTCATAATTCTCTCCAGGTGGCCGAAAAATCCAGCATTTTTGACATGATAGGGCCGGTGATGATTGGGCCCAGCTCGTCGCACACCGCCGGGGTAGTGCGCATTGCGCGGGCGGCCATTCGCATCCTGGGCGCGGTGCCCACCGAGGCCGTTATCACGTTCTACAACTCGTTTGCCCGCACCTACGAGGGCCACGGCTCGGACCGCGCCATCGTGGCCGGGCTGCTGGGCTACGCCCCCGATGACACGCGCATCCGCACGGCCTTCGACCACGCCGCCGAGGCGGGGCTGAAGTATACCTTCCAGAGCGTGGGCAACGCCTCCACCCTGCACCCCAACACCATTAAGCTGAACCTGACCGGCCCCGACGGCCACCGCGTGGAGGTGGTGGGCCAGAGCCGGGGCGGCGGCGTTATCCGCATCGTGGAGGTCGATGGCTTCGGCTGCGACTTTTCGGGGGCGCTGCACACGCTCATCGTCGATGCCAATGACGTGCCGGGCTCCATCGCCTTTATTGCGTCCGTTATTGCCCACGATGATTGCAACATCGCCACCATGTTCGTCTCGCGCAAGGGCAAGCACGACGCCGCCCGGCAGTTTATCGAGATGGACAGCCCCATCAAAGACCTGACCCTGGCCTACTTGCGCCACCTGAGCTGGGTGCAGCGCATTACCTACATCCCGACGCTGGAGTAAGCGGCCCTATTTTCGCCCCCAGGTAGAGGTGAAAAGTGGGTGAAGCCTGGTAATGAATCGCCTTGGTTGCCGACACTACCCCCGGTTGAGCCGGTAGAGTCAACTCCGTCGGCGAAAATATTTGCCGGCCGGCTGCGTTTTCGCCCTGTCGGGTTTCTGTTTATAAATACGTTAGCTCTTCCATGATATGACTGCACTAAGTACCTGTCTGCTACGTGCCACGCTGGGGCTGGCGGGCCTGCTG
>CAZZWL010000253.1:0-4002 GCA_964657755.1 uncultured Rhodanobacter sp.
CGAAGCATCTCGCTCGCATCGTTGGGCTACTAACCTGACGATACGAGCGAGATGCTTCGGCAAGCTCAGCATGACGTTCTTTTATTTTTATTAGCTCAAGCCATATGAAACGACGCCTGCGCTGGCTGCTGCTGCTGAGTGCCTTAGCGCTGCTGTGGGCCAGCTTTAGTCGGCCGGCCTACGCCCCGCCCGGCGCGGCCAACGTGCGCCTGCGGCTCAACTACCTGGAGCGCGTCATTGGCGAGGGCAGTGGGCCGGGCACGGCGCTGGGCGAGCTGACCCGGCAGAACCCGGAGTGGGGACTGTTCACGCTGTCGTTCAGCACGTACGCGCTGGCCAACCTGGCCGCGCGCGACCCGCAGCTGCGGCCCGAGGCCGCCGCGTGCATCGACCGCGCCATCCGGCAACTGCTGGCCGGGCCCATCCGCCAGGCTTTCGCGGCCGACTGGCCTACCCCGGCCGAGGGCGGCGATACGCTGCCCCGCTCGGTACTCTACCTGGGCCACCTGAATTTGATGCTGGGCTGCCACCGGCAGCTGGTGCCGGCTTCGCCCTACCAGGCGTTGCACGACAGTCTATCGGCGGCCCTGTACCGCCGCTACGGCCAGGCGCCGGCCGGCAACCTGGCGTCGTACCTGCACCTGCGCTGGCTGCCCGACAATACCGTGGCGCTGGCTTCGCTGGCGCTGCACAGCCGCCTCACGGGCAGCCCCTACGCGGCGGCGGGCCGGCGCTGGGTGGCTACGGTGCGCCGCCAGTGGCTCGACGCCAAGACCGGCTTGCTGGCCTCCCGGGTTGATGAAGGGGGTAGGGCTGCCGAAGCGCCGCGCGGCTCGATGCTGGGCTGGAGCATCTGGTTTCTGGCGCGGGTCGATTCGGGGTTTGCCCGGCAGCAGTACCAGCGCTACCAGGCCTGCGGAAGCACCAACCTGGGCGTGCTGCGCCTGTATCGGGAGTGGCCCGGCCGCTACGGCACCGGCGCGGGCGACGTCGACAGCGGCCCGCTCATCCTGGGCTACGGCATTCCGGCCACGGCCTTTGCCTGCACCGATGCCGTGGCCCTGCATGACGGGCGCAATGCCCAGCGCCTGCGCCGCGTCATCGGCCTGGGCAGCCGCGAAATCGTGGAAAACGACGAGCTGCGCTACGGCGTGCGGCTGGTCGAGCTGAACGTGAATCCGCTGTCGGAAGCGCTGCTGCTGTGGGCCGAGGTGCCGGCCGGGGGTAGGGAGCGATAGCCGGCCGCTGGGGCTATTCAGCACCAGCGGTCGTAGCGTGCTGAAGGATGAAACAGGTGGCGGGCAGGTAATTTTTAACGACGGAGGCAACCGCCGGGGGGCTTTTTGCGAGTAGAGCACTAGCAGCGCCGCCGGCCGGAGTGCCGGCGCCACGCGTCAGGCAAAGGCCAGCGGTACCTGGTTGGCCCGGAGGGGGTAGGGACAGTCGGCGCCGGCTTTCCTGGTATCCTGGCCACGCGGCCAGCCGGTCGGGCTCCTCATTTTCAGGTAAGTGCGCCCCGTGCACGGGGCCCACTCCCAAGCGCCGCCTGGCGGGCGGCGGCGGGCTCCGCCGTGCCCGGCTATTTCGCCGCCGCGAAGGTTTGTTTTATTTAACCTGTTAACTATCAATCAAATGACGCATTTTGTTAATTCCCGGATAAGCCGCTCGTGGCCCATCGGCCTGGGGGCGCTGCTCGGTAGCGCGCTGCTGCTGGGCGGCTGCAAAAAGGACGATTCGACCGCCATCGCCCCGGCCCCTACCCCCAACGTGCAGCTGGCTACCTCGGCCACGCTCGGCACCTTCCTCACCGACTCGGTCGGCAATACGGTGTACTTCTTTGCCCTCGACGTGGCCGGCGCCAACACCTGCACCAGCGCCACCTGCAACCCCATGTGGCCGGTGTACTACGGCGGCCCCATCAACGTGCCCGCGGGCCTGGATGCCAAGGATTTTACCGCTAAAAAAACGGCTGATGGCCGCCCGCAGACCTACTACAAAGGCTGGCCGCTGTACTACTTCGCCCCGCCCGCCAGTGGCGTGTATACCCGCGAGGCCGCCCACCAAACCACCGGCAACGGGGTAGGGAGCGTGTGGCACGTCGTGAGCCCCGGCTACGGCGTGGTGCTGGGCCGCAAAGGCGTGGAGGACAAAACGACGCACGTCGTAACCAGCAAGGCGTATCTGGTTGATATGCAGGGTAGAAGCTTGTATTATTTTGCCAAGGATGCTGCCTTGCCCACCACCCAGGCCACCAACTGCACAGGGGGCTGCGCCACCGTGTGGCCCGCCCTGTACCTGGGTGCGCCGGCCGTGCCTTCTACCTTGAAAGCCAGTGATTTCGGAGCCATCACCCGCGACCAGAGTACCTCCACCGGGCCCTACGGCACCACCACCAGCACCACCCAGCAGCTGACCTACAAGGGCCACCCGCTCTACTACTTTGCCGCCGACAATGCCACCCGTGGCCAGGTAGAGGGTGACCACCTCAGCAGCTTTGGCGACTTCTGGTCCGTGGCCACGCCCTAGTGCCGGGCCAAAGCGGGGGTAGGCCGGCGTGCGGGGGGAGCGCAGCAGCCAACGGCTCGCGCTAGTGAGTTATAAATAATTGAAAATCTGAAAATTAGCAGTATTTTCGGTTGCTCAGCCAACCATTTTGCCGCTGCTTGCGAGTTACCCATCAACTTATCCTGCCGCCGTGTCTCCTACCGATACTTACGTCGAAAAGCTCCGGGTGCTCCTCGCCGGGTGCCGCCGTGCGGACCGGGTACCGCAGCAGCAGCTCTACCGGCAGTACTACAGCTACGCCCTGAGCGTGTGCCTGCGCTACACCCGGCAGCGCGACGAGGCGGTGGAAGTCGTAAATGATGGCTTCCTGAAGGTGTTTCGCGATGTGGGCCACTTCGACGCCGAGCGCTATGAGCTGGCGAACTCCTTTCGGGGGTGGCTGAAGAAGATTATGATTCACACGGCCATCGACTACTTCCGGGCCCACGAAAAGCACCACCTGCCGCAAGACCTGGCCGACCTGCCCCACGAGCCGGCCGACACCAGCCATACCCCCCTCGACACCCTGGCCTACGACGACCTGCTGCGCCTGGTGCAGCAGCTGCCCCCGGCCTACCGCACGGTGTTCAACCTGTTCGCCATCGACGGCTACACGCACGAGGAAATAGCGCAGCACCTGCGCATCACCACCGGCACTTCCAAGTCCAACCTGTTCAAAGCCAGGGCCTACCTCCAGCAAATTTTAAAGAAAACCAGCTTCCATGCCTACGCTGCTTACACCGGATGAAGAGTTCGACGCCCACTTTCGCCAGGGCCTGGAACACTACCCCGAGCAGCCGGACGACCCGGCCGCGTGGCAACGCCTGGACTTGCTCCTCGATGCCCAGCTGCGGCACCAGGCGCTGCGCCGCCGCGTGTGGCGGCTGTTGGGCAGTGAGGTAGCGCTGCTGGTGCTGAGCACCTGGCTGGTGGTGCACTGGGCGTCCCCCCGCCAGCCAGCCGTAGCCGCCGCGCCAGCCAATTTTGAGAATCCCCTACCCCCCACGGGGCAGCCCAACGCCCCCACAAGCAGCCCAAAAGCAGCAGCTGGCCCGCAGCCACTGCCTGAGCGGGAAGCCTCGCGCCCTGCTGGCGGTACCGCCTCTGGGGTAGTGGCCGCGCCGGGCGGGGCGGCCACTACCCCGGCCGCTGGCTCACGTGCGCCAGCCGCGCTGGCGGCCCGCTCAGCTGGCCCGGTGGCTTTGGTCGCGGCCGGGCCAGCTGGGCGGGCGGGCGGTGGGCCCTCGCTAGCCGGCCGGGAGCCGGGCTCGCCGGCCGCCACCCGGCGGCGCGCGCGGCCCGGAGCCAACCCTGGTGCCGCCGCTGCGAAAGCGCGGCTGGCGGCGGCGGGTCGGTTTGAGCACCGGACCACTGCGGCACCTGAGCCAGCCGAGCTGACGGCCGCGGCCCTGGCTTCGCCGGCGCGCCGGCACCTGGCTGGCCGGGTGGGGGTAGGCG
>CAZZWL010000254.1:0-3970 GCA_964657755.1 uncultured Rhodanobacter sp.
GGCGTGGTTGGCGGCAAACTGCGCGCGCTGCGCCTCCGTGCGCTCGTGGCCCAGGCTGGCCAGGTGCTCCCGCAGCTCGGGGGCCGCCATGTCGGCCCCGTACGACGGGGTGCCGGGCTGCTGCCGCCACGACTCGTGCAGGCTGCCGTCGTCCACGGCGTCGAAGCCCAGCTCCTCCACCAGCGCCATCACCCGCCGTTTGGCGGCTTCGTCGTCGCTGGCCACGGGCAGGGCAATGCGGCCGGGGGTGCCAATGGGCTTACCCGATTTTTCCAGGTGCTCGGCGTAGATGTTGTTGAACACCTTCACCACCGGCCGGCCCAGGTGCTGCTGCACCCATTCGCTTTCGGTGAGGTCGCCGCCCTCCAGCTCCAGTATCCGGCCGTCGCGCAGCAAGGGGTAGTAGTTGCTGGTGTCGATGATGGGCACGTCGGCACTAACGCCGGCAAACAGGTCCTTGGGCAGGTCAGGAATATGTATCAGCGGGATGGTCACGACGATAATTTCGCCGTGGCGGGCCGCTTCCAGCGCGGTGACGGGGGTAGCGCCCGTTTTCTGGGCCACGTCCCGCAGGGTTTCGGGGCCCCGGGAGTTGGCAATGTATACGGAGTGGCCGAGGCTGGTGAGCCGCCCGGCGAGGGCGCTGCCGATGTGGCCAGCCCCAATAATTCCAATGTTCATGTTCGTAGAGAATACTCCCAGCGGCTTCGTGCCGCCGGGAGTAGCTAAACCGCCCCGGTCGCCAATTGCTTTTTTCAGGCGCCAAGCACGGGGCCGGCCCCCCTGGCCCAGCGGTTTATCATCTTTTGCTGAGCCTCGGCGTAGCGGGCGCCCTGCACGGGTAGCTGCGCCGCGGCCATCTGGCGCCGGTAGCCAGGGGCCTACCCCCCGCTAGTTGGCCGGCCTCGGGGTGGCGGCCGTCGATTTGAGTTTCAGGACGCTGGTTTTCAGGCCGGGCGCGGTGGCCGTGAGGGTAATTTCGCCCGCGTCCTGGGTGGTTTGCACGAGCACCTGGGCCAGGCCATTGAAGGTTTTGCGCCGCCAGGCCGGGGCCGGGGTGCGCACCTGGATGGTGCCGGGCAGGGTGTTGGGCACGTCCCAGGGCTTGTTTTTGACCAGGGGCGTGGCCACGAATACGATGCTGTTTTTGCCCGGTTTCAGCAGCGCCGCGTCCAGCACGAAGCCGGTTTTGGCGGCCTGCTCGGCCGTCAGGTTCTGGGCAATGGCGCGGCCGTTGACGTAAATGGTCTGCGCGCGGCCGATGGGCTGGTAGAACAGCGTGACTGTGGCGCCGGCCAGCACCGGCGGCAGCTCGAAGCTGCCCCGCGTGACGTAGTACCGGGCCGTGGGCACGAGCTGGGCGGCGTCGTACTGGCGCGCCGTGAAGGCGGGGGCCCAGCCGGCATCGTTGAAGTCGGCCGCGGTTTCGGGGCCCGGAGCCATGCTTTCGGCCGCGCGTTCCTTCAGGTTTTCGATTTGCACGACACTGATTTTGTCGAGGTAGCGGTCGGGCTCCAGCGAGGTCGGGTCGCCATTGCCCACGCCGATGATGCGGCCGGGGCCACTCAGGCTAAACGTAATTTCCTGGTTGGCCGTGGGCACGGGCAGCTTGTGCTTGTCGGTGAGCTGCACCGTGACGACGGCCAAATCCTCGCGGGTGGCCTTCACGGCGGGCTTGTTGGGCAGTAGCTGAATGTTGGCCGCCTCGGCGGTAGTGCGCACCACGTCGGTGGCAATTTGCTGGCCGTTGCGGTAGCCCACGGCTTCCAGCGTGCCGGGCGCGTACTTCACCAGCCATTCGAGGTGGCCGTTTTTGGGCATTTTCTGGCGACCCTGGCTTTTCTTGTTCAGGAACAGCTCCACCTCGTCGCAGTTGCTGTAGGCCCACACGGCGATGGGCTGGCCCTCGCGGCCGGCCCAGTTCCAGTGGGGCAGCAGGTGCAGCACGGTCTGGTCCGTCCACCACGATTTCAGGTACCACACGTTGTCCTTGGGAAAGCCGCACAGGTCCATCATGCCGAAGTACGAGGTGATGGACGGCCAGCCGAAGGGCGTGGGCTCGCCCCGGTAGTCGAAGCCCGTCCAGATGAACATACCCGCCAGGTAGGGCCGCGCCGCGTAGTGCTGCCAGCCGCCCTCGATGCTGTAGAATTTCGGACTCGGCTTCTGGTCGTAGGCCGCGCTGTAGTGCCGGGCGCTATCCACGAAGTAGATGCCGCGCGTGGCGTGGGTCGAGCCCTCCTCGGTGCCCCAGCTGGGCTGGTTCGGAAATTTGGCGTGCTGCGCGTCGGTGTCGCCCTGGCCGATGTAGTTGAAGCCCATCACGTCGATGACCGTGGACGTGCCCTGGCCCCAGCCCCCGCTCACGGCCACCGTAATGGCCCGCGTCGAGTCCACGGTTTTGGCAAAGGCCTGCATGGTAGCCCCGATGCGGGCCCCCAGCACGTTGCTCTCGATGGCCCATTCCTCGTTGCCAATCGACCAGCTGATGACGCTCGGGTGGTTGCGGTCGCGCACCATCAGGCGCCGCAGGTCGCCGAGGTTGTTTTGGGTGATGCCCATGAGCCGGTTTTCGTCGATGACGAGCATGCCCAGCCGGTCGCAGGCGTCGAGCAGCTCGGGCGTGGGCGGGTTGTGCGAGGTGCGGTAGGCGTTGCAGCCGAAGGACTTGAGCTGCGCGATGCGCCAGTCCTGCAGGGCATCGGGCAGGGCCGTGCCCACGCCGGCGTGGTCCTGGTGGTTGTTGGTGCCGGTGATTTTGACGTGCTTCCCGTTCAGGAAAAAGCCCGCGTTGGCATCGAAGCGAATGGTGCGCACGCCGAAGCGGGTGCGGTACTCGTCCACCACCTGGCCGCCCTGGCGCACGCGCGTCACCAGCGTGTACAGGTACGGCGTTTCCAGCGACCACAAGTGGGCCCCGGCCACCGGCAGCTGCACGCTCACCTGCTGCTGCCCGGCCCCGGCCAGGCGCACCGGCGCGGCCGGGCTGGTGGCCACGGTCTGGCCGGCGGCGTCCACCACGGCCTGCACTACCTCCGCGTTTTGGGGGGTAGGGCTGCCGTTGGCGAGCGTGGCCTGGGCCATAATGGTGGCCGCGCCGCCGGCTACTCGCGTGGTCACGAACGTGCCGTTGGGGGCCACGTGCACGGGGGCCGTTTTGGTCAGCCACACGTGGCGGTAGATGCCCGCGCCTTCGTAAAACCAGCCTTCCTCCAGGGTGGCATCCACGCGCACGGCAATCACGTTGGGCTGGCCGTCGTAGTGGAGGTAATCGGAAATATCGTACTGAAAACCCTGGTAGCCACTGGGCTCGGTGCCCAGGTAGTGCCCGTTCACCCACACGATGGAGTTGCGAAACACGCCGTCAAAATCGAGGCTGATGCGGCGGCCCAGGTCGCTGGCCGGCACCGCGAACGACTTGCGGTACCAGCCCACGCTGGCGTGCGGGAACGGCCGCCCAATGGCCTTAAAGCCGTGGCTGAAGCTCGCCTTTTCGTCAAAGGGCTGCTCCACGGCCCAGTCGTGGGGCAGGTCGAGCGGCCGCCAGGCGCGGTCGTCAAAATTGGCGGCGGCGGCCCCGTCGCCGTAGCCGGTTTTGGCCAGGTAGGAGAAGTAGCCCACCCCATTGCCAAAGTCCAGCTTGGGGTCGAATGGGTGGCCGAAGGCAAAGCGCCAGCCAAAATCCAGCAGCAAATGCTCGCGCCCCGCGGGCGGCGCGGCCTGGCCACGGGCGGCAAAGGCCACGCTGGTCAGCAGCAGCAGGGGGCACAGGAGCAGGGAGCGGACGAAGGTGGGCATGGAGGGGGCGAAAGGCGGTTGGGCAGGGGGTAGGGGCCGGGCCCACCGGTGGGTGATGACTCAGGCGGCGCCAGCAAAGCTAAATTGCATTTGGCATGCCCCCCGGCTTTCTGGCCGCTTACCGCCCGAAAGGCCGGCTTAGTAGCCCACGTGCCGGCCAGCGCCCCGCGGG
>CAZZWL010000255.1:0-3968 GCA_964657755.1 uncultured Rhodanobacter sp.
CAGGCCAGCCAGCAGCGCCAGCCGCAGCCAGCCGCGGCGGGCCAGGCCGGGGCTCTTTAGCAAGGAAAAGAGGGGGGTAGGCATACTGATTATTTGTCCTTGCCAGCCTCACCCTTCACGGGCGTCACGTCGGGCTCGGCGCTGAGGGTGGGCGGGAAGCCGTTGAGCTGCCGCCAGATTTCGTACCACACGGGCACTGAGTCGAGGATGACCCAGCCCTGCACCCCCGAGCCCAGGCGCAGCTGCCGGGGCCAGGGCTGGTCGCCGGGCAGCGGCTGGGTGGGGCGCACCAGCAGCCGATACTTGCCGCCGGGGCTATTCACTACGTCAATCACCGTTACTACCCCCCCAAACGTGCCCACCGCCGCCGAGGGCCAGCCCGAAAACTGGATGGCCGGGAAGCCGTCGAACTGCAGCCGCACGGTGCGCCCCCGCTGAATGAGCGGCACATCCATTGCCCGCACGTAGACCTCGGCGGCCAGCAGCGGGGCTTCGGGCTGCAGCGTGGCAATGCTTTCGCCTTCCTTTATCGTCTCGCCAATGCCGGCCTTGAGGGCACGCACGATGTAGCCCGTCTGGGGCGCGCGCACCACGTAGAGGCTGCGGCGCACTTCCACGTTGCTGATTTTATTGCGCAGCGAGGCCACCTCGCCCTCCGAGCTGGCCCGGCTCGACACGGCCGAGCTGCGGTCGGAGAGGGTTTTGGCCAGGTCCTGGCCGTATTTGGCGCGCAGGTTGGCCAGTTCGATGCGGGCGATGGCCAGGCCTTCGATGCTGCTGGCCAGCTTGTTGCGCTGGGCCGTCACCTTGGCCAGGTCTTCCTGCAGCTTGAGGCGGCGGGTTTCGATGTCGGTGAGCGAGAACAGGCCATTTTTGTAGCCTTCCTCGTAGCGCGCCAGCCGGGCGCGGGCCGTGGCGTAGAAATTCTGGGCGGCTACCAGGTCGGCGCGGTCGCTGCTCACGGTGTTTTCGGCCTGCTCCACGCGGTTGCGGGCCGAGGACAGCTGCACTTCCAGGGTGACGCGCAGGGCGGTCAGCTGCTGGTCGGTGGCGGCGATTTTGGCCACGTTAGCGGCCACGTTGCCGCGCTTGGCGGCCAGCTGCTCGCCGAGGCGCGCGGGCAGGTTGGGGTCAAAATACTCATCCTTGATTTCTGAGAGCATGAGCAGCGTATCGCCCCGGTGCACCAGCTGGCCCTCGCGCACGTTCCAGTGCTCGATGCGGCCCGCTATCTGATTCTGAATGTTCTGCGGCCGGTCCTGCGGCGTGAGGGCCGTGAGGCTGCCGCTGCCATAAATGGTTTGCTGCCAGGGCAAAAACAGGATAACCAGAAACACGAGGCCCAGCACCAGCAGGATGCGGCCCAGCTTGCGGCTGGCGTAGGTGCGCAGCAGCTCGGGGCGCGACCGCCGGGGCACCTTTTCCCATACCTCCTCGGCAACGGGTTGGTTGGAAAGGTTAAGCATGGTCCAGGGTCAGGGATTTTTTGTACTCATCCAGGGGCAGGTCGGTCAGGGCGGCCACTTTTTCTACCCCCGTCAGCACGTCGAAAATGGTGTTGATGCTCGTCATGAGCTTTTCAATCGAGCCGCTAATCATAACGATAATCACCTCAGCGGCCACAAATTGCCCCAGCGTCATCTGGCGCGACACCACGAAGAGCGTGCCCGCCACCAGCAGGCCCGCCGTGAGGATGGTGCGCAGCGCCACCCCGTAGGCATAATAGGATTTCAGCACCCGGAAATGCTGATTACGGGCGTGCAGGTACTCGGCGGTCAACTCGTCGGTGCGCACCAGGGCCTGGTGCTGCGCACCTTGATTGACGCGCACCTCGTCGAGGCGGCCGGCCACGTTTTCGAGCCAGGCCACCAGCTCGTATTTATAAGCCGACTCCTCAATGCTCGTGCGCAGCGCCTGCCGGTAGTTCAGCAGGTACACCGATATCAGGGCCAGGATGGTAAACAAGCCAAACCCAATGAAAATGGGGTGATAGAAGGCCAGCACAATCACGCCCATCAGAATTTGAAGCACCGCAAACATAATGTCTACCAGCAGCTTAGTCAGGCCTTTCTGAATGGTGAGAATATCAAAGAACCGGTTGACCAGCTCCCGCGGGTCGTGGCCGACCAGGGCTTCGGCCTTGATGCGCGGCAGCCGGTAGGCATACTCGATGGCCGCCTTGGCAAAAAGACGCTGCTCGATGGCCTCTACCAGCGTCATCTGGCCCACCAGCAGCAGGCCGCCCAGCAGCACCCCGCCCACCACCACCGCCACCAGAATGTAGGTGGAGCTGAACACGGCCCCCGTCGAAACCAGGTTGAACACGGCCTGCGTGCCCAGCGGCAGCGACAAGCTGATGAGGCCGGTCAGCACGGCGTAAAAAATAATGTAGCGAATGGTGCTGCGCTCGGTGTCGAGCATTCGGAGGAGCCGCTGCCAGGGGGTAGGCGGCGGCAGGCCGGCGGTAGCGTGTGAGGCCATAAGTGCTTGATAATCATAAAGCAGCCGACGTGAGCAAGGAGCTAGCGTCGGCCAGAGCAGGAGAAGACTAGCTCCTTTTATGAAACTTTGGTGAATTTTGTTGCGAGCCGGAGCTTCTTTTTTGCGGGGCCGCTACCCCGGCAGCCCCGGCCAGCGAGCAGCGGCCGGCCCTGCTCACCCCCTTCCGTGCGATTTGGGCGCAAGGGCAGGCAGCGCGCGCAGGGCGGTTACCCCAGCCGCTGCGGCCTGGCTGGCCACTCCGCCTGAAAGCCGCGCCCGTGAGGAGCACAGCGGCGGTCCTACCCGACTGTTTGGCCGCGCTCGGGGGCTGTGGGCTGCCCCGTGGCCCTGCCCATCGCCAATATCAGCCACGGGCAAATGCCCCGCTATTAGTGCAGCCCGCGTCTACGATTTTATTAATTACCGCGCCCCGGTCAACTTGTTTAACCTTTTACCCGTATTAGCTCTACACTTTTAAGACTATTTAGTCTTGCTTTCCTTACAAATTGGCGGTCACTGGCCAGCCACTCTATTACCCCGTTTACGTTTATGACACCTCATTCTGACTCGCACACGCCCCTAATTACTACCCCGGCAGTAGCCGCCAAACGCATTTCCTGGGGCGCTATCCTGGCCGGGGCCGTATTGGCGCTGGTTATTCAACTGGCCCTGAGCCTGCTGGGCCTGGGAATTGGCCTGGGCACCATCGACCCGCTCACCGAGCAAAACCCTATGGCCGGCATTGGCATTGGGGCGGCCATCTGGTGGGTAATCAGCATGTTACTCTCGCTGTACCTAGGCGCTACGGTGGCCAGCCGCCTGGCCGGGATGCCCCGCCCCACCGATGGTATGCTGCACGGCCTGCTCACGTGGTCGGTGGTTACGCTGCTGACTTTTTACCTGCTCACCACGGCCGTGGGCCGCATTATTGGTGGCGTGACGGGTGTGGCCGGCCGCGCGCTTTCGGGCGTGGGCAGCGCCGTAGCGGCCGTGGCTCCCGAAGCTGGCAACGCCCTCAAGGGCGAGCTGAAGGCCCAGGGCATTGACCTTAGCGACGTGAAGCACCAGGCTCGCCTGCTGTTGCGCCAGACTGGCAAAACCGAGCTGCGCCCCGAAAACCTCGAGCGCCAGGCCAGGACCGCTGGCCGCGACGCTAAAAACGAAGCCGGCCAAAGCGCCGCCAACCCCCAGGCCGCCGATGACAACCTGGACGAGCTGATTGACCGCCTCGGCGACCAAGCCAATACTATCGGCAATGCCGCCGACCGCGAGGCGGCCGTGAACGTGGTGATGAAGCGCACCGGCAAGACCCGCGCCGAGTCGGAGCAGATTGTCGACAACTGGATTGCGACTGCCAAGCAGGCCCAGGCCAAGCTGGCCGAAGCCAAAGTGAAAGCCGAAACCGCCGCCCGCCAGGCCGGCGACGCCGCCGCCGCCGGCCTCTCGAAAGCTGCCCTGCTGGCCGCGCTGGGCCTGGGCCTGGGTGC
>CAZZWL010000256.1:0-3961 GCA_964657755.1 uncultured Rhodanobacter sp.
GGTTTTTGTAATAGCTGCTCGTGGTTTTTGTAATACATGAGCTGTTTAAAATACTGATTTACAGTTAGTTACAGAGACAGTAAACCTTATAAAGAGGGATAAATCTTATAAACCTCCGGTTAAACCGGCAAAAGGCGGCTTTTTTTTTAAACTTTAGTTAAGGCAGGGTTGAAAAGGGAATGGAAAGCACCTCTCCTCTCCGGGGGCGTTAGGGGGGCTGCCCAAGGGGGCGGCATTCGTGGTTTTTGTAATAGGCAGTGGAATGAAATAAGCAATTAAGTCCTATAAACTATTGATAGTCAGGTTCTTAAAATAGAAAATTGGCCTACAATAAGGCATCGTCCAGACAGTTCCTCACCAGCCAGGGAGGTTAGGGCAGCAGGCCGGGCCGCCCATCTATTACAAAAACCACGAAATTCAGCCTGATGCCACCTTATCTATTACAAAAACCACGAAGTTTCGGACCCCAAGGGGGAGCGCTTCGTGGTTTTTGTAATAGAAGCGCCACAACCGGCCTTGCGGATGGCTACTCCTCCCCTGCCAGCCTACTCCAGCAGCTTGCCCCGCAATTTGGCGCGCTCTTTTTCGGGCAGGGGCTGGTGGGCCTCGGGCCTGTCGGCGAAGTAAGCGCTGAGCGCGGCATCGAGAATCTCGTGAATGGCCAGCCGGCCCCAGTACTCGTACTGGCGCAGCTGGGTGTAGGTAGCCGGGGTAAGCTGATTGGTAAACACGATACGACGGTTAGGAGCCGGTGACTCCACCGGTGGGGCCGCCGGGGCCGCAGCAGGAGGCGGACCATACACAAGCTGGTCGAGTGGGTCGGCCGCCGTGGGAGTAGGGCGGCTCAGGTGGCCGACCATGTGGAGCTTCCCGCTTTTTTTAGGGGCTGGCATAGGGTTAAGGATAATTAGGAATGAAAGCAGCGCGCAGTGAATAGCAAACAGCTGCTACGCACTAACCGTATGGCAAGTATTGCTCATATTGCAAGTATTGCTCGTATTTCATTGCTTAGCTCCCGATAGTCGCTGGCCCCGTTAGAGGAGGGCGACCAAGCGTGGATGCTCTGGCCCATGCTCTGGGACTCGGGCAGGGCCACGTTCTCGCGGATGGTGGTGCGCAGAACCAGGCCGGTGAGCTGCGGGTCCTGCTCAATGCTGGCCACCACTTGGTGGTGCAGGGCGCGGCGGTACGAGCGGGCATACTCGGTAAAAAAGATACCGCTCACGCGCAACTGCGGCGCGAAGCTCTTGCGCAGCCTGGCGACCATCGCCAGCAGGGCCGTCATGCCCTCGCTGGCGAAGAACTCGGGCTTGAGAGGGACGAAAACGTGCTGGCTGGCCACGAGCGCGGCTACGGTCAGCGGCCCGAGGTTGGGGGGCGTATCGAGCACGACTACTTGTACGGCGGGCAGGGGAAAACGCTCGGTGAGTAGCTCGCGCAGGGCAAAGACATAATCGGGCTGGCTACCGAGCACCTTCTCCTGCCGAGCCAGGTCGCTGGTCGCCCGCAGCAGCCAGAAACCCGGCGCGGGCTGCTCCAGCGCCTCAGCCAGCGAGTAGCGGCCTTCGAGCACCTCCCCCAGGCCGGCCGGGGCAGTGGCCGCCGGGGACGCAAACGTCTTAGAAGCATTCGCCTGGGGGTCGGCGTCGACGAGTAGGACTCCCAGGCCCTGCGCGTGCAGGGTGTGGGCAACGGCCAGGGCGGAAGTGGTCTTACCGACTCCCCCCTTGTTGTTGGCGAAGGAGATGACGTGCATAAAAAAGGTGGCTAAGTAAGTGACAGCAATATTAGCAATAAAAACAATACGCGCAATAAGAATTGTATGTATTGCACCTAAATAAAGTATTTATCGTATTGCAGCACACCGAAAACGGGTGTTTGTTTATTGACATAACTAACTGTTATACAAAACTTTGCTATTAATTGTACTTATGATATAATTTGGCAATACGCGCAATATAAAAAATACCATACGTAAAGTAAATAGCAGCAATACGAAGCGATTCTACTGATTCCTGATTACTAGGCCTGAGCGATGGTGGCGCAACCACCCTCCCGAACGCACCGGGAAAAGGGCCCTGGTCAACGGCGGCGAACGACCCGCTGCCATAAAGTATTTTCGTTGTCTATATTGCACATATTGCTATTATTTACCATATTGCTCGTAAATGCGCACTTGCCTTCGTAACGGCGACACTAGTTGAAAAAGCGGAGTACCCACCCGGAAGCGCGGGCTTAGCAACTGGCTACCGGCCGGGCTAGGGTAGGAGCCGCGGGTGAGCTGCTCAGCGTTCGGATCTGCCCGGTAGCGCCCGTAGGGGGCCGCTTGCTCGTCATTCAGAAACTCTACCGGCATCGCAGTCAGGACTTAGGTGATTGTTGGCGCTGGTACCTCTTGTTGCGCACGGAGCAGCAGCCGGTACACATTGCTCTTGCGAAAGAGCTGGCCCCGCCGGGTACGATAGCCGTGGGTGTTCAACTCGGCGGCGATGGCCGCCAGCGTAAGGCCGTCGCGGCGCAGCAGGACCGCCAGCCGCTGGGCCTGCTTGTTGGCCATATACTCCTGCGCGTTGCGCTGCACAGCAGCCCGACCCAGCGCCCGCGAGTCGCTAGTGAAATTCTGCGGGTTACCCAACTCAAAGCCGCGCGCCTTCTTAGCCGCCAAACCACGCTTGGAGAGCATTAAAAAGTGTGGGGCAGTCGGGGTCAACATGTTATTCGGCTAACTTGGGAAGCCGTACTTGTCGGTGAATACCATGACCCAATCAACCCCTGCTTCAACTCCTGACTGCTTGGCGGTGGGCTACCAACTTAAGATTCATCTGCTGGGCATTAGCCTGCAAATCAGCCGGCGCGTGCTAATGCGGGGAGACACTACCCTGGCCGAGTTGCATCATATCTTCCAGGTGGTAATGGGCTGGGAGAACTGGCACCTGCACAGCTTTCATCTTTGGGGCAAAGACTACGGCATGAGCTATGCGGGTGGCACGTGGTATGCCGATGATGCCTGCCGCGTTCACTTGGGCGATTTTGCGTGACGGGTCAATGATAAGTTCACCTACGCCTATGATTTCGGAGACTACTGGCAGCACCAAGTGCGGGTCGAGAAGGTGCCCCTTCTGACGGCGATGCCGACTACTCCAGTTTGCGTGAGTGGCCGCCGGGCCTGCCCACCCGAAGAAGTCGGCGGCCCCGGTAGGTACGACCAGCGTACGCTCGACCAGTTTAGCTGGCGCTATGAGGCCCTTGACCGGTTATTGGCTGGCGAGGACATTCGGGAGGACGATGTGCCGGCCTAGTTCTGGAGCTTTTAGCCGGAGCACTTCGACAAAAACGAGGTCAACCGAAAACGGGCCAAACTGCATCAATTAAAGGGTAATCCCGATTAGGGCGGCTACGACTGCTTTTTCGCGGATTTAACATCCTGAAAACTATATCAGAAAAACCAAGTGGTGAATTTGAGACCAGGACCTAATGTCGCGGTATGCAAGTGGCCACCAGTCAGCCAGTAGCCAAGCATTCTGAATAAATGCCTACCGGAAGCGCTGTGAGAATCGCTTAGTGCCGGAGCCGCCCAAGCAAAAAACGCTGCCCCCTACGAGTCAGCGCTTTTCGTGAGCCAGCCACCCGGCCAGCCATTGTCCTTCTACCCAAATATACCGTCAATAGCTTGCTTCGCCAACGAGCAGCCAGACGAGGTTACCGCTTGGTTTGGTTCACATCGAAGGCTAACCCTAGTGCGGCAAGTTGCTACACAGCACAAGCTAGCTGAACTGTTTCCTCATTCTGTAATCGAAACCCTCGCCTCGCCCGTCGGGGATTCAAACGAGATTTTAGGTACGATAAGTGTTCAAAAACGTACCCGCCCCCGTTTAGGTAAATCAGAAATTCGCTGCCCTGTGAGTAGGGTGTTGTTAAACAAATAGGGGAAAACCGCCGACTCGGCCCGTTAAGCGGACGG
>CAZZWL010000257.1:0-3951 GCA_964657755.1 uncultured Rhodanobacter sp.
GGGTGTTGTTAAACAAATAGGGGAAAACCGCCGACTCGGCCCGTTAAGCGGACGGGTTCCGGCTGGGCGGCCGCTGTAGTTTGGCCAAGTAATTTTTCAGCGAGAGGTACTTGCCGTACTTCAGGTGCACGTCGACGATGGTGGCCAGCGGCACGCCCAGCGCGTGCAGGTGCAGGATGCGCTCGCGGTCAGCATCATACATGGACTGTTGCACCACGCCCTTGGGCTTGCCTAGCACGATACCCTGCTCGCGCCGGGACCGTAGGCCCTCTTTCGTGCGCTCAGAAACGAAGTCCCGTTCCAACTCGGCCAGCATGGCGAAAATGGTGAGCAGGATTTTGTGGGTCATGTCGCGGTGGTTCTGCGGGTCCAGGTCCAGGCCCTGCTTGACCAGAATCAGCCGGCAGCGCTTCTGGTGAATCAACTCCTCAATCAGGCCCAGCACTTCGCGTAGCGAGCGGCCCAGCCGCGAGAGTTCGGAGACGATGACCGTGTCGCCGGCCGCGACCTTGGCTAGCAGTTCGGGCAGGCGGCGCTGCCCGGCGGTCCTTCGCGAGGACATCTCCACCTCTATCCACTCGTCCAGGGTCCAGCGGTGCTCGACCAGGTAGCGGGCGATGAGACTCTTTTGGCTTTCGGCCGATTGGGCGCTGGTCGAGACGCGGACGTAGCCGAAAATCATGGGCAAAACGGGCAGGTTAGCTATAAGGTAAATGCGCCTCGTAAAGGTATCTGTTTTCGATACCTTTACACGGACGTTAACGCTATCATTGGCGGATAGGGATAACGGTCGTTTACACCATCAACTTTTGGGCACTTCATGGCCACGCACCTGCGGATTCACTTGGGCAAGGAGCGCGAACTGTACGAGCAGCCCCCCTTGGTGCCAGCGGCCGAACAGGCGCGGGTATTTGCTGTCCCCGAGTGGGCCGATGTGCACCTGGCCCGGACGCTGGCCCCGACTAACCGCGTCGGGTTTCTCTTGCAGTTGGGCTACTTTCAGATTAGCCAGCGTTTCTATGTGGCTACCCGCTACCACGCGGCTGACATCGCCTACGTGGCCCGCCAGCAAGGTATTACCCCAGATGCCTTTGACCCGCTGCGCTATACCGATGCCCGGTACTACGTCCACCAGCGGCTCGTGTGCGAGCAGTTGGGCATTGCGCGGTTCGACGCGGCCGCGACGGAGCGGCTGTACCAGGAGGCCCTGCGCCTGAACAGCCAGCACCTGAAGCCCGCAGCCGTCTTCGATTACTTGGTGCTGTTTCTGCACGAGCACCGGTTGGAACTGCCTACCTATTATACCCTGGCCGATGTCATCACGCGGGCCCTGCTCGCGTTTGAGAAACGGCTGCTCCGCCGCTTGCAGCAGCATCTGCAGCCCGGCGAGCAGCGGTTGCTGGACCGTCTGCTGGCCGCCGACGACCCCGACGCCAGCGAGACAGACGCGGACCGCCGCTATCCGCTCACCTTTCTCAAGCGCATCCGCCAAGGCCTGCGGGCCGGGGAAATCCGCGAACGGGTGACGCATTTTGCCTCCCTGCGGCAGCTTTTCGAGCAGCTGCAGCCGCTCTGGCAACGGCTGCGCCTCTCCGACCAGGCTATCACCTACTACGCCGAGTACGTGCTGCGGGCCCAGGCCGCGCAGCTTTACCGCCGCGACGAGCGGCGCTACCTCTACCTGCTTAGCTTCGTGGTGCACCAGTACTACGAGTTGGGCGATGCCCTGGTCGATACGCTGCTGCAAACCATGACCAGCACCAGCAATCAGTGCCGCGAGCAGGTCAAGGAGACGCTCTACCAGCAACGGGCCGCTACGCAGCAGCTGACCAGCCAGGTCACGGGTCGGGGCTATCGGCACCTGCAGGCCCTGACCCAGATTCGCGCCCTGGTCGATGCACCCAATGTGGCGGCTGAGCAGAAGCTTCAGCGCATCGACGCGCTACTGCAGCGTCACCAAGTCACGGCCGCCCAGCTCAGCGAAGACCACCAGCAGTTGGAGCAGTTGCGCCTGGCCACCGAGCAGCAGGCCGGCGAGTCCCTCTTTCACGAGGCGCTGGCCACGGCCTCGCTGCGCCTGCAAACCAAGCTTGGAGCCCTGGTCAAAACGCTGGTGGTAGACGAAGCGACCACGCGCGCTGACTTGGGGCGAGCCGTGCGCTACTACCAGCAGCACGACGGGCACCTGGGCGCGCAGGTGCCACTGGATTTCCTCTCGCTCGCGCAACGGGCCTACGTACTCGACGCGCAGGGCCGGTTGCGTCCGTCGCTCTATAAAGCCCTACTATTTATGGAGATGGCCACTGCTATCAAGTCCGGCCAACTGAACTTTACCTGCTGCTACCAGTACCGGGCCTTTGAGCACTACCTACTGCCCGCCGCGCAGTGGGCCAAGCAGCGCGAGGCGCTGCTGGAGCAAGCCGGCCTAAGCGCCTGGCGCGATTTTGCCACGGTGCAGGCCACGCTGCAAGCGCAGTTGCAGGCTCAATTCGCCCAGACCAACGCGCATTTGGCCGGGGCAGATAATCCGCACGCGCACCGCACCCCGGCCGGACGCTACCGCCTTACCACGCCCCGGCTGCCGGCCGAGCAGCCGCGCCTGCCGGCCCATCTGTTTCCCCGCCACCGGGTCGTACCCCTGCGCGAAGTGCTGACCAGCGTAGCCCGGCTCACCCAATTTGATACAGCTTTTGGCTCGTTGCCCAGCAAGCACGCCCGCACGCCGCCCCCCTTGTCGCAGTTGCTGGCCGCCTTGGTAGGGCTCGGCTGCAACCTAGGCCTGCGCCGTCTGGCCCAGGTCGCGCCCCAGGTGGACGAGGCGGCCCTGCAGCGCCTGGCCAGCACCCATTTCTCGCTCGACAACCTGCGCCAAGCCAACGAGCTGGTGCTGGACTTTACCCGCCAACTGCGCCTGCGCGAGGCGTTTCGCTTTTCGCCCGACGTGCTGCACAGCAGCAGCGACGGGCAGAAATATGACTTGGCCGTGGACTCGCTCGGCGGCAGCGCCTCGTTCAAGTACTTCGGCAACCGCCGCGGCCTGACGGCTTACTCCTACGTGGACGAGACGCTGCTCGTCTTCGATTCGACCGTGTTCAGCGCCGCCGACCGCGAAGCCACGCACCTGCTGGAGGGGCTGCTGCGCCACGCGGTGCGGCCTACCGACGTTCATTCCACCGATACGCATGGCTACACCGAAGTCATCTTCGCCGTGACCCGGATGCTGGGCATCGCCTACGAGCCGCGCATCCGCCAGCTCACCAACCAGCAGCTCTACAGCTGGGAGCCCGTGGCCGCCCACCGGCAGCTGGGACAGACGCTACTGCCCGATGCGCGCCTCGACCCCGAGCGTATTGCCCGGCACTGGGACGAGGTGCTGCGCCTGGTCGTCACGCTCAAGCTGCGCCACAGCGAGGCCTCCCGCTTGTTCGGCCGCCTCAACTCCTACGCCCGCCAGCACCCGCTCTACCGGGCCCTGAAAGAGCTGGGCCGGCTGGTCAAAACAGAGTTCCTCTTGCGCTACGTCGACCAGGTGGAGCTGCGCCAGCGCATCCAGAAGCAGCTCAATAAGGGCGAGAGCGCCCATCGCCTGGCCCATGCCGTCTGGCACGGGCGCAACCAGGAGTTTCACGCCGCCACCCGCTCCGAGCAGCTGGTGGCCGAGACCTGCAAACGCCTGCTGATGAACGCCATCATCTGCTGGAACTACCTGCACCTCTCGCAGCACCTGGCCCGGCTGCCGCCCGAGCAACAGGCCCCTACCCTGGCTACGCTCTCACCCTCGGCCGTACTTTCCTACCGGCACCTGAATCTGCACGGCGAGTATGACTTCTCCGACCAGCCCCCGCCGGCCGAAGCCCCGTTTGACATGGACCTGATTGCCGCCTGGCAGCCGCCGGCTAAACCCGAGCAGGGCTGAGTCGGCGGTTTTCCCCTATTTGTTTAACAACACCC
>CAZZWL010000258.1:0-3937 GCA_964657755.1 uncultured Rhodanobacter sp.
CCCCTCGCGGCCGCCAAGCCGGGCGGGCCAACCCCGCCGCCCGGCCAGTAGCATCAGCCTGGATTACCGGCTAATATTGCTTGCTTGACAGCACTATACACCCCCTGTTTCATCAGGTTATCCTTAGCTATTTCTGCTTGCTACACGCCCTAAAAAAAACGAAGCCCGACGCTTAGCGTCGGGCTCCGGGCACCTAAAAAATTTGTCTTCCCGGCTTAGCCACCCTCAGCTTTCGCCGGGAGTGAGGGGGTAGGGCCTATTGCTTGGCGGCCAGTGTAGCACCTAGTAGCCAGGGTTCTGCACCAAGTTGGGATTCACCGCCAGCTGCTGATTAGGAATCGGGAAGATGAGGTACGTGGGCGAGCTGCTGGCGGGGCCTTGCTCAATGGGGCCCAGGAAAGTGCCGAAGCGCACCATGTCCTGGCGGCGCCACAGCTCCAGGTACAGCTCACGGCCGCGCTCATCGTAGATGTTGGTCAGGCTCACGCTAGTGAGGGCACTGGCCGCCCGCGTGGGGTGCGTGCGAACGGAATTGACGAGCGCCAGCGGCGTGCTGCCGTAGGTGCCGGCCACGGTGCCCGTAGCCCCGCGCATGATAGCCTCAGCCTTCATCAGAATAACGTCGGGCAGGCGGAAGTGCACCATGTCGTTGTCGATGGTGCCAGCCGAGTTGTTAGTGAAATCGGGGGGGTATTTCATGGGCCGGATGCCAGTTACCTCTAGGTTGGCCCCGGTTTCGATAATATTTACATCGGCCGTGAAGGACAACGGATTACCCAGGCGGTCTTGCAGGGCCGCCCCGGTGAGCAGGCTGTACTGCTGCCCGATGAGGTAGCCCACGTTCACGTGCTTGCCGGGGTTAGAAGGGCCGTTGGTATAGGAGTATACCTGCCCCCGGCGCAGGTCCGAAGCCTCGTATTTGTTGTAGAAGCCGGCCAGCGCGCAGGGGCCGTTGTAGCCGCTGGGGTTCATGTTGTAGTGCGAGATAAAGCGCCACAAATCGTACTGCGCGCCGCTGCTCACGCCCCCAATGTTGAGCTCAGTGAAAATATTCTCTGTGCCGATGTTAGTGTTGTCGGGCGCGAAGTTGTCGAAGTAGTTCTTCGCAAACGTATAGCGCCCGCTGCTGATAATCGCGTCAGCCAGCGTTACGACCATGTTCATATCGGCCGCTGCAAAAGTGGGGGCCGCCCGGTTGGCATACACCCCCCGGTTGAGGTAGCACTTCATGAGCAGGCAGCGGGCGGCGTCCTTGGTAGCCCGGTTTGCGGGCGCGTCGGGCAGGTCAGGCAGCGCGGCGGTTACCTCGGCAATAATGTAGTCGTTCGCGGCCGTACCCTTGCGCACCATCGCGTTGCTCGACACCAAGTCACCCGGCTCGCGGTAGGGCACCTGGTCGTAGAGGTCCAGCGTCCAGTACATGGCGAAAGCCCGCAGAAAGCGCGCCTGAGCCTGCTGCGTGGCAGTGGCTCCAAACTTGGTTTGCAGCATATCGGTGGCCGCGAACACAATGCCACCCAAGTTGGCGTAGGCATCGCGCACCTGGCTGTGGTTGGCATCCCAGGTGTGCTGGTGCAGGGCACGCCACACGCCGTTGTCGTCCCAGTCGCCGGCGCGGGTAGGCATCAGGCGCTCGTCGGTGGTCACTTCCGAGAGGGCAAACACCTGGGTAGCCCCCTGAAAAGGCGAGCGCAGGGAGTTATACACGCCATCGAGTAGTGACGAAGCATTGCCCGTGGCGGCTTGGTCACCAGTAGCAGTACCTTGGAGTTCTTCGTTAATCTTGCAACTGTTGGCCAGCTGCAACACGGCCAGCATCGCCGCCGCGCTTAGAATCTTTTTCATATCGGAATAAAAGCTTGGGTGGGATTAAATCGAGAAATTGAAGCCAAACGTGAACGTGCGGGCAGAGGGGTAGCCCGTGTAGTCGATGCCGGCTGAGGGCACCACGCCATTAGCCTTGTTGGTATTCACCTCAGGGTCGAAGCCACGATACTTGGTGAGCAGAAACAGGTTCTGGCCGATAGCGTACACGCTGAGGCCTTTGAATACCCCGTAAACGTCGCCCACGGAGTAGCTCAACGTCAGGTTGGAGAGCTTCACGTAGTTGCCACTTTCCAAGTAGCGCGTCGAGGGCGTTACGGCGTTAGACAGTGACTCCTTCACACCCGACTGGTATTCGGCCAGGGAGATATTTTTACCTGCACGTATCTGACTCACGTTCAATACACTGTTAAAGGTATTGTTATAAATCACGTTGCCAAACGCCCCCGTGAAGTTGGCCGTGAGTGAGAGCTTGGCGTAGCGTAGTGTAGTGTTGAAACCTACCAGCGTGGTAGGGTTTGGATTACCGGCATACTGCGCCTTACCAAAGTCATTATAGAGACCAGTAGTGGGGTTGATTCCATTGTAGATGGGCAATTGGAATCCATTTATCGGCTGGCCGTTCTGGATGGTTTCGGCCAATACACCCGACAAACCCTGGCCATTCAGCGTCCCGGTTTGGATAATGAGCGCGTTAGACAGGTTCGATACCGAGTTGCGGATAAACGTCGCGTTGCCGCCGATGGTAAAGCCGAACTTCGGCGTGTCGAAAACTGAGACATTGGCAATGAGTTCTACACCCTTATTGACGATTTGCCCCGGATTTAGATTAAACCAAATTACGCTGCCGCCCCCAGCAGACGGATAGCCTGCACCTTGAGGGAATAGCAAATCGGTCGTGCGCTTGTAGAAGTAGTCAGCTGTTATGCTCAGGCGGTTGTTGAACAGAGCCAGGTCCGTGCCTACATCATACTGTTCGTCTGACTGCCACTTCAAGTTGGGATTAAAGTTGGTAATCTGTTGAAGGCCGCCATTATTATTTGCGAACGTGTACTGCGTCTGCGAAGACCCGGCTGGAAACTCCTGGTTGCCAGTGCGACCATAGCCAACACGAATCTTCATCTGATTGATGGCCTGCACTTTGAAGAACTCTTCCTGGCTGATGTCCCAGGCTGCCGACACAGACGGGAAGTAACCATACCGGTTGTTTGCCCCAAACTTCGTGGAACCGTCCGCGCGCAACGTGGCCGTTAGCAAGTAGCGCTCCTTGTAGTTCAAAATCACGCGGCCGAAGTATGATTGCAGCTGCGTCACTGGGTCTACGGTCGCAGAGATGGAGCGACCCGAGGGATTGGAAAACTGGATGTAGTTGGTATAGTCCAGCCCGTAGGTGCCAAAGCCAATAGGTGCACCTGTTGTCGTGTTCACCGGCCCGCGCCCGCTCAGTGAGGTGGTCGTATTGTTGAACTGCTGGTACTCATAGCCCAGCAGCGCGTTCAGGTTCAGGTTGCCAGCTATCTTTTTGTTGAAGTTCAGCGTGTGGGTCATCTGCTGGGTCAGCAGTTCGGCCGTATTAATCTGCGCATAGCCTACCTGCTGGTAATCAGAGACATTGAGTCGCTGGTCAATGCTGGTACGGCGGTTGCCCGTGCTATAAGTGCCCGCAAACAGTGCCCGGTACTCCAGCCAGTCGTTGAACTTGTAATAGGGCGAAATCGATACCTGGGCCGTGGTGGTAGTGGCGCGGTCGTGGTAGTAAGCCAACATGGCCACCGGGTTGATGGTGCTGCTGCCTAGGCGTGATACCGGCAGGCCGTTGGCGCTGTAGAGCGAGTCGGTGGGGTTCCAGGCTAGCGCCTGCCCGATAACCGTGCCCCGGAAGTCGCCGTTGTTGGTGATGGGGGCCAACTGCTCCTTCACCTGCGTCACCTTCATGTTCAGGTCGAGACCCAGTCGCTTGCTTTCCAAGAACTTAAAATTACCCGCAAAGGCCCCGCTGTATTTTTCCAGGCCCGAAGTTTTGATGATGCCCTTCTGGTTGAGGTAGCCCAGCGACACACGGTAGCGGGCGTTTTCGTTGCCGCCGCTGGCCGCCGCGTTATAATTCTGCAGC
>CAZZWL010000259.1:0-3818 GCA_964657755.1 uncultured Rhodanobacter sp.
CTTGCCTTTTGCTGAAAACCGCGTAGATATGCTACGTCTCAAGCGCTGCCTGCTGTGGGGCGACCGCGACGTGGAGCGGCAGTGCCGGCTGTTTCGCACCGATTTCAACCTGACAGAGCGGCTGCGCTCGTGGCGGCGGAGGTAGGGGCGCTGCCCCGGCTCCCAACCGCATTTGCCCATGAAAATACTTTGGCTCGCTCCCTACCCCCACCCGCTCGACCAGGCTGCCCACCCGGTGCCCTGGGTGGTGGCGCTGGCCGAGCAGCTGCGCCAGCAGCCCGGCCTGGAACTAACCATTCTGCACTGGACCAATAAGATAGATAATCCGAGCGATGAGTTTGCGCGCGGCGGCCTGCGCTTTATCTACCTGCGAGTGCCGTCGGTGCGGGTCGATATTCTCACGCTCTACCGGCGGCGCATCAGGCTGGTGCGAGCCTGGCTGCGGCGGCACGCGGCCGGCTACGACCTGCTGCACCTGCACGGCTCCGAGCTGCAGCTGCCCGCCATGACGGCCGGCCTGCCCCAGCCGCAGCTGCTCTCGGTGCAGGGCCTGGTGTCGCAGTACCCGCCCTTCGTGCCCAGCTGGCGCTCGTGGCTGAAGGTGCTCTGGACGCTGGCCGGCTACTATGAGCGCCGCTACCTGCCGGCCGTTCACCAGTTTGTGTGCCGCACGCACTGGGACCAGGCCCTGGTGCGGCAGCTCAGCCCCGGCTGCGTGGTGCACCACAACTGGGAGGTTATCCGGCCCGAATTTTTTCGTCCGCCCGCCTTGCCCGCACTGGAGGGGGGTAGGCCGCGGCTGGTTTTCGTGGGCGGCACGCAGGTGATGAAGGGCTTCGCGGAAGTGCTGGCCGCGCTCAATCTTATTCGGCAGCAGATTGATGTGCAGCTGGTTATCGCGGGGCCGGCCCCGCCGGCCGCGGTGCGGCGCGCGGTGCTCCAAGCCGGGCTGCGGCACATTGGTCCCGCCGATGTCGTGTGCCGGGGCATGCTGGCCGCCCCCGAGCTGGCGCAGCTCTTCGGCGAAGCGGTGTGCCTGCTGCACCCCTCCTACGTCGATAATAGCCCCAACAGCGTGTGCGAGGCGCAGGTGGCGGGCCTGCCCGTGGTGGTGTCGGACGTGGGCGGCGTGCGCTCCTTGGTCGAAGATGAGGTGACGGGCCTGCTCTGCACGCTGGCCCCGGCCAGCATCGCGGCCCAGGCCCTGCGCCTGCTGCGCGAGCCCGCGCTGCGCCAGCGCCTCGCCGCGCAGGCCGCCGCCGTGGCCCGCCCCCGCCACGACCCCGCCGTCATCGTGGCCCACACGCTGGCCATCTACCGCGAGGTGCTAGGCGCCGCCCAGCGCCCCCTGCCGGCCCGGTAGCACCACCTGCCCGCTGGGAGCCGGCGGGCTGGCTTCCGGGCCGGCGGTGGGAGTAGTGGTGCTCTTGACCACGGCAAACCTGTTTTTCAGCTTCAGAAAAGGCGACTCGAAGTAGCGGTACGATAGGTAGGCCAGCAAAACGACCGCGCACTGCGACACCACGTGGTACACGGCATTGGGCACCGCGTCGAAGGCCACCAGCCCCAGCTTGCGAAACACGAACAGGACGCCGCCAATCGCCAGGTACTGATACATATACACCGAGTAAGAGATGTTGCCCAGGAAGGTCCACAGCCGGCCTTCGAGGCGCAGCAGCGGCCGCTCGGCGCAGGCCACGTTGACCAGAATTATCAAAAACAACGCGGAGTACAGAGGAAAAACGACCGCCGAAACATCGTAGCTCGGGGTGTTTTCGGCCACCACGAACAGCAGCGTTGCCGCCACCAGCGCCGTAATCTCGGCGGTGCGGTTGAGGAAGTACCGCCGAAACCACGCCGCCTCGCCATAAATAAAATAGGCCCCGATGCCCCCAATGGCCATGCAGTCAATTCGCGTGAAATTGAGGAAGTTATAGAGCGCGGTGGCGATTTTCTGGTTGCGAATGCCCAGCCAGTGCGAGCCCAGAAAGTGCAGGCCCGCGCGCAGCACCAAGAACACCACCACGATGGCCACCATCAGGGCCAGCTGGCGCTTCAGCAGCTTAAACAGCCAGGGCCAGAACAGGTAAAACTGCTCCTCCACGCCCACCGACCACAGCTGGCTGGCGTAGGGCACGAAGAAATTCAGCCACAGCGCCACGTTGGGCATCAGCAGGGCGTAGAGGATAATATTGAACGGGTAGCCGTGCAGCATCTTGGCCGTATCGACGGGGAACATCAGGGCCGGAATGTGGGGCATCACGAACAAGCCCAACAAGCTAATGAGGAAGTAAACCGGCCAAATCCGCAGCGCGCGCCGCACGTAGAAGCTGCGCACGTCCACATCCTGGCGGGCTTCTTTCTCCTTGAGCAGCAGGTAGGTAATGAGAAAGCCGCTGAGCACGAAGAAGAACGTGACCGCCAGCCCGCCCACCCCATGCACCAAAAAGAAGCGGTAGTGATTGGGTAGCTGGTAGTGCAGCTTCACCTCCTCCACGTGGCAAAAAACCACCGCCGCCGCCGCCAGGTAGCGCAACGCGTTGAGGCCCGGAAAATAGACCGTCTTCGCGGCCTTGGCAGTACTCGAAATGGGCGGCAACGTAGGGTTCATAACGCAAGGACAGCAGGTGAAGGAGTGAAGAAGGGGTAGGCGGCTGACGAGCTAAGTAAGAGAGTAAATCTTGGATACCAAGAAGTTATTAGTGGGTTTCAGCCAGCATTTGCTGGTACAAGGTCAGGTACTGGTCAGCCACCTTAGCCAGCGGAAAGCGCTCGGCTACGATGGCTACGGCCCGCTCTGAGAGCTGCGCGTACAGCGCGGGGTCGGCCAGCAGGCGGTGCACGGCGGCCGCGATGGCGGCCACGCTGGTCACGTCCACCAGCAGGCCGCCATCTTCCACCACCCAGGGCACGGCGCCGCTGGCCTGGCCCGCCACCACGGGCACGCCGTAGGCCATCGCCTCCACGAGCACCATGCCGAACGACTCCTCCAGCGAGGTGTGCAGAATGAGCGTGCTGGCCGCGATGTTGGTCAGCACCTCGTAGTGGGGGGTAGGGCCCATAAAAACCACGTTTTGCACGTCGTGCGCCTGGCAAAAAGCGATGGCCTCGCCCCCGGCCTCAAAGGCGGTGCCCATCGCCCACAGCACGGCCTGCGGGTGCTGCCGCTGCACGTCGCGGAAGGCCAGCAGGGCGTTTTTGCTGTTTTTGCGGTCGTCCCAGCCATTCACCACCACGCTGATAACCGGCTGGCTCAGGGGCGCTTTGGCCTGGCTGGCGCGCGCGGGCACCACCACAGGGTTGGGCACCACCCGTACGCGGTGGCGCGTCCAGGGCTGCACCGTGGCGGCCATGTAGGGCGACACGGCCGTGAAATGCCGCCCTTTCCAAAATACGTAGCGCGCCATCGCCAGGTGAAACAGGCGGTTGAGGGTGCGCACGTACTGGTAGATAATCAGCGCGTTGTCGTGCACCGTCACTAGCGCATGGGCATCGTAGGCCAGGGCGGGCATCGCAAACTCGTAGGTCCAGTGCGCGTGCACCACCTCGGGCTGGTAGCGCCGCAGCTGGGCCAGCAGCTGCCGGCGCTCGAACCAGAAAAAATCGGCGGTGCGCCCCAGCCGGCGGCCATTCGGCCGGAAGGTGCGGCTGCGGCTGGGCACCACCACGTAGGTCAGGCCGGGCTCCTCGTGCACGAAGGCCGGGTCGTCGTCGCCGAGCTGGTCGTCGAGGGTAATGGCCACCACGCGGTGGCCGCGGGCCACGTACTCCCTGATGAGGTTGCTCACCAGCGGCGCGCCGGCCCGGCCGGCCGGGTA
>CAZZWL010000260.1:0-3707 GCA_964657755.1 uncultured Rhodanobacter sp.
CCCCCGCACCCTTCTTGCACGATATATTAGTCATACTGTGCGGTAGTCTCCCGCCAGCCACGGTGTCTTTCGATAGCTTCGGCTAGAAAAAGGCGAAGCCCGTGGTCGGCAAACCACGGGCTTCGAAGTGGGTGATTCCTTCTCCCCTCAAGTCTGTAGAACTATGGAGAAAAAACCAAACAGCGACGAGGATTAAATCATAGTTTTCGTCAGGCTCCCGACTAAGCTGCTCTGGCAACTTGGTCGCCGGGTACTGGTAGCCAGCAGCTTGTGCATGCTGCCGCACAAGTAACCGATTAGCCAGCAGGGAGAGTTTGCGCCCTTCCTACTTGAACTGCTAACCGAATTCAGCCGCCGGGAGTTGCGCTACATCTGGCTAGTTGCGCGGGTCGGGCTGGGGTGTCATCTGGTAGTCGTGGGGGGGCTGGGCGCCGGCCAGGTTCTGCACGAAATAGTCCCAGCGGCGGCGCGTCATGTAGGGCGAGTAGGCCCCGTAGCCGTGGGCAGCGTTCGGAAACACGACCAGGTCGTAGCTTTTGTTAGCTTTGGTGAGCGCCTCGATTACCAACAGGGTGTTGGAGGGCGGCACGTTGTCGTCCATCAGGCCGTGGGCCAGCATCAGCTTGCCCTTTAGGTTTTTAGCGAAGAGGGCGTTGGCCTGGTTGTCGTAGTTGGTGGTGCCGTCGGGGTTGGTTTTGAGCAGGCCGAGGTAGCGCTCTGCCCAGTCGTCTTCGTAGTTGCGGTTTTCGTGGTTACCCGATTCGGAGATGCCCACTTTGAAGAAATCGGGGTAGCGAAACATGGCCGCCGCCGTGGCGTAGCCGCCGCCCGAGTGCCCCCAGATGCCGGCCCGCTCCAGGTCGATGTAGGGGTAGCGCTGGGCTAGCTGGCGCATCCCGGTTACCTGGTCGGCCAGAGTGTTTTCGGCCATGTTGCCGTAGCAGGCATCGTGGTAGCTCTTGGAGCGCAGCGGGTTACAGCTGCCCTCAATCACGACCACCACGAAGCCCAGCTCGGCCAGCGCCTGGTTGTCGTTGCGGGCCGAGCTAAACGACCAGCTGCCCACGCCGCCACCCTGCGGGCCGGGGTATATGTAGTTGATAATCGGGTACTTATGGGTGGGATTCAGCGCGCTGGGCGTGAACAGGAGCCCGTAGAGGTCAGTTTGCCCGTCCTGGGCCTTCACCGTGATGGGCGTGGGCGCTTTCCAGCCGGTGGCGGTGAGGCGCGAAATATCGGTCTTCTCCAGGGTCGAAATGAGCTTGCCGCCGGCGGCGCGCAGCACCGTGGTGCCCGGCTTGTCGGGCTGCGAGTAGGTATCGATGAAGTAGCGGCCCGAGGGCGCGAACGTCACCTGGTGGTTGCCGGGCTCGGGCGTGAGCAGCGTCAGGTGCTTGCCATCGAGCCCAATGCGGTAGAGGTGGGTGAAGTAGGGGTTGCCGGGCTCGCGGCCATCGGCCAGGAAATAAAGCTGGCGGGCCTGCTCATCCACCTTCAATAGCTGCGTCACGACCCAGTTGCCCTTCGTAATCTGCTGCTTCACCTGGCCAGTGGTGGCGTCGTAGAGGTAGAGGTGGCCCCAGTTGTCGCGCTCCGAATACCAGATAATCTCCTTGCTCTTAGGTAAATAGTGCCAGTTGATAGCCCGCTGGCCCGACTCATACTGCGTGGCTACGGTTTCCGAAAACACCTCGCGCACCGCGCCGGTAGCGGCGTCGGCCACGCGCATTTTCTCCTCTTTGTGGTCACGCGAGGTTGACACGAAGGCCAGCTGGCGGCCATCGGCGCTCCAGTCCACGTCATCGAAGGTGCCGCTGCTCGAAATATCGTCCGAGAGCGAGCCGCGGTGCGGGTCGGGGGGTATCTGCAGGCGCACCACTTTCGGGTTAGCCACCTCAATGATGACCCGCTCAATCATCGCAATGTCCTTGTCGCCGGGCAGCGGGTACTTCCAGGCTTCCAGCTTGGGGTGGCCGATATTGGTGGTTACCAGGTACATATCGCCCACCCGGCGCTGGTCCTGGCGGAAGGTGGCGATTTTGCGCGAGTCGGGCGACCAGCGCAGGATGGCCTGGTCGCTGTGGGTCCAGCCGGCGTTGTCGGTGGCGTAGCCGTAGTCCTTGCTGCCGTCGGTGGTGAGCTGGGTGGTCTGGTTGGTCTGGGTGTGGCGCACCCACAGGTTGTAATCCTGGATGTAGGCGGCGAGCTGGCCATCGGGCGACGCGACTTCGTTGCGGGCGTTGGGGCTGGGCGGGGGGGTAGGGGTAGCAGCGGGGCTCACCTGGCCGCTGGCCGCGTCGTACTGCCAGCTCTTGCCGGCGGCGGCAAAGGAAATTGACTTCCCATCGGGCAAAAACGTGAAGTCCCGGAACGGCAACCGGTTGGCAGCGTAGGTTTTACCGCTGGCCGTGGCGAGCGCGGCCGCCAGCCGGGCCTGGTCAAAGGCTGGGGTGCGGGTGTTGCGGGCCGGGTCTACCAGCACAAACTCGCTGCCCTGGGCCGTGAGCACCCGGTACCAGAACCGGTCGCCGGCGAGCCAGCTGGGTGGGCCAGCGCTGTGGTCGACCAGCGCCTGCGTGTTGTAGCCCATAAAGCGCTCGGCGCGGGCATAGTCTGGGGCCGCGGGGGTGGGCAGCTGCTGGCCCGCCGCCCCCACCGCAACAAAAAACGAAGCTGCCACGAAAGGCAGTACACACTGACGCATAGGCTGGGCCGAAAACCGGCTAAAATGGAAGAATACGGGGGCGAAAGGTATCACCAAACTGCCCATCGGGTAGGTAGCTTCGGCTGCCTGCCTGGTCACTGCGCCAGGGGTAGGGCCCCTGAAAAAGCAACCCCAACCGAGCGCGACTACCAGTGCCCCGTGGCTGACCGAATATGGCTGCTACGCTTTCCCAATTTTCGTAACTATTTAACAGCGTAGGAGTAGAAGGCGGATATTCGCCCTCTTTCCCTTCCTTTAGTTTACCCATGTTTTTTTCTTTCCTACCCAAGCCCCGCGTGGCACTGCAAGCCGTGGCCGGCTTGGTGGCTATTGCCAGCCTGAGCCAGTGCGGCATTCAGGAGCAAGTGCAGCAGGCCAAAGCCTTTAAAAATGTTGATGTGCGCTTAGCTTCCGTGGACCAAGCTACCGTGGCCGGCGTCAACGTCCTGAACCTGCGCCAGGCAGGCGACCTGGGCACCGCCGAGCGGGCGCTGCTGGCCGTTGCCGCCACTGCCGGCAACCTCCCCCTGCGGATGCGCCTGAACCTGGAGTTTCGCAACCCCAACTCCGAAACCGCCGCCCTCAACGAGTTTGACTACATCGCCCTCATCGATGGCAAGGAGGTAGCCAAGGGCCACACCAACCAGCGCATTGAGGTGCCCGCCAACGGCGGCCTCGTCACGGCTCCTATACTGGTAGAGAGTGACTTGCGCAAAACCCTGGGCCAGCAGTCGGGCGAGAGCCTGGCCAACTTCGCGCTGGGCCTCACCGACCGCGACCGCCAGCCCCTGCGCTTCACCCTCAAGCTCAAGCCCACGTTTATCACCAGCAGCGGCAAGCGCATTTCGCCCCCCGGCTACACCAACGTAGAAAAGGAATTTACCGCCACCCAGGCCCTCGACGCCGTGAGCCGCCCCGACTCGGTGCGCCGGCCCTAGCTAGCAGGGTAGGAAGTATTCTTACCCGAACGCGCCGCAAAAAAAAGAAGCCCGGTCAGGTACCT
>CAZZWL010000261.1:0-3700 GCA_964657755.1 uncultured Rhodanobacter sp.
TGGCTCAGCACTTCCTGCAACACCGGGCGCAGGTCGTCGGCCTCGCGCTGGGCAGCGGCCTGGTGGTCGGCGGCGGCGAGGTGGGTAGCCTTGGCCGCCTCGGCCGCGGTGAGTAACAAGGGTACCTGCTGCTCCAGCTGCGTCAGGGCGTCGGCGTCGCGGCGCAGCTCCAGGTGGGCCTGCTCGCTCAGCACAAAGGCCGTGGACAGCGCCGGGGTAGCGGCGCGCTCGTGGTCGGCGAGGCGCGCGAATGTGGGCTGCAAGGCGGTTGCTTCCGCTAGCAGCTGGTCGGTCTGCCGGCGGGCGTCGGCCAGCTGCCGGTCGAGCTGGTCGAGGATGGTGCGCCAGGCCAGGCAGGTAGTTAGCTCCTGCTGCTGCTCGTAGGTTATTTCGGCCTCCTCGTGCAGCGCGTCGAGCAGGCGCTCCAGCCGTTGGCGCTCCTCGGCGGGCAGCAGGCGGGTAGCGTGCAGCGAGGCCTCCAGCAAGTGGGTTTTCTGCTCCTCCTGCTTGGCTTTCTCAAATGCCGCCACCGACAGCTGCGAGTAGATGCCCACGTTGGTCATCTTTTCGAGCAGGGCGCTGCGCTCTTTCTCGGGCGCGTGCAGGAAGCGCGCAAACTTGCCCTGGCTCAGCAGCACGGCCTGCTCAAACTGCCCAAAATCGAGGCCCGACAGCTCGCCCACCTTGGCCGGCACGGCCTCCTTGCCGCTCACCACGGCTTCGCCCGACGGGCTGAACACCAGCGTCATGGCGTCCTGGCCCAGGCCACCCTTGTCGTCGCCGCGGGTTTTGCGCTTCACCTCCCAGCGCGAGCGGTAGCGCACGCGCCGCGTGAGGCCGGTGTCGGGGCTGGTTTCGTGCACCTCAAACTCCACTTCCGACCACGCGCCCGCCGCGTGGCGGCTCACCATCTCGCCCACCTGGCGGTCGTGGCGCGGCACCCGGCCGTAGAGGCCCACCGCAATGGCGTCGAGCAGCGTGCTTTTGCCCGCGCCCGTGGGCCCCGTGATAGCAAACAAGCCTGTGTCGGCCAGCGGCGCCGCATCGAACCGGATGAGGTAGGGCCCCGGCAGCGAGTTGAGGTTAGCAAAGCGCAGGCTGATAATCTTCATACCCTAAAATTACGCCCGCCTCCGCACGATTGGCGGGGGCGGGCGCAGTTTTTGGGCAGGCCGCGCGCCTTACTTGGCCGGCACGGCGGGGGTAGCAGCCTGCTGGCGGCGCGCGTCTTCGGCCAAGTAAAAAGCAATTTCCTCGTGGTAGTACTTCTGGCCCCACAAAGGGCGCGCCTGCTTAATGATGGCTTGGGCAGCTTTGATAGAAGCCTGCTGATTAGCTGAGCAGACAACTGCCAGCGAATCGGTCAGCATATGAATGTAGCATTTCTCAAGCTGGGCCTCCAGAAACAGAATCTGGTCCTTGTTTGCCCCTGATAACTTATCCGTGATTGCGCGCTGCTTCGGAAAGCTCATGCCTCGGTAAGTGGTAGTAGTCACTGTCTTGTCAGCATATTCTCCCTGAGCGAACTTTCTGGTTTTAATAATGCCGTTTATTACGGTAAATACGGGAATGGCCTGCGCGTGCGCACCAGTGCAGCACGGCAGCAGCAGCGCACTCAACCATAAATAGCGTAATCTCTTATCCATGCGGGCTAACTTGATAAAATTGTTTTAGAGGGCTTAGAATGATGGCTACTGGAGAAATCGGGAGAACGTCATGCCGGATAGTAATAAAGCTAAAAACATGCACTGCCAAACAGTTTCAACTTGCAGAGCCCCGCCGTAAAATTAAGCCGCCGGCAAAAAACACGCCATAGCAATTACTCGCTTTCCCCGCCCCAGGCCTGTGGGTCGGCCTGGGCCAGCAGCTGGCGCAGTTCCTGAAACGTGGCGGTGAGGGCCGCTGCCCGCTCGGGGGGTAGGCCCGCCACGCGGCGGCGAAATACCTCCTCCACCGTCAGCTCGTGCAGGTGCTCGATGGGCGCGGCGGCGGCTACCATGCCGGGGGCGTTGGTGAGGCGCTGGTGGCGCACGCCGCGCGGGGCCAGCACGTGGTCGCGGCGCTCCTTTAGCACGGCCTGCACGCGGCGCTGCACCTCGGTGGGCGATTCGTCGGAGCGCACCAGCACGTCGGCCCAGGCCACCAGGCTAAAGGCTTCGTTATCAAAGGCCAGCAGGGCGGCTTCCACCTCTTCCAGCCCGCCGTGGAAGCGCTGCAGGCGGCGCGCCACCGGCACGGCCAGCGGCGTAATAACGGGCGGCCCCGCGCCCGCGAAGTCCAGTAGCAGTACCTGCTGCTTGTCGTCGGCCTCGGTAAACGAGAGCGGCACCGGCGAGCCCGAGTAGCGGATGTGCGCCCGCCCGCCCACCACCTGCGGCCGGTGCAGGTGGCCCAGCGCCACGTAGTCGAACGCGGCCGGAAAGTGCTCGGCGGCCACCACGCCCAGCCCGCCGATGTGCACGTCGCGCTCGGCGCCCTCGCGGGCCTCGCCGCCGGCCGCGTAGAGGTGGCCGGTGGCCAGCACCGGCACATCCTGCTCGCGCCGGCCGCGCACCAGGTCGTGCTCGCTCAGAAGCTTATAATGCCCGGCAATGCTGTCGCGCACGCGCAGTTGGCGCTCGTCGGGCGTTTCGCCGGCCCCGGCCAGGCGCAGGTCGCGGTCGCGCAGAAAGGGCACGGCGCACACCACCAGCCCGGCCCGGCCATCGGGCCCGGCCAGCGTAATAATCTGCTCGGCCGGGTCGGTGGGCACGCCCCCGATAACGTGGATGCGCAGCGCCCGCAGCAGCCGGCGGCTGGCGTTGAGCAGGGTCGGCGAGTCGTGGTTGCCGCCCACCACCACGATGTCGCGGCAACCCGTGGCCTGCATGCGCACCAAAAAATCGTAGTACAGCTCCTGGGCCGCGTGCGAGGGGGTAGTAGTGTCAAACACGTCGCCGGCCAGCACTAGCGCCCCTACCCCCTCGGCCTGCACCGTGGCCAGCAGCCAGTCGAGAAAGGCGCGCTGTTCGGTCAGGCGCTCGTTGCCGGTGAGAAAATGCTGGCCGAGGTGCCAGTCGGCGGTGTGCAGTACGCGCATAGAACTAGGAGGGGAGCCGCAAAATTACCACCCACCCGCGGGCGCCGGGTCTTCGGCCCGCCGGGCAGTTTGCCAAGTTGAAGGCAACTGTTTTTACGATTTTGCCCAAATTTTTCAACTCCCTGATAACAAAAAATATACGGCCCTGGAAGGACGAGTTAGTAGCTACTCGACGCGGCGCGCCTGCTGAAAATTCGCGTTCGCGGCGCGCGCCATTCCGTATAGCTACGCTCACGGCTGCCCTACCACTGGTCGGATGGCCCATCTTCAAGTAGCTTATAACCAATATGAAAACGCAAAATATCTTAGGCGCCGCCCTGCTGGGCCTGGCTTGCAGCTTTTCGGCCGCCGCGCAAGTAGCCGTGCCGGGTGCCGCCACTACCGCGCCCGGCAGCGTGGCCGCGCCGACGGGCACCGGCGTCATTGCGCCGGGCCAGCCGAGCCTTTCGGGCGCGCTGCCTTCGGGGGCAGTAGTGCCCGGCGCCAGCACCACCACGCCGGTTGGTGCCACCTCGGGCGCGCTCAACACGAACCCAGTGGGCGGCACGCTCTATTCGGGCGCGTCGCAAACCAACACGCCCGCGGGCACGATGTCAACTGCGCCGGGCAGCACTGCGCCGG
>CAZZWL010000262.1:0-3521 GCA_964657755.1 uncultured Rhodanobacter sp.
GCGCAGCTCGCGGCGGGCGGCGGCCGAAAACTCCCGCGAGTGGGGGTGCGACATGGTGCCGTCGCTCACCAGCGCGGCGGCCACCGGTTGGCCCGCCTGGCGCAGCAGCGCCAGGAGTCCGCCGCAGCCCAGGGCCTCATCGTCGGGGTGCGGAATAATGATGACGGTGCTGCCCAGCGCGGCCGCGTGGCTGGCCGGCCGCAGGGGGTAGGAGGCAAAAGGTAACTCAGCCATGCCGGGTAATCAGTCAACTAAAACGGTTAATAGAATTACGAATTAAAGAGTTGAAATCCAAATTCATAACTCATAATTTAAGCAAGTCTACCCCGGCCACAGCTGGTAAGCCGGCTTGTCCGAGGCCAGCGCGAAGCGACCAATATCGGCCTGGGCCGCGTCGGGGGCGGGCTGGCGCAGGTAGTGGGTCAGGTCGCGGTGCAGGCGCTCGAAGGGCTCGGGCTGGAGCAGGCCGCGCGCGCCCACACTACGCTCGGCCAGGCGCAGGGTTTGCAGGCAAATGTCTTCGGTGGTGGTGCGCAGGGCGTTGACGTAGGCCGCCAGGGCGTCGAGGCGGGCGGGGGGCAGCGCCTCAGCCGGGGTGGGGGGTAGGGCGGCGTGCTCGGCGGCGCCGCGCAGCCAGCGCTGGCCGGTTTCGTGCAGCAGCAGCAGCTCGCCCAGGCGCTGGCGCTGGTAGGGGTCGTCGGTGCGGCCCAGGCGGCGCAAAAAGCGGCGGGTTTCGTCGAGCACGGCCGCGGCCCCGCCCAGCTGCACGGCCGCGAAGCGCGCCGCGCCGCCCCCAAACCACGGGGCGCGGTAGTAGTCATTAGGCTGGCCAATTAACTCATCGGCCCCGATTTCCAGACCCGTAAAATCGGCCCGGAAGCTGGCCGTGGCCCGCATGCCCAGGGGCCGCCAAAAGCTGCGGTCCAGTGCCGGCGGCTGCTCGTCGGCGCGCAGCAGCACCAGCTGCCAGCCGGCGGGCGGGGGGGGGGTAGGGGCCGGGGCGGGCGGCTGGCTGGGGCCCTGGTCGCGGCGCACGGCGGGCGCAACCGGGGCGGCCAGCATCCCGGTGAGCACCGGCCGGGTAATGTGCCCCGAGCCCGAGGCAAACGTCTTGGCCCCGCGCAGGCGGTAGCGGCCGGGCGCCCCCGTCAGCGGCTCCAGGTGCACGCCCTCGGCCGGGTTCTCGGTGTTCCAAACGCCGAACACGTGGCCGGCGCGGGCATCGGCGGCGGCGCGGGCCAGCTGCGCGGGGGTGCCGAAGCAACGAATTAGTAATAAGGCATTTACGTGGCCTTCCCAGAGGCGGCCCACAGCCAGGTTGCCCCGCCCGATGTGGTAGAGCGCCTGCAGCAGCGCCAGCGCGGCGGCCGGCTCGCCCAGGCCCGCGCCGCCCAGGCTGGGGGGTAGGGCGGCCGTGAGCAGGCCCGCCTCGCGCAGCCAGGTCATCTCCTGCCCCGGAAAGCCGCCGATGGTATCGGTGGCCGCCGCCTGGGCCAGCAGGCGCGGGACCAGCTGCGCAGCCGCCACTACGGCGCTGGCGGGCGTGGGGGGGGTAGGCGCGGGCGCGTCGGGCGGCAGGGGGAAAGAAAGGGCGGCGGCGGGAGCGAATTCGGTCATCAAGAAGGGCGTGCGCGTGAGCAGACGATTAAGATAGCATAACTGCAAACCAAGCCAAGGAGTTGCCAGGCGACCAAACAAGGAGGATTTTCGGTTTTTCTGATTGGTGGGCCCGGCGGCCCCGGCTGGCGGGGCTACCTTTGCGGCGCCAAGCCCTTACCGCGGTTGGCCGGGTAGGGGGGAGGCAGTTTTTGCGCTCCGCACAGCATTTTACCCCCCAAACTTTCCCTGCCAATGTCCGCCGCTCGCCCCATTCGCGCCGCCCTGCTTTCCGTGTACCACAAAGACCGCCTGGCCCCGCTGGTGACCACGCTGCGCCGCCTGGGCGTCACGCTCTATTCCACGGGCGGTACCCAAAAATTTCTCGAAGAGCAAGGTGCCGAGGTAATTGCCGTGGAAGACCTGACGGGTTTTCCCGAAGTGTTCGGTGGCCGCGTGAAGACGCTGCACCCCAAGGTGTTCGGTGGCATTCTGCACCGCCGCCACGAGGCCGGCGACCTGGCCCAGGCCGCGCAGCACGGCATTCCGCCCATTGACTTAGTGGTGGTTGACTTGTACCCGTTTGAGGAAACCGTGGCCAGCGGCGCCCCCGAAGAAGAGGTGATTGAGAAAATCGACATCGGCGGCATTGCCCTGCTGCGCGCCGCCGCCAAAAACTACCGCGACGTGCTGGTAATCAGCTCGCGCGACCAGTACGAGGCCGTGACCCAGCTGCTGGAAGAGACGAATGGCAGCCCCGACCTGGAAAGCCGCCGCCGCTACGCGGCCGCCGCCTTCGCCGCCACCAGCCACTACGATACGGAGATTCAGAAATACGTGCGCCAGGGCACCGAAACAGCCTCGTGGACGCGCACGGGCATTACGTTCGATGTGGAGAACAGCGCCGACACGGCTACGCGCACGCCGCTGCGCTACGGCGAGAACCCACACCAGGCCGGCTCGTTTATCGGCGACCTCACGGCGCTGTTTGACCAGCTGCACGGCAAGCAGCTGAGCTACAACAACCTGGTGGACGTGGACGCCGCTGTGCAGCTCATGCGCGAGTTTGCGGGCGGGCCGCCGGCCGTGGCCATCCTCAAGCACACCAACGCCTGCGGCGTGGCCCAGGCCGCCGACCTGCACGCGGCCTACGTCAACGCCCTGGCCTGCGACCCGGTTTCGGCCTTCGGCGGCGTCATTATCGTGAACCAGGAAGTGGACCTGGCCACGGCGCAGGAGCTGAACAAGCTATTCTTTGAAGTGCTCATCGCGCCCAGCTTCGCGGCCGACGCGCTGCCGGTGCTGCAAAGCAAGAAAAACCGTATTTTACTGAAGCAGAAGCCGGTTATCTTCCCCGCCAAACTCTTCAAAACCCTGCTCAACGGCGTGATTGAGCAGGATGCCGACCTGCAGACCGAGTCGGCCGCCGACTTCCGCACCGTGACCAAGTCGGCCCCTACCCCCGACGAAACGGCCGCCCTGGAGTTTGCCGGCAAAATCTGCAAGCACACCAAGAGCAACACCATCGTGCTGGCCCGCGCGGGCCAGCTGCTGGCCTCGGGCGTGGGCCAGACCTCGCGCGTGGATGCCCTGCGCCAGGCCATCGAGAAGGCCGCCAGCTTCGGCTTCGACCTGCACGGCGCCGTGATGGCCTCGGATGCGTTTTTCCCCTTTCCCGACTGCGTGGAGATTGCGGCGGCGGCCGGCGTGCGCGCCGTGGTGCAGCCCGGCGGCTCCATCAAGGACCAGGACAGCATCGATGCCTGCGACCGCCTGGGCCTGGCAATGGTGCTGACCGGTGTGCGGCATTTTAAGCACTAACTAATTAGATGTAGTGTGAGTTAAAAGAACGTCATGCTGAGCTTGTCGAAGCATCTCTACCGCGCAAGTAATTTCTAACGTTAGGATTACTTATGCGGTAGAGA
>CAZZWL010000263.1:0-3448 GCA_964657755.1 uncultured Rhodanobacter sp.
AAACTCGTCGCCAAATTCCAGGGCTTCCAGAGCCTCGCGCAGGCGCTCGGCCAGGTGCCTGGTGGGGTCGGGGGCCTTGGCCTTTTTTTCGGGCGCCGCCGCCAGCTCGCCAAAGGTCAGAAACTGCCGGGCCAGGTCGTCATTCTTGCGCAGCGCTAGCTCCAGAAAGCGCAGGCGCTCGGCCTCGGGGCGGGCGGCCCAGGCGCGGGCCACCTGGGCGGGTAGGTCGGCGACATCAGCGGTGGCGGCGGGGGTAGGGGCGGCCGCTTCGGCCGGCAGCTGGCCCAGGCTGTTGCCGTAGGTGGCCAGCACGGCCAGGCCCAGCGCCACGCTGTGCTTGCAGATGCCGGCCCAGTCGTAGGCGCAGTCGCAGCTAAACTCGGCCGCGCCGCTGGCCAGCCACAGCTGCACGCTGTAGCGGTAGGTGCCCTGCACGCGGGCGCTGAAGCGGGTAGGGGCCGCGCGGGCCAGCTTGAGTACCGCGCCCGCATCGTACCGCGCCTGGCCGCGGTCAAACACCTTGGCTTCGGCCAGGCGACGCAGGGTTTGCTGAGTGAACATGGTCGGCGGGAACAAGTGGGGCAGCGGCAAAAATAACGAGGTGCGCCCTACCCCCTCGCCTGTAATGCGCGTTGCCCTACGGCGATATAGTAGCGCAATGCTAACTTGCCGCTGTTCAGCTCCCTTCCCCTCGTCACCTTCTCCGGCGCCCGGCGCTCCTGCCCATGTCTTTCTCGTTGGTCCTCCTCGGCCTCGTGCTGCTGACCTTGTTTCTGAGCTACGTTATTGTGCCGCAGGGTACGGTGGCGGTGGTCACCGTCTTCGGCAAATACCGCCGCGTGATGATGCCGGGCCTGAATTTTAAGCTGCCGTTTATTGAAAACGTGTACAAGCGTATTTCCATCCAAAGCCGCTCATTGGAGCTTGAATTTCAAGCTATTACTATCGACCAGGCTAATGTCAACTTCAAGGCCATGCTGGTATACGCCGTCTTCGACCAGAGCGAGGAGGCTATCAAGCGGGTAGCCTTCAAGTTTGTGGACGAGCGCAGCCTCATGCAGGCGCTCATCCGCACCGTGGAGGGCAGCATCCGGGCCTTCGTGGCCACCCAGCGCCAGGCGGCCGTGCTGAGTTTGCGCGGTGAAATCGTGCTGCACGTGAAAGACCAGCTCGACGAAACCCTCGAAAGCTGGGGCTACCACCTCATCGATTTGCAATTGAACGACATTGCCTTCGACGAAGAAATTATGCGCTCGATGGCCAAGGTCGTGGCATCGAGCAACCTCAAGGCCGCCGCCGAAAACGAGGGCCAGGCCCTGCTCATCACCAAGACCAAAGCCGCCGAGGCCGAGGGCAACGCCATCAAGATTTCGGCCGAAGCCGAGAAAATCGCGGCTCAGCTGCGCGGGCAGGGGGTAGCGCTGTTTCGGGAGGAAGTGACCAAGGGCATGGCCCACGCCGTGCAGGAGCTGGCCGACAATAACCTGGACCCCAGCCTGGTATACTTTTCCATGTGGACCGAGGCCATCAAGCACTTTGCCGAGCAGGGCAAGGGCAACGTCATCTTCCTCGACGCTTCCAACGAAGGCCTCGAAAAAAACCTCAAGCAAATGGCCGCCCTGCAGCACCTCGACCGCCCCGCCGCCCCGCGCTAAGTGCCGTTTCGGCCCCGCTTACCCTGACCTCTCTCCGTCCACAAGCTTAGCCATGCGTTACCTCTACGTTACCATTCTGGGGCTGGCGGCGCGCGCGGCCCAGGCCCAGCTGCCAGCCGATAGCCGCGCGGCGCAGCCCGATTCGAGCCACTACGAAGTCGCGCTCGATAGGCGCCGGGTCAGTTCCTACACCGACTCGACGGGCACCTGCACCGAGGAAATGCAGTGGGGCGAGCCCGCCGGCTTGGTGCGGGTGTACTACCCCTCGGGCCGCCTGCGGGAGTACGTGCTCTTCGCCGACCTGGCGCGGGGCTACCGGTGGGGGGTAGCCACCGCGTGGTACGATAATGGCCGGCTCAGCACCTGGCAGGCCTACCAGGAAGGCCTGCGCCACGGCCCGCTGCTGCTCTACTACGAGTCGGGGAGCCTGAAGCGCCATACCGAGTACGTGGCCGGCAACGAGCTGCCCGGTAATTGCTACGCCGCAGATGGCCAGGCAATTGCCTATTTCCCCTACGAGCAGCTGCCGCTCTATCCTGGCGGCCACACCCAGCTTGCCAAGGAAATAAACAAGGCCCTGCGCCTACCCCCCCTCACCCAGGCCTTTGCCTATGGCGAGCACTGCCTGGTTGACGTGGCGATTCAGGTGGCGGAAGACGGGAGTATCCAGGCTCCGCGGGTGGCGGTGTCGTCGCACGTACCCGACCTCGACCGGGCGGTGCTTGCGGCGGTAGCCAAGCTTTCCAAGCGCTTCCACCCCGGCCAGCGTGATGGCCTGCTAGTGCGCTGCATCTATCATTTACCCGTTCAGCTGACCGCGCCCAATGTGGCTACCCGGCGCGCCCAGAAGCTCTGAGCTTTCTCAACGCACAACAAAAACTGCGAAAAACCAGTAACTGTGCCCTGGGGCTACCTTTGTGGTGGCCTTGGCGCGCCCTTTTGCCCATTTTGGGCGGGGTAGGTGGGCCGGGAGTGGCCACGTGAGTGCGCCCTCCGCTCCTCGTTCTCAGTTATCTTTTTCACCTTTCCCTTTCTTTCTTTAATGAAGCACCCACTATTCACCACGGCCCTGCTTGGGCTGGGGCTGCTGGCGGCAGTGCCGCGCAGCCAAGCGCAGACGGCCGACCGTAAGTTCGGCGTCAGCGGCTACGCGACGACTCTCCAATACCGGGGCGACCTGGGCAGCAACTTCTGGGACCTGCGCAATGCCACCTACGGCGGCGGCCTGACCCTGAGCCGCTACCTCACCAAAGGCCTCGACATCAACCTGTCGGCCAACCAGTCGCTGCTCCGCTTTCCGGGCCAGGAGAACACGTTTACTACCCCCACCACGCCCGGCAACTACGCCACGGCCCGCCGCTTCTCGGCCAATATCACGACGATTGGCCTGGGTTTCAAGCTGAAGCTGCTGCCCAACTCACCGGTAGTACCTTACCTCTTGCTTCAGCCGGGCCTGGCGATGGTCTACGCTGACCGCTACATCGCCACGGCGCCCAACGTGAGCAACCACACCAGCTTTGGCTCCTTCGATGGCCAGGTTGCGCTGGGTCTGGACTTCCACCTGACCCCCGGCTTCGGCATTTTCGTGCAGGCTGGTCAGCACTATCTCGACCGCGACGACGACCGCCTCGATGGCGTAAGCAGCGGCAGCGATAATTTCTTTGACAAGTACGACCGCTACATGCAGTTCTCGGCGGGCGTGACGGCTAACCTCGGCAAAGCCAAGGACACGGACGGCGACGGCGTGCCCGACCGCAAGGATAAGTGCCCCGACACGCCCAGTGGCGTGAAAG
>CAZZWL010000264.1:0-3435 GCA_964657755.1 uncultured Rhodanobacter sp.
CACCCAAACGATTTCGTTCTGGGGCGATTGCCGCGCTGCGCTCGCAATGACAAATGGGTTAAACTTCTTTGTAACTAGCAAAAAACAACTTCTTCAAGCGCGTTAAGCACTTGTATTTCTGAGTTTTGGCGGTGTCGGCGTTGGTGTAGCCGTGCTCCGCCGTGAGGTCCAGCATCGATTTATCGAGCAGGTAAAAGCCTTCGAGCAGCGAGCGGCAGGGCTCGCCCAGGTGGGTTAGCGCCTCGCTCATCGTCGCGAAGCGCCGGTCGCGCTCCTCGGCTTCCTGCACATCGTCCTCGGCCCCGGTGTTGAGGTAGGGGCCGTATTCTTCCTCGTCGAGCAGGCGCACGCCGTGCAGCCGGCTTTTGGAGGTGAGGCGCTTGAGCCACAGGCGGCGGCACACGGCGTAGAGGTAGGTTTTAATCTGGCAGCTCAGCTCCAGCGAGCCTTCGCGCACCTTCTCATAAAACACCATCACACCTTCCTGGTACACGTCGCGGGCATCGTCCTCCGAGCCGCTGTTTTGCAGCACGAAGTGCGAAACCATCGGCCAGTGCAGGCGGTAAAGCTGGCTGAGGGCCCGCTCGTCGCCACCGGCAATGGCTTTGATAAGCTGAGCGTCGGCGGCCAGCGCCGGAGTGCTATCCATGTTCATTCGCTTCGGGGCTTAATGCCAGCTAACGGGCATTAGTAACCCATAAAATCTTTTTAAATATTTTTTGCCACCACTGGGTTACCTCTCCGTGGTGGCGGCATTAAGGGCAGATTTTTGTTAATCCCCCTTCAAATTTACCCCAAGATGAACAACGTACTGAAAGTATCTGCCCTGTTCCTGGCCGTTGGCCTGGCTTCGTGCGAGTCGAAAACCGCCACGACCGAAACCACCACCACCACGCCCGCTACCACCGAGTCGACCATGAGCACCAAGACGGACTCATCTTCGACCATGTCGACCGCTCCCGCTTCGGGCGCTATGGCTACCGACACTACCAAGAAAATGTAATTACGCCCAGGCTTCGGCCTGGACGTTACTTTTCAAAAAGGCCTGCGCCGCAATGCGCAGGCCTTTTTTTGTGCGTTTTTCTCAAGCACTCAATCGGTCTGCTGGCCTTCGGGCCGTTGGCCAGGGGTAGGAACTCAGGCAACCAGCGCCAGCAAGTCGGCGGCGATGCCGGGCCAGGGCTGGTGCAAGTCGAGCGTGGCGATGCGCACCGGGTGGCCGCCCAGCGTGTAGCGCACGTCCACGGCCGCCGTGGCCGCCGGGTACAGCAAGATGCCTTCGAGCGCCTGGCCGGGGGTAGGGCGCAGGTTTTGGAGGTAGGCAAAAAGCTGGTAGAGGTGCGGCGCGATGAGGCGCACCTGGTCGTAGCGCGGGCGCAGGGCGGCGGCGTAGTACTTGGTGTCGAGCACCAGCTTGCGGGCCGGGCTCTCGAGGGTGGTGTCGGTGAGCATGGTGGGTAGCAGGGCCAGGTCGGGCGCGTGGGCCGCCTCGGCCTGCCAGGCAATGGTTTCGGCAAAAACGCGGTACTGGCGCTGCTCGCGCCGGTAAAAATTGCGCACCGCCTGCTCAAACAGCCGCGCCATTAGCCGCTCATCGCGCCGAAAATCGGTGAAGCGGCTCCGGCTGCCTTCGGCTGGCGCGGGCAGCGAGGTATCAAATATCAGCTCGCACAAGTGCAGCAGAAAAGCTTCGGCCGCCGCCAGCCGCTGGCGCCGCAGCGCCCCGAATACCGGCGCGGCCGGCACCAGCGGCACCACACTGGTGGGCAGCCGCCGGCGCACCTCGCTCACCTCACGGCGCAGCGCCAGGGGTAGGCCGGGGTGCGGGGCCAGGGCGGCCAGCGTGCCAGCCAGCAACTGGTGCAGCGGCTGATTGGGGCCCAGCTCGTCGAAGCGGCATACCGCCCGGCCCTGGGGCAGCAGCGCCCGGCCCAGCGTGGGCGCCAACTCGATGCGGCCCCGCAACTCCTTGCCTTCCTGCTCGATGCTGCTAAAGGCGAGGGGTAGGCCACGGCGCAGCAGCTGGCGCGTGGCGTGCAGCAGCATCTGAGTCAGCAGCTCCAGCGGGCGGTGAAAGGGCGCCGCCTCGGTGGCTTGCAGCACCGCTGGCTCGGGCAGGCGCTGCCAGGCATAGCACAGTAAGTAGTAGAGGGTAGCAAGCGGAATCATTGGTAATGAGCAATTAGCAATGAATGAGGAGTAATAGCATCTACAAGTCGGCCAGCAGCCGGCGCAGCTGGGCGGCGGCTTTGTCGGGCTGCTCGCGCCAGTAGTCGGCCAGCAGCGGGCCGATTTCCTGCTCGAAAATCAGGCGCAGCCAGGCGTTGGCTTCGGCCACACTGAGGGGGGTAGGGGGCGCGCAGAAGTAGCTATGGCCGATTTCAAAATCGGGCCCCAACTCGGGGTCGGCGGCGATGACGTGGTTGAGGGCCACCATACGCTCGGTCAGCAAGGAGATAAGTGGCGCGGGCATCTGCTTTTCCATCAAGAGCTTGCGCAGCGGCGCGCCAAATTGCGGCCGCATGGCCACGAAGGCAAAGCGCCGCCGCAGGGCGTAATCGAGCGGGGCTAGCGAGCGGTCGGCTAGGTTGAGCGTGCCGATGACGTACAGGTTTTCGGGCACGAAAAATCGGGGCGCTTCGGGCGGAGCGTAGGGCAGGCGCAGGGCGTGGGCCGGCCCGCGCTTATCGGGTTCTAGCAGCAGCAAAAACTCGCCAAAAATGCGGGCCACGTTGCCCCGATTCAGCTCGTCAATCAGCAAAAAATAAGGCCGTTCTGGGTCCTGGGTGGCGCGCTGGCACAGCAGTGGCAGCACGCCCGGCACCAGCCCAAACTGCCCCTTGGGCCCCGGCCGAAAGCCCAGCACGAAGTCCTCGTAGCCGTAGCTGGGGTGAAACTGCACCAGCTCAATGCGGCCTTCATCCTGGGCGCCCAGCAGCAGCCAGGCCAGGCGGCGGGCCAGGTAGGTCTTGCCGGTGCCGGGTGGCCCTTGCAGCAGCAAGGCTCGGCGGCGCCGCAGGCCCGCCAGGGCGTCAGTTAGCTCAGTAGCAGTGCTAAACAGCTCGCTCAGCGCGTCGGCCTCGGTGTAGGGGAGTAGGGCGGCGTAGGCGGCGCCGGGCTCATTTACTGCCGAGCTTCGCAGGGAGGTTTCGGAGCCCACGTACAGGTTTTCGGCCTGCTGCTCGGCGGCCTGCTCGTGGTCCTGGGCCGAGCCGGCGGCCAACATGGGCCGCTTGGCCGCGATGGTGAAGTCGAGGGCTTCGAGCTGGGCATTGGTGGGCTGGCCGGCGGCGTAGGGCCAGCGCGCCTGGGGGTTGGCCTGGGCCAGGCGGTAGGCCATCTTCGGCCACGGCAACGTCACCTGCCTCTCCGAGGCGCTTGAGGCGGTCAAGGACGACTTCCCCACCTGGCGCGGCCAGAACGAGCAATCCATGG
>CAZZWL010000265.1:0-2895 GCA_964657755.1 uncultured Rhodanobacter sp.
TCCCTACCCCTCGCTTTTTCGTCATCCTCGTTCATGAAAATTATCTGCATCGGCCGCAACTACGCCGACCATATCGCTGAGCTGCAAAATGAAACGCCCGCCGCCCCCGTCATTTTTCTGAAGCCCGAAACCGCGCTGGTGCAGCGTGGCCAGCCGTTTTTCGTGCCCGCCTTCTCCCAAGACGTGCACTATGAGCTGGAGCTGGTGCTGCGCGTGTGCAAAAACGGCCGCCACATTGAGGAAAAATTTGCCCACACCTACTTCGACGCCATTGGCCTGGGCATCGACTTCACGGCCCGCGACCTGCAGAGCGAGCTCAAGAAAAAAGGCCTGCCCTGGGAGCTGGCCAAGGCGTTTGATGGCTCGGCGCCCATTTCGCCCACCTTCCGGCCGGTGGCCGAGTTTGCCGATTTTGCCAACATCAATTTCCGGCTCGAAGTGAACGGCGAAGTGCGCCAGCAGGGCAATTCGGGCCTGATGCTGCACCCGTTTGCCCAGATTATCGCCTTCGTGTCGCAGTACATCACCCTCAAGCAGGGCGATTTGATTTTTACGGGCACGCCCGCCGGCGTGGGCCCGGTGCGGCCCGGCGACGAGCTGGTGGGCTACCTCGAAGGCGAAAAAGTGCTGGAAGTGCCCGTGCGGTAAATCTATTCTAAACGGTGTAGAGACGCATCCTGGCGCCCCGGCGTTGTTTAAGCCACGCTTAGAGGTCGTTCAACGCCGAAACGCCAGGATGCGTCTCTACACCCGTCTACGTTTTTTCCGCTATCCAAGCTAAATTATTTTGTTGACTATCAAACTAGTGCGCTGGCTGTCGCGGCCGGCGCTCGGCGGCTTACTGTTGCTGGCTACCAGCGGCCACGGCCAGGACGATGGCCAGGACGACACCACCACGCGCCGGGTGAGCGGCCCCATCAGGCCGGCCGCGGCGGCGGGCAAAGTGGACGTGCCACCGGGCTATTTCCTGTTTCCGATTGCGCCGGGGCAGCCGGGCTTTTTGGCGGCCAGCATGGGCGAGCTGCGGCCCAACCACTTCCACGGCGGCCTCGACATTAAGACCGGCGGCGGGGTGAACAAGCCCGTGTACGCCGCGGCCGACGGCTACGTCTCGCGCCTCAAGCAGTCGGCCTTTGGCTACGGCAACGTGCTGTATATCACCCACCCCAATGGCCTGACGACCGTGTATGGCCACCTCAACAAGTTTGGGGGCGCCGTGGGAGCCGAGCTGCTGCGCCGCCAGTACGAGCAGCAGACCTACGAGCTGGAGCTGTTCTTTGACAAGGACCAGTTTCCGGTGCGGCGCGGCGAGCCGGTGGCGCTGTCGGGCAACACGGGCGGCTCGGCCGGCCCGCACGTGCACTGGGAAGTGCGCGACGCCCAGGACCGCCAGCTAAACCCCTTGCAGTGGGGCGGCTTCGCGGAAGTGCAGGACCACACCGGCCCTACCCTCCAGGCGCTGGCCGTGGAGCCGCTGGCCATTGGGGCGCGGGTGCGGGGGCGCTTCGAGCGGGCGCTGCTGGTGCCCCGGCAGCAGCCGGTGCCGGGCGCGGCCACCGTGTGGCCCGATACGGTGTCGTGCTTTGGGCCGGTGGGGCTGCTGCTGCAGGGCTTCGATAGGTTTGACGGGGCCTGGAACAAGAACGGCATCCAGCGCGTGACGGTGCGCGTGAACGGCCAGCCGCACTACCAGCATAGCATCGACGCGGTGCCGTTTCCAAACGGCACGCGGCAGGTCAACAACTTCGTGGACTTTGCCTACGCCCGCACCGCCGGCCGCACCCTGCAAAAGCTGTGGGTGGAGGAAGGCAACGACCTGCCCTTCTACACCCCGCCCGGCCTGGGCCAGGGCAAGCTCGACGTGGCAGCCGGCAAGGTCTATACCATTGACTTTGAGCTGGCTGACGCGTATAACAACAAAGCCACGGCCCGCCTGGTGCTGCGCGGCGACCAGCCCACCGACTACGTGCGGCTGCCCGGCGCGGCCCCTACCCCCGCCGCCCGGCCCAAGCTCAGCTACGACATCAGCCGCAACCTGCTGCGCGCCACGGCCCTCAATGCCCCGGCCGACACCGCCGGCCAGCCGCAGCTCTTGCTGCTGCGGCGCGGCGGCCGGCAGCTGGCGCTGCGTCCCAGCTACTCGGTGGGCGCGGCCACTACCTACCTCTACGACCTGCGCGCCGGCCTGCCCGATTCGCTGCTGCTGGGCAGCGCGCGCCTGGCCTTCGACCGGCAGGTGATGATACCGGCCAACCAGGAAACAAGCTACGCCACTCCTTATGCCAACCTGGTTTTTGGGCCGCAAACGCTATTTTCGGCGCTTTACCTCAACACTCAGCACCGGGCCGACGCCGGCCCCGAAGCGCCCGAAAGCTGGACCATCGGCTCGGCGCTGGTGCCGCTCTACCTACCCCTGCGCCTCACGCTGAAGCCCGCCACCTTGCCCACCGACCGGCGGCGCACGGCCATCTACAGCGTGTCGGCGGGCGGCGGGCGGGCCTACGTGGGCGGCAGCTGGAACGAGGACAGCACCCGCATTTCGGCCAACCTCAAGCAGTTTGGCCAGTTCCGGCTTTACCCCGACACCAAGGCGCCCACCGCCCAGCTGCTGAGCCGGGCGGGCGGGCAGCTGCTGTTCCGGGTGGGCGACGATAGGTCGGGACTGGCGTCGTATAAGCTGCTGATTGGTGGGCGCTTCCGGCTGCTGCGCTACGAGTATAAGAACGCGACCCTCTTCACCGTGGCCGGCGATACGCTGGGCCCGGCGCTGCACGGCGCAGCCGAACTGCGGCTAACGGACCAGGTTGGCAATGAGCGGGTTATTCCGCTGAAGCTATAAGGAAGTTTTTGTCTCTAAATCGCCTGTCATTGCGAGCGCAGCGCGGCAATGACAGG
>CAZZWL010000265.1:2905-3426 GCA_964657755.1 uncultured Rhodanobacter sp.
CCCGAACCCGGCACCGACGCCCCCGATTTCACCGCTCCCGACCAGCACGGCAACCCCTTCACCCTGAGCAGCCTGCGCGGCCAGCGGGTGGCGCTGTATTTTTATCCCAAGGACGACACGCCCGGCTGCACCACCCAGGCCTGCAACCTGCGCGACCACGAGGGCCAGCTCGCCGCCCAGGGCGTCAAGGTAGTGGGCGTGAGCACCGACGACGTGGCTTCGCACGGCAAGTTCGCGGCGAAATACGACCTGAATTTTCCGCTCATCGCCGATGCCGACAAGGCCATCGTGAACGCCTACGGCGTGTGGCAGGAGAAGAAAAACTACGGCAAAACCTACTGGGGCACCGTGCGCACCACGTTTTTGATTGATGCTGATGGGCTGATTGAGAAGGTTATTAAGCGGCCTGATACCAAGGGACACGCGGCGCAGGTGCTGAAATAGACAGTTGAGTATCAGAAAGAACGTCATGCTGAGCTTGTCGAAGCATCTCGCTCGCATCGTTGGAGTACTAACCCAAT
>CAZZWL010000266.1:0-3417 GCA_964657755.1 uncultured Rhodanobacter sp.
TAGCCGGGGGGGGTAGGGGCCGGGCCGGCCTCGCTGCTGAGCATAAACTCGCGCAGGCGGTTGATGTGGTGCTTGAGGTCCTCGACGCGCTCCAGCTGCTGCCCGCCCCACTGGCCTTCGCCGTGGGTGGCCATGTTGCTGAGTAGGTTTTTGCGCTCTTCCATCATGCGCAGGGCCACCCACAGGGTTTCTTCCATTGCTTGCCACGAGCGCTCGGCCAGGGCCTCGGCCGTGTAGGCGTGGCCGGTGTGGCAGCGGTAGCGCAGCACGCGGCCCGCGTTCACTTTCCAGAGCGAGCCGCCGCAGCCGGGGCAGGTGAGGGGCACCTGGTGGCCGAGCTGCGCAAGCTGCTCGGTGGTGCCCACCACGCGCTCGGCAATGGCGGCCTCCAGCTTCAGGTCGGGCGGAATGTCCATGCCGGTAGTGCGGGGGGTAGGGCCCACTAAATCAATCAGCAGGGCCCCCATTTCGCGGAGCGGCACCACGTAATCGACCGCCACGTGGCGCAGGGCGCTCTCGGGCATGCTCGGAAACTCGGCCTCGGCGGGGTCCTGCACCACGGCCACGCCCCCGCAGCGCTTGATAAAGTCGAGGCCCGCGGTGCCGTCGTGCAGCATGCCCGTGAGCACCACGCCCACCACGTGCGAGTCGAAGGTGACGGCCGCCGACCGAAACAGGGCATCGGCGGCGGGGCGGTAGTTGTTTTCGCGCGGGCCCTTGGTCACCAGCAGCTGGTTATCCTTCACCAGCAGGTGGTGGTCGGGCGGGGCCAGGTACAGGTGGCCGGCTTGCAGGGGCTGGTGGTCGGTGGCCAGCTGGCACGGCAGGGCGGTGTGGCTGGCCAGCCGCGCCACGAGCGCCGCGCCGCTCGACTCGGGGGCCAGGTGCTGCACCACCAGCACGGCGGCGGGCAGCGACGCTGGCAGCTGCGCCACCAGGCGGGTGAGCGCGGACATGCCGCCGGCCGAAGTGCCAATGACGATGAGGTAGGTAGGGACAGGCACTGGCGGGGGAGGAAAGCGGGTAGCGGCGTAGCAAGGCCGGCCGGCGCCGCGCGTCGGCACCTATCCAAGGTACGGCCCCGGCCCGGAAATAGATAAAGCCGGGCGCGCAGTACCTTGGGAGAGTATTACCGGGAAAGGGCTGGCAGCGGTGGCGCGGGCCACCGCGCGGCGGGCTTTTTTAATTAGTCACATGCAACTCTCTTCTGAATTGGGCAGCACCCCAGCGGCGCCCACGGAGGCGGCCCGGCCCATCGCGGCCGAGTCGGTAACCCCCCGGCCGGCCCGCGGCTTCAAGGCGGGGCGCGGCCGGGGCGGGCGGGGCGATGGGGCCGAGCGGTTTGCGGTGGTGGCGCTGTGCGGCTCGGCGGGGGCCTTGGAGGCTATGGAGCAGTTTTTTGCCCACCTACCCCCCCTCAGCGGGCTGGCCTTTGTGGTGGTGCTGCACCGGCTGCCCAACCCCGAGGACGGCACCCAGCTTACCCAGGTTATTCAGCGCTTCACGGCCCTGCCGGTGGCCGAGGCCCAGGATGGCCTGCGGGTGCGGCCCAACCACGTCTACGTTATTCCGCCCGCCCACGACCTGAACCTGCTGCACGGCAGCCTGTTTTTGCTGAAGCCCACCCAGCCCGCCGGCCGCCGCCAGCCCATCGACTTCTTCCTGCAAACCCTGGCCCGGGACGCAGGCGAGCGGGCGGTGTGCATCATCTTCTCGGGCATGGGCAGCGACGGCACCGTGGGCCTGAAGCTGGTGATGGAAAGCTTTGGGATGGTGATGGTGCAGAGCCCCGAGTCGGCCACCTGCGACGCGATGCCGCGCGCGGCCCTGGCCACCGAGTTCGTGGACTTTGTGCTCCCCCCCGCCCGGATGCCCGCCCAGCTGCTCGACTACGTGGAGCGCCCGCTGGAGGTGCGGCCCCTGCGCGACCCCACGGCCAGCTTGCCGAGCCGGCCCAGCCACGCGCTCCAGAAAATATTCCTGCTCATTCGCACCCAAACGGGCCACGACTTCAGCTTTTACAAGCGCAACACGGTGTTTCGGCGCATTGAGCGGCGCATGAACGCGCACCAAATCACGGAGTTTCCGCACTACGTGCGCTACTTGCAGGAACACCCCCAGGAGGTAGACCAGCTGTTTCACGAGCTGCTGATTGGGGTCACCAAGTTCTTTCGCGATGCCGAAGCTTTCGCCAGCCTCAAGGCCTGCCTGCGGCCGCTGCTGGCCGCCAAGCCCACCGACAGCACCGTGCGGGTGTGGGCGCCCGGCTGCTCGACCGGCGAGGAGGCCTATTCGCTGGCCATGACCCTGCTGGAGTGCCTGGATGAGCTGGAGCCTAATCGCCACCACCTCAAAATTCAGATTTTTGCCACCGATATCTCGGCCGAGGGCATTGCCTTTGCCCGCGCCGGGCTCTACACCGACAACATTGTGGCCGACGTGGGCCCCGAGCGGCTGGCGCGCTTTTTTCAGCAGACCGGCGACCACTACCAGATTCGCAAGGAGGTGCGCGACGTGGTGGTGTTTGCCCTGCACAACATCAACAAGGACGCGCCCTTTATCAAGCTCGACCTGCTGGTGTGCCGCAACCTGCTCATCTACCTCAGCGGCGAGCTGCAAAAAAGCCTGCTGCCGGTGTTTCATTATGCCTTGAACCCCAATGGGTTATTGTTTCTGGGGCCCAGCGAAAACATTACGGGTTACCAGGACTTATTTCAGCCCCTGGACGTGAAGTGGAAAATTTCGCGGCGCACGGCTACCGCAGCGGCGCTGCCGCACCTCATCAAGTTTCCTTTCGCGCTGAGCCGGCACCCCGCGGCCGCGCCCCCGACCACCGCCCTCATGTCGCCATCTGGTACCAACCACCGCCAAAGCAGCTCGTTTGCCGCGCTGGTGCAGAAAAACCTGCTGCTAGCCTACGCCCCGCCCGCCGTGGTTATCGACCCCAAGGGCGAAATCCTGTTCGTGAACGGGCGCACCGGCAAGTACCTGGAGCCCGCCCCCGGCCTGGGCGGCATGAACCTGTTTGAGATGGCCCGCGCCGAGCTCAACTTCGAAATCAGCGGGGCCGTGCACCGCGTGGCCCAGAGCCGCGAGCCCGTGGTGGTGGACAACGTGCGCGTGCGCACCGACACCGGCCAGCAGCAGCTGCGCCTCACCGTGCGGCCCCTCACCGAGCCCGAGCCGCTGGCCGGCCTGCTGCTGGTGGTGTTTGAGGACCAGCCTACCCCCCGCCGGGTGCGCCAGGCCAAGCGCGACCCCGCCGCCGACGGCCGCCACCACGACGCCGTGGTGGAGGCCCTCACCAAGGAGCTGCACTACACCAAGCACCGCCTCCAAACCACCGTGGAGGAGATGGAAAGCAGCCTCGAAGAGCTCAAGAGCACCAACGAGGAGCTGCAGAGCGCCAACGAGGAG
>CAZZWL010000267.1:0-3347 GCA_964657755.1 uncultured Rhodanobacter sp.
CTCGAACGATTTCGTTCTGGTGCGCTTGCTTCGCAGGCTCGCAATGACAGATGGTTGCCTCGACAATTAGTTAGCGCGAGAGCAACCGAAATCCACCCGAATTCACTCTTATGCTGGTAGCCGCTTAGTGGCTGCCGCACCTGCTATCTGCTTGAAGTCTCTACTGTCCGTTGGTTCTAAATTTACCTGGCCGGGCGCGCTGCTTACGGCCGCGCTGTCGGCGTCGGTGCTGCTGGCGGCCGCGTGGGCGCCGGCCGGCGCGGCCGGGCGCCGCTACCCGGCTGCGTGGTCTACGTGGGTGAGCCGGCTGGGGTTGCCAATGCCGGGCCTGCCGAGCCAGACGGTGCCCGGCGACACGGGTAAATACCAGCCCAGCCGCCGGCCGCGCCTGCGCACCGTGCGCGACCGCCAGGGCAGCCGGTTTTCGCCGCGCGGGCGGCGCTCGCCACTCATCCTACCCCTGCCCAAGAGCGTGAAGCTGGAGGTGACGCCCGACGACAGCCTCAAAAACTACAGCGTGCGCGAAACGGTGGGCGGCCAGATTGACTACCGCGACCCCACCATCATCTCGCAGGAAGAACTGCTGCGCTACCAGGAGCGGCAGGCCATCAACGACTACTACCGGCAGAAGGCGATGGGTGGCGTGGCCGGCGCGCCCGCTGCGCCCGGCAGCCCGCAGGCCCAGCGCCTGATTCCAAAAATATACCTCGGTCCCATCGCGGACCGCATTTTTGGCGGCTCCTACATCGATATCCGGCCCGCAGGCTCGCTTACGTTCAAGGCGGGGGCCAAGTACAACGTGAACCGCAACCCCGCCCTCACGCTGCGCCAGCAGAGCGTGGGCGACTTTATTTTTGAGCAAAACATGAACCTGAGCCTGAGTGGCCAGGTGGGCACCAAGCTCAAGCTCACGTTCAACTACGACACCAAGGCGGCGTTCGACTTCGACAACCAGATGAAGTTTGACTACGCCGGGCAGCCCACCGACATCCTGCGCAAGCTGGACCTGGGCAACGTGAGCATGCCCCTGAACAACTCGCTGATAACGGGCGGCTCCAACCTGTTTGGCATCAAGACGCAGCTCCAGTTTGGGCGGCTCGGGGTGACGGCGGTGGCCGCTACCCTGCGCGGCTCGCAGGATGAGGTGCGGGTGCAAAACGGCGCCCAGAGCCGCACGTTTGAGCTAAAGGCCAGCCAGTATGAGCGGGACCGGCACTATTTCCTGGCGCAGTTTTTCCGGGATAAGTATGACCAGGCGCTGCGCGGGCTGCCCACGGTGCAGAGCGGCTTCGAGATTCGGCGCCTCGAAGTGTGGGTGACCAACGACAACCGCACCACCGACAACCTGCGCAACGTGGTGTCGCTGATGGACCTCGGGGAGCCGCGCCTGGAGCGCCTCTACCGGCCGCAGTTTTACAACCCGAGCAGCGTGGCCACGGCATCGACGCCGGCCAAAAACCAGGTCAACTACGTGTACCCGGCCCTGACGGCGCCCGGCAGCACCCGCGACAACCTGCAGGTGGAAACCTTTTTGAGCAACCTGAGCACGCCCAACGGCACCGTGCCGCTGCTCAAAGGCACGGACTATGAGCGGATGCGGGCCCGCAAGCTCGACCCGCGCGAGTACACCTTCAACGCCCAGCTTGGCTACGTGAACCTGAACACGGCCCTGCTGCCCGACCAGGTGCTGGCCGTGAGCTACGAGTACCTCTACAACGGCAAGGCCTACACGGTGGGCGAAACCCAGACCGAGTACGGCAGCAACGCCAACCAGAGCGACGTCATCTACCTCAAGATGCTGAAGGCCACCAACCCCGGCGTGGGCGTGGCCAACCCGGCCGTGAACCCGGCCAACCCCAACCTGCTGACCGGCAACACCCCAACCTGGGATTTGATGATGAAAAACATCTATCCCCTGAACACCTCGCAGATTAACCGCGACAATTTTCAGCTCCAGCTTATCTACAAGGACGACATCACGGGCGTGGACCTGATTTCGCTGAAGGAGGGGCAGAATATTCAGAATATCCCGCTCATTCAGGTGCTGGGGCTGGACCGGGTGAATGCCAACAACGACCGCAACGCCGACGGCAACTTCGACTTTTTCCCCGGCATCACCATTGACCCCGACCTGGGCAAGATAATCTTCCCCAGCATCCAGCCCTTCGGCTCGTATTTGCAGAATCAGTTTGCGCCCGCCGAGCAGGCGCTGGTGCAGAAATACGTGTACCAGGAGCTGTATAACCAGACCCAGAGCGACGCCCAGCAAATTCAGACCAAGGACAAGTTCTTCCTGCGCGGGCGCTACCAGGGCGTCAGCACCGACGAAATCAGCCTGCCCGGCATTGGGGTGGCGCAGGGCTCGGTGAAGGTGTTCGCCGGCTCGACGCTGCTGACGGAGGGGGTAGACTACCAGGTATTCTACGACCAGGCCAAGGTGAAAATCCTGAACCCGGCCTACCTCAACTCGGCCAACGAGCTGCGGGTCACCTTCGAGAAAAACGCCCTGGTGCAGGTGCAGCCGCGCAAGCTGCTGGGCGCCCGCTTCGACTACGCCCTCAATAAGGACGTGCTGCTGGGCGCCACGGCCATGCACATCCTGGAGAACCAGGCGCCCGGCATCAACCGGGTGAACATTGGCGATGAGCCGGCCAACAACACCATTCTGGGCGCCGACGTGAGCCTGCGCAAGGAAAGCCGGGTGCTGACCAAGCTGGTGGACCGCCTGCCCTTCCTGGCCACCAAGGAAACCTCGACCATCGCCTTTAGCGGCGAGGTGGCCAAGCTCATCGCGGGGCAGGCGCAGCTGGGGCGCGGCGAAAACGGCGTGAGCTACCTCGACGACTTTGAGAACGCGCGCACGCCCTACACGCTGGGCGGGCTGGCCGCCATTCCGGCGTGGCGCCTGGCCGCCACCCCTACCCCCCTCGCGGGCAGTGGCATCAACGGCCTGGCCAACGGCTACCAGCGCGCCAAGCTGGCCTGGTACACCGTGGACCAGAGCTACTACACGGGCGGCCCCAACGTGCCGGCCGGCATTTCGGCCCAAACGCTGCTCAACCACTACGTGCGGGGCATTCCGCGCAACGAGGTGTTCCCCAACAAGGACCTGGGCGCGACCGGCAACGGCTTCGAGTACACGTTCGACATGGCGTACTTCCCCAACGAGCGCGGGCCGTACAACTACACGCCCAATATCCAACCCGACGGCAAGCACTTTTCGCTGGGGGCGGGCCTGCCCGATAACAAGTTTGGCGGCATTGCGCGGGGTATCACCTTTGATACGGACTTTGATAACGCCAACGTCGAATACCTGGAATTCTGGCTGATGGACCCCTTCCTGGCCG
>CAZZWL010000268.1:0-3321 GCA_964657755.1 uncultured Rhodanobacter sp.
CGGCGGCCGGGCGAGCGCCCACCGGCTGCCCCGGATGCTGGCAGGCAGGCAGCAGCAACCCTACCCCTACTAGCCAGCTCAGGCCACCACCCGTCAGCCCACGAAATAACGTCGCACACCTCATAGTCAAAAGTAGGCGCGAAAAGGCCACTCCAACGCCTCTTAGCAGCTAAAAAAGCGGTCAGAGTGGCCTAAACAGCGCATCGGCTACCTCAGGCAGGCGAAAAGTTGGCCGCTAGGCGCCTGGAAATCAAAACGACATGGCCACCCGGCACTGCGCCTGGTAGCGCGAACGGTCGGCTCGCTGCCGGGCGCGCTTATCGGCCGGAGCGAGGGGGGTAGGGCGCGCAGCTTTGGCGGCCAATACTGGCAAGCTGCCGACGGAAGCAGCCAGCTTGGGCAGGCGCACGGCCGCGGGGACCACGGGAACGCCCGCGGTTTTAGAAGACAAGAGAAACATAAAAAGTCGGGGGTAGCAGCGGCCGGCCGGCGCTCGCCGGGGCCGCGGGTTGCTGTATAAGACACGGCCGGCCCGCGAACGCAGGTCAGCGACTGGCCGCCGGGCGGGCGGCCAGCAAGTGGCTTATCCCCGACGGGGAGGGTCGTCCAGGCGGTTGCGCACACCGGGCGGCACGGCTACTTCGCGCCCAGCGGCCGGCCGGGCGGCGCGCCACCCCACGGGCTGGGCCGCTGCCGCTACCGCCAGGGGTAGGCAGTGCAGGTCGAGGCCCTTGAGGGTGGTGAGCAGCTGCTGGAGCGGCACGGGTTTGTGGCCCTTCTGCACGTGATACTGCACGCCGTTGCAATCATCGAAGCAGGTGCCGCCGCGCCAGGCATTTTGCAGCTGGCAATCGGGGCGGTGCACGTAGTCGAAGGGCCGCGCCGCCGTAATGCCGGGCCGTGGGGGCACGCTCGCGCACACTACCAGCAGGTAGTTGAGCAGCAAGAGCAACACGAGTAGCGGACGGGCCATATACAACGAGAGTACTAGAAGTTACGCAGATACCAGGCTAGTTGGTTTGTCGTAGCCAGCGCGCAGACCGGCTTAGAAGAAGATACTGGCATTAGCCCGCAGAAAAAAGGGCGTGCCCGGCGTGAAGTTCAGCTCCGTTACCGGGGCCGGTTCGCCGCGCAGCTGGCTCTCGGTGGCGTACTGGGCTTCGTTCCAGTCCACATTCAGCAGGTTTTGCACCGTGAGGCCCACCTGGTAGCGCGGCTGGGTGTAGGCCAGCACGGCATCGACCACAAAGTAGGGCTTGGCCCGCACGCTGTTGTCCTCGTTGGCCGGGCGGGCGCCGAGGTAGCGGTAGCGCAGGCTGGCGCTCAACCCATTAGGCTGCCGGTAGGTGACGCCCGCGATGCTGGTAAAAATGGGGCCCAGCGGCACGTAGTTTTCGCCTTCCGGCGCGTCGAGCAGGCGGGCGTGGCTATAGTTACCATCAAAATCCAGAAACAGGCGGCTCGTGAGCTGGTAGCGCGCCGACAGGTCGAAGCCAAACCGCTGGGTTGGCCCCACGCTTTCGGTCGTGCCCTCATCGCCCGAGTACACCAGCTCATCCTGCAGGCGCAGGTACCAGAAGGCGGCGTTCATCACCAGGTCGGGCGCGGGCTTGAAGGTGCTGCCCACCTCGGCCCCGGTGGCGCGGGGCAGCGCCTGCACGGTGCTGGCCCCGCGCACTACCCCCCGCGCATCGTTGGAGTGGAAGCCCAGGCCCGAGCGCACGAACAGCTGCACGGCCGGCGACGCCTGGTAGTAAAAATTGAGCTTGGGCGACACGCGGGCGGCCGTCACGCGCCCGCCCAGCGGCGCGAGTACCCCCGCCGAGTCGGCCAGGCGGCCCCGAAAATCAAACACGAATAGGTCGGCGCGCACGGCGGCGTTCACGCGCAGGCGGTCGGTCAGCTCCAGCGTCTCCTCGAGGTAGGCATTGAGGTTCTGCTCGTGCAGCCGGCCCATGTCTACGGTGTCGGTCACCACGCGCTTGGTGGTGTGGCGCAGGGCCAGGTTCGAGTCGTCGAGGCGGGTGCCAATACCGAAGGTGCTGTGTAGGTTACGGCTGCCCAGGCGGTGGTCGCGGTCGTAGGTGCCGGTGTAGCCGTAGAGGTTGCGGCCGGTATCAGTCTGGTTGATTTCGTCGCCATTCACCGGGTTCTTTTTGAAGAAGGTGAAGTTGGAAAATAGCCCAAAATTGTAGCGCGTGTAGTACACCTGCTGGCGCAGCACCGCATCGTGGGGCAGGGCCGTGGTGAGAATAGCGTAGGCGTTGGCCCGGTTGGTGCTACCCCCCTCGCTGGGGTCGATGCTGCCAAAGCGCGTAATCTGGCCATCGGCCACGGCCCGGCTCGGTATCTCGCCGCTGGCATTCCAGTTGGAAGTAAAGTACGAGCCCAGCAGCGTGAGCGAGGTCTTATCGGTGAGCTGGCCGGTATACTTGCCCATGCCATTGAACCGCTTGAACCGCTGCGGGTTAACGAACGGCGAGTTGCTAAAATAGTATTCGCTGGCCACGTAGGCGCTCTCCGATTTTTTGGTCAGCAGGTGGTGGGTGCCCAGCAAGTCCAGCATCACCAGCGCCCGGTAGGTGTCAAACTGGCCCGCCTCCACCTTCACCTGGCTGTGGTCGAGGCTGGTTTTGGTCAGAAACTCACCCGCGCCGGCCGTGGCCAGGTCGCCAAAGCGCGCCGTGTAGGGGCCTTTGTACACCTTCAGCTGCTCCACCGTTTCGGGTATCACGAAGTGAAAGTCGGCGTAGCCCTGGCCGTGCGCCTGGCTCACCATGTTCACGGGCATGCCATCCACGCTCACCGCGAAGTCGGTGCCGTGGTCGGCATCGAAGCCGCGCAGAAAAATCTGCTCGGCCTTGCCGCCGCCCGCGTGCTGGGCAATAAACAAGCCCGGCACCAGCCGCAGCAGGTCCTGCGCCGAGTTGATGGGCCGCAGCGTCTGGTCGATGTGGGTAATGGCGGCCAGGCTCTGGTTGAGGTCGCGCGGCTGGCTCACGGTCACCTCCGCCAGGCTGAGCGCGGCCTGCGCCAGGGTTACCACCACGCCCCGCGTTTCGCCGGCCAGCAGCGTTATGGCTTTGGTAGTGAGGCGATAGCCCAGCGCCCCCAGCCGCACCTGGTAGGTGCCAGCCGGCAGGTTGGCCAGCCTGAATTGCCCCAGCGCGTCGGTGGCCGTGCCGCCGGGCTGGCCCACCAGCCCCACGCTCACGCCCGCCAGCGGCTGGCCCGACAGGGAGTCGGCCACGGTGCCGCGCAGGGCCGCCGGGCGCTGCGCCCGCGCCCCTACCCCCCAAAAAATCAGTAGCAGCAGCAGTC
>CAZZWL010000269.1:0-3175 GCA_964657755.1 uncultured Rhodanobacter sp.
TTGCTACCGGGGTTTTTTAATGGCCTATTTAAGCTCAGACTTTGATTTCAACGTCAACGCCGCTGGGCAGTTCCAGCTTCATTAGCGCGTCTACCGTCTTGCTGCTAGTCGAGAAGATATCAACCAAGCGCTTATACGTGCAAAGCTGGAATTGCTCCCGGCTCTTCTTATTCACGTGGGGCGAGCGCAGTACGGTGTACTTCTCCTTTTCCGTGGGCAACGGAATGGGACCACTTACAATAGCACCGGTCGCTTTAACCGCTTTCACGATTTTCTCGGCCGATTTATCGACCAAGTTGTGGTCGTAGCTTTTCAGCTTGATTCTGATTTTTTGGTTCATGGTTTTTAGAGGCCGATTGCCTCAGGGTGTGACAAGCTAGAAGGAAACTATTTACCGCCTTTGATTTTAGCGATGATGGCATCTGCCATGTTTTGCGGTACTACCTCGTAGTGCGAGAACGTGAGCGAAGCCGAGGCACGGCCCGACGACAGCGTGCGCAGGTCGGTTACGTAGCCGAACAACTCCGACAGGGGTACATCGGCTTTGATAATCTGAGCACCGCCTTTGGTGTCCATGCCCTTCATTAGGCCACGGCGGCGGTTCAGGTCACCCGTTACCGGGCCGGTGTACTCGTCGGGGCAAACTACCTCAACGTTCATGATTGGCTCAAGCAGTTTCGGACCAGCCTTGCGGGCTGCTTCGCGGAAACCACCACGGGCGGCGAGTTCGAACGACAGGGCGTCCGAGTCAACGTCGTGGAAAGAGCCGTGGTACAGGCGCACCTTCATGCCTTCGATGGGGAAGCCAGCCAGGGGACCCTGACGCATCGCCTCTTCGAAGCCCTTCTGGATGGGCTGAATAAATTCGCGCGGGATAACACCGCCCACAATGGCGTTGTCAAACTCGAAGCCGGGCTTTTCGGGCTCGGTCTCTTTCGGACCAAGTTCGAACACGATGTCGCCGAATTTACCGCGGCCACCAGTCTGCTTCTTATACGTCTCGCGGTGGTCGACTTTCTTGGTCAAAATTTCTTTGTAGGCAACTTGGGGGGCACCCTGGTTGATTTCTACTTTGAATTCACGACGCATCCGGTCAATGATGATTTCCAGGTGGAGCTCACCCATACCGCGCAACACGGTCTGGCCAGTCTCTTCGTCGGTGTTCACCCGGAGGGTAGGGTCTTCCTCGATGAGCTTGGCGATAGCCATACCCATTTTGTCAACGTCAGCCTGCGTCTTCGGCTCGATAGCGTAGCCGATTACTGGCTCGGGGAACGACATCGACTCGAGAACTACGGGGTTCTTCTCGTCGGTGAGCGTGTCACCCGTTTTAATATCCTTGAAGCCTACACCAGCGGCGATATCACCTGCCTGGATGCTATCGATTTGGTTCTGCTTGTTGGAGTGCATCTGCATGAGGCGCGAGATACGCTCTTTCTTGCCAGTGCGATTGTTCAGCACGTAGGAACCACCATTTAGTACACCCGAATAGCAACGGAAGAAGCATAGGCGGCCTACATATGGGTCGGTAGCAATCTTGAATGCCAAAGCCGTGAAGGGCTCCGTATTGTCAGGATGACGCTCTACTTCAGCACCGGTATCGGGATTGGTACCGATGATGGCGGGCATATCAAGGGGCGACGGCAGGTAGGCCATTACGGCATCCAGCATGGTCTGCACACCCTTGTTTTTGAAAGCAGAACCGCACAATACGGGCGAGAACTTCATGTCGATTACCGCTTTGCGGATAACGACCATCATTTCTTCACGGGTAATGCTTTCTGGGTCCTCGAAGAATTTCTCCATCAAAGTATCGTCGTAGTCAGCTACGCTCTCGATGAGCTTCTCGCGCCACTCGGCTACCGTGTCCACGAGGTCTTCGGGAACCGGCACTTCGTTGTACGATTTGCCTTCGGTCGCGTCGTCCCACACAATGGCTTTGCCAGTGAGGAGGTCAACTACACCTTTGAAAGTGTCTTCAGCGCCAATCGGGATTTGCAGCGGCACGGGGTTAGCACCGAGCTTATCCTTAATCTCAGCTACTGCTTTGAAGAAGTCAGCGCCGGCACGGTCCATCTTGTTGACGAAGCAAATGCGGGGTACGCTGTACTTGTCAGCCTGACGCCATACAGTCTCCGACTGCGGCTCTACACCCGATACGGCGCAGAACAGGGCCACGGCACCGTCCAACACGCGCAGTGAGCGCTCTACTTCCACCGTAAAGTCAACGTGACCGGGGGTGTCGATGAGGTTGATTTTGTACTGGTGCGTGTCGGGAATCGTGTTACCCTGCGCGTCAGTGGGGTAGTTCCAGAAGGTGGTCGTAGCGGCCGACGTGATAGTAATACCACGCTCCTGCTCCTGCTCCATCCAGTCCATCGTAGCAGCTCCGTCGTGCACCTCCCCGATTTTGTGGGTTTTGCCGGTGTAGTACAGAATGCGCTCCGAGGTAGTCGTCTTGCCCGCGTCAATGTGGGCCATGATGCCAATATTGCGCAGGTATTGTAGCTCTTTGTTGACTGCCATTACGGTGGGTTAATTAGCGCGTTAGCGGGTTGATGAGTCTAGAGGTGAAGACAACCAAAACTGGCTAAACATTCAATCTAAACTCATCAACCCGCTAAACGCCCGATGTATTAGAAACGGAAGTGCGAGAAAGCTTTGTTGGCTTCGGCCATGCGGTGGGTGTCGTCCTTTTTCTTAACGGCAGCACCTTCACCTTTGGCAGCAGCAATGATTTCGCCAGCCAGCTTGTCTTTCATGGTTTTTTCACCACGACGACGCGCGTACTGAATCAGCCACTTCGAGCCCACAGCAATGCGGCGGTCGGCGCGCACTTCAATCGGCACCTGGAAGGTAGCGCCACCTACGCGGCGGCTCTTTACCTCTACGGTTGGCATCACGTTGTTCAACGCTTTGCGCCACAGTTCGAGGCCGTTCTCCTTCGTGCGGGTTTCCACCTGCTCTACGGCATCGTAGAAAATGGTGTAGGCCAGGTTTTTCTTCCCGTCATACATCATGTAGTTGACGAAGCGGGTTACGAGCGTCTCCTTGAACTTGGGGTCCGGCAGGAGGATACGCTTTTTGGGTTTTGACTTGCGCATGGTTTATATAGTTGTCAGTTGCTAGTTGCTAGTTGTCAGTTGCTAGGGGGTAGGCTTCCCAAATTCTAGCA
>CAZZWL010000270.1:0-3171 GCA_964657755.1 uncultured Rhodanobacter sp.
CGCCCTACCCCCCCACGCAACCCTCGGCGGTTGTTGCCTACTTTTGGGGGCTTGTTGCCAGGTGGCAACGGTTTAGCTATAATGGAATTTACCTCTGGTTGACCGGTAACCGCCTTTTGCGGTGACGGCCGGCCCTTTTTGCCCCGTATGCGTTCTTTTCAACGGTTGAATAACCTGGTCGGCTGGGTGGTGTTTGCCATCGCTACCGTCGTTTTTATGCTCACGCTGGAGCCCACGGCTTCGTTCTGGGACTGCGGCGAGTTCATTGCCTGCTCCTACAAGCTGCTGGTGCCGCACCCACCGGGCGCCCCCACGTTCCTGATTCTGGGCCGGCTGATGTCGCTGCTCAGTTTTGGCGACGTCACCAAGGTACCGGTGCTGGTAAATGCCCTTTCGGGCCTCAGCAGCTCGTTTACGGTGCTGTTTCTGTTCTGGATTATTACCCGCATGGGGCGCAAGCTGTTGGTGGCGCGCAGCGAGTTTGAAACCGAAACGCCCGAGCCGACTGGCTACCAAACGCTGCTCATCCTGGGCGCGGGGGTAGTGGGCGCACTCTCGTTCGCGTTCTCCGACTCGTTCTGGTTCAATGCCGAAGAGGGCGAGGTGTACGCCATGTCGTCGCTGTGCACGGCGGCCGTGGTCTGGATAATGATGAAGTGGGAAGAGCACGCCCGCGACGCCGACTCCGATAAGTGGCTCATCCTCATTGCCTACGTCATTGGCCTCAGCATCGGGGTGCACTTGCTGAATTTGCTGGCCCTACCGGCGCTGGCCTTTATTTACTACTACCGCCGCGCGGCCAACCCGACGGTGGTAGGCGGCATTATCACGCTGGCGGTCAGTTTGGTTATCGTGGGCTCGGTGCTGGTGGGCATCATTCCGGGGCTGCCTACCCTGGCGGGCGGCTTCGAAGTATTCTTCGTAAACACGCTGGGCCTACCCTTCGATTCGGGCCTGGTTATCTTCCTGCTGGTATTCGTGGGCCTCATTTGGTTCGGCTTCCGGCTCTCGTACCAGCGCCGCAGCCAGCTGCTGAACACGGCCATGCTGTGCTTTACGTTCATCCTCATCGGGTATTCGACTTACCTGATTGTGCCCATCCGCTCGTCGTTTCACCCCACCATCAACGAGAACGACCCCGAGGATGTGCTCAGCTTCGTGAGCTACCTCAAGCGCGAGCAGTACGGCTCGCGGCCGCTGCTCTACGGCCCGCAGTTCAATGCCCAGCCCGACCACTACGAGGAAGGCGCCCCGCGCTACAAGCGCGCCGGCGGCCGCTACGTCGAAATCCTGCCCCGCGCCCAGGAGCCCGGCTACAACGACGCGGACAAGATGCTGCTACCCCGCATCTACAGCTACGAACCAGCTCACATTCAAGAGTATAAGAAGTGGGTGCCCGACTTGCAGGAGGGCGTGAAGCCTACGATGGGCCAGAACCTGGGCTTCCTGTTCCGGTACCAGATTGGGCACATGTTCTGGCGTTATTTCGGCTGGAACTACATCGGGCGCGATTCGGACGTGCAGCAGGCGGGCGTAATCACACCCTTCAGCCCACCCAAGGGCACGCTACCCGACCGCGTGGGCGGCAGCTTTGCGCACAATAATTTCTACGCCATTCCGCTCATTCTGGGCCTCATCGGCTTGTTTGTGCAGGTGCGGCGGCGCGGGCACGACGCGCTCATCGTGGGCCTACTGTTCTTGTTCACGGGCATCGCCATTGTGGTGTACCTCAACCAGCCGCCGCTGGAGCCGCGCGAGCGCGACTACACCTTCTGCGGCGCCACGTTCGCGTTTGCCATCTGGATTGGGCTGGGCGTGATTGGGCTGGGCCAGGTGCTGGCCTCGGCGCTCAAGGCCGAAAATGCCCGCGCTGCGGTGGCCATCTTGCTGGGCCTGATTTCGCCGACCATCCTGCTGGCGCAGGGCTGGGACGACCACAACCGCTCGGGCCGCTACAACTCGGTAGACTCGGCCCGCAACCTGCTCAACAGCTGCGCGCCCAACGCTATTCTGTTCACCAACGGCGACAACGACACCTTCCCGCTCTGGTATATTCAGGAAGTAGAGGGCGTGCGCACCGACGTGCGCGTGGCCGTGCTTAGCTACCTGAACACTGACTGGTACATCCAGCAGATGAAGCGCCGCGCCTACCTCTCGCAGGGCGTGCCCATCGCGATGAGCGACGCGACCTACGCGCAGGGCAACAACGACATGCTGCCCTTCTCGCCCAACCCGGCCGTGGATAGCCTCGACCTCAAGCAGTTCATCAGCCTGGTGGGGCAGGGTAGCCCGCTGCTGAAGTACACCGACGGCAACTATTCGACCATGACCTTCCCTACCCCCAAGTTCTACCTGAACGTGGACACGACGGCGGTGAAAGCGCTGGGTATCATCCCGAAAGACCGCCAAAACCAGCTCGTGAGCCGCCTGGAGTGGAGTATGGGCAAGCGGGCTATCGAGAAGAAGAACCTGGTGATTCTGGACATGATTGCCACCAACAACTGGAAGCGGCCCATCTACTTCAGTTCCACGGTGGCCCCGTCGGACTACATGAACCTGCAGCCCTACTTCCAGCTCGAAGGCATGGCCTACCGCCTGCTGCCGCTGCGCGACCCCGCCTACGACAAGCGCGCCGACGAAGGCTACGTGGAGAAATCCATCTGCTACGACGACCTGATGCACAAGTTCCAGTACCGCGGCCTCGACAACGCCAGCGTGTTTTACGACGAGAATAACCTGCGCTTCCCGGCCAACTACCGCGATAAATTTGCCCGCCTAGCCAATGCCTACGTGGCCGCCGGCGACCTAGCCAAGGCCAAGGAAGTAGCCAATAAGTGCCTGGCCGTGATGCCCGACAGCGCGGTACCCTTCGACTACTACACGCCGCAGCTGGTGCCGGTGCTCTATGCCGTGGGCGAAAAGGACAAGGCCAACGCCATCCTGGACAAGCTCACGACCCGCAGCATCAACATCCTGAGCTACTACCAGACCCACGACGGCGCCCTCTTCGACGACTCACAGCGCGGCTACCTGCTCACCCTGCAGAGCGTGTACCAGGCCGCCGCTCAAGTCCACGACGAGGCCCGCGCCAAGAAAGCCTACGAGGTGCTCGCGCCCTACTTGCAGGACCGGCAGTAGCCTTTTAGATTTCACCAAAAAGCCCCGCTGGTT
>CAZZWL010000271.1:0-3043 GCA_964657755.1 uncultured Rhodanobacter sp.
CGTTGCACGTCTGCAAAACGCCGTTGCAAACGTGCAAGACGCTGTTACCCGTCTACAAGCCGGCGTTACGGGCGTGCAACGCGCTGCCGCCGGCCAACCGCGTGCTCTGGCCGGTGCCCGAGGCGACGGGCAGTGGCGGCTGGTGCGGCCCGCCCGCTTTCTTCACTTCTTACCCTTTTACCTCATTACCCATGCGAAAACTGATTACCAACTATGCCAGCGTAGCCAAGATGGACGTGGGGCCACTGGCCCAAAATTGCCTCACCAACATCGTGGGCAACCCCCGCTACCCCGACGCCAAGCCCCAGACCGACGACTTGCAGGCGGCCCTGGCGCCCTACCAGGCGGCGGTAGCCATCCTGCACGCTACCCCCACCCAAACCGCCGAGCTGGCCCAGCTGCGCACCACTCTCAACCAGGCCCTGGCCGCCGTGGCCACCCTGGCCAACGGCCTCTACCCCGACGACGAGGCGGCGTTGCTCTCCTCGGGCCTGGCCCTGAGCAAGGAGCGCGAGCGCCACACCACCCTGGAGGCGCCCACCAAGTTTCAGCTCGTGGACGGCCCCCAGCCCGGCACCTTGTGCGCCAAGGCCAAGCGCCCGCCCCACGCCGTGGCCCTGAAGTACCTCTACACCCTCGACGCCACCCAGCCCGACATGGAGTGGTACACGGTGGTAGTGCGCGACGGCGACGCCCTACTCAACCAGTGCAAAACCGCCGACCGCGTGTACTGCAAGGTGGCCGCCGTGGGCGGCGACACCGACCAGCAGCCCTACACCGACGTGCTCACGCGCCTGGTGCAGTAGGTGGCCGGCCGTTCAGCAAGCCCCGCTTCGCCGCCGGCGGGGCGGGGCTTTTTGGTAGTCGGGGCGGCCCTGGTGGGGCCGGGGCCGCCCTACCCCCCCTTCTCCTCCTGGGGCATGGCGGCGGCCACCTGCGGCCCCAGCGGGTCGGCCAGGTCCTGGCCGTGCCAGTTGCCGCGCCAGAACCAGAGGCCCGCGATGAGCGAGATGCCCACGTTGGCCACCACAAACGACCACCAGATGCCCCGGAAGCCGAGCGCCGTGTGGTGCGACAAGTACCAGGCCGCCGGAAACTGAAACACCCAGATGCCCGTGATGGTGAGTACCATGGCCGAGAGCGTGTTGCCTACCCCCCTAAACGCGCCCGACACCGTTTGCTGCACGCCCGTGAAGCACAGGCTGAGCGCCGCGATGCGCACAAACTCCACGGCCTGCTCGCTCACCACGGCGTCGCCCTTGAGAAAAAAGCCCACCAGCGGCCGGGCTGCCAGCCAAATGAGGCCGCCCAGCACCAGCAGCGTGGCGAAGCTGACGCCCAGCGCGTAGTTGGCCGTGCGCAGGGCGCGCGGAAAATTGCGGGCGCCCACGTTCTGGGCCACCAGCGTGGAGCAGGCCAGCGAGATGCCCAGCGCCGGAATAATGGCCAGCGCGATAATGCGCGAGCCAATGCCGTAGGTGGCTAGCACGGTGGTGCCGAAGCCGGCGGCCAGCGTGGTGAGCACCGACAGCCCCAGCGCCCGCGCCGACAAGTCGACCGACGAGGGCGCGCCCAGCCGGAAGATGCGGCCCATCAGCGCCCAGTCGGGCCGGTAGCCCCGGTAGCTGAGCTGAATGCCCGCGCGCCCCCGCAGCAGCACCACCAGCCCGGCCACCACGCTCAGCACCTGCGTGCAGAGGGTGGCCACGGCCGTGCCCGCCACGCCCAGCTGCGGCACCGGCCCCCAGCCGTAGATAAAGAACGGGTCGAGCCCGAAGTTGAGCGCCAGCGTGGCCAGGTTGATGTAGAGCGGAATCTTGACCTCGCCTATCCCCCGCATGAGAGCCTGAAACATGAGGAAGCCGAAGTTGAACGTGAGCCCCAGAAACAGCACCCGCTGAAACTGGTTGGCTTGCTCAAAGATGTCGGGGCCGGCGCCCATCAGGTGCAGAATGTGGGGCGAGGCCCAGTGCGCGCCCACCGTGAGCAGCAGCGCCAGCCCGGTGGCGAGCACCAGGGCCTGGGCCGCCACGTGGTTGACCATCCTGGGGTGCCGCGCCCCAAAGTTTTGGGCCACCAGCACCGAGCCCGCCACCGAAAACCCCGAGCCGATGGCAATGAGCAGAAAGTTGACCGGAAAGCTCACCGCCACCGCCGCCACCGCCCGGGCCCCCAGCTTGCCCACCCAAAAGGCATCGACCAGCTGGTAGCCGGTTTGCAGCACGTTGCCGAACACAATGGGCCACGCCAGCCGCAGCAGCGATTGCAGAATGGGGCCTTGCGTGAAGTTGGGGCGAGCGGCGGGGGTAGGAGACGTCATACTGCCCGCCAATACGGGAAGATGGGCCGCCGGGTGGCACGCCAGGCAGCTGAAAGGCGCTGCTTTTTGCGCGGCTGGCCAGCCCTACCCCCCCTTTCGTTAGTCGAAGATTATGGTCTTGTTGCCGTGCACGAACACCTGCTCTTCCAGCACTAGCTGCAGGGCGCGGGCCAGCACCAGCTTCTCCACGTCGCGCCCGGCCTGGGCCATTTCGCGGGCGCTGCGGGTGTGGTCAATCGGCATCACGCTTTGGGCGATAATGGGCCCCTGGTCGAGCTGCTCGTTCACGAAGTGCGCCGTGGCCCCAATTATCTTCACGCCCCGCTCAAACGCCTGCGCATACGGGCTGGCCCCCACGAAAGCCGGCAAAAACGAGTGGTGAATATTGATGAGCCGGTTGGCATAGGGCGCCACAAACTCGGGCGACAAAATGCGCATGTACTTGGCCAGCACCACCAGGTCGGGCGCGTAGCTGGCCAGCAGCGCCAGCACCTCGGCCTCGTGCGCGGCGCGGCTGCGGCCCTCGTGCGGCAGGTAGTGGAAGGGAATGTCAAACTTGCGCGTCAGCTCGCCCAGCACCTCGTGGTTGCTAATCACGGCCCGGATGGTGGCATTGAGCTCGCCAAAAGCGTGGCGCACCAGCAGCTCGCTCAGGCAGTGGTGCTCCTTGGTCACGAGCAGCACGATGTCCTTTTTGCGGCCGTCGGTCAGCTTCACGTCGGC
>CAZZWL010000272.1:0-3003 GCA_964657755.1 uncultured Rhodanobacter sp.
GCTGCGCTCGCGCGCGAACTGGAAAGTTCGCGCTACTGCGCCTGGTAGGCCATAATGCCGCCTTCCAGATTGCGCACGTTGGTGAAGCCCTGCTGGGTCAGGAAGGCTTTGGCGGCCGAGGAGCGCGCCCCGCTTTTGCAGTGCACGATAACTTCTTGGTCCTTGAGCTCTTCGAGGTCGTCGAGGGCCTGGGGCAGCGAGCCGAGCGGGATATTCTGGCTACCGCTGATGCGGCTTTCTTCAAATTCCCAGGGCTCGCGCACGTCAAGGATAGTCGGGGTTTCGCCGGCTTGCTGGCGCTGGTGCAGTTCGGGGGCAGTGATGTCGGGCATGGGGGGTAGGAAAAATAAACTAGGCAGGCGGCAGATTTTCTAAATCCTGCAGGTCCTGTGGTCGGTTGGTGGCGGCTTTCGTTTTACGCAAAGCCGCCAGGTTGATGTAGCGTATCGGCACGCCGGCAGTCTCGGTAACCAAGGCATTGGCCGCACATTCGGCAAAGGTGACTTCCTTCACCTGAGTCAGCAAGTCAATCCATAAATCCTGGCGGCTGAACGAGATAAAATTAGGCACAGTCAGAAAATCAACTTCCTCAAACTCGCCCTGCGTAAAACCGTATGTTGTGAGCGCCTGCACGACTCGCCGCGCATTCTCCGGTGTGGGTCGCACCAGAATATTAGGGCCGCCGGTTGTGCGCGGAAAGCCATGCGCGATAACCGCATAGCCGCCAACCACCACGTACTCAACGCGCTCGGCGTGGAACAGGCGTAGCAGATTTAAGTATTCGCTCTCCATGCGGGCGCGGGGGGTTGGCGGGGTTCGAGGCGTATACCTGCCGGGCTTCGGCCATTAGGCGGGCGGCGGCGGCCAGGCGCTGCTGGGGCGTGAGGCTCCACCAGAAGGCGCGTTGGGCCGCATCGACCTCGGCTTTGCGTTGGGATTTGATGACTACCATCAACCGCGAATTTACTCTACCACCAGCCGGCGGGTGGTCACCGTGCCATCGGCCAGCGTGAGCTGCACCAGGTACACGCCGCCGGGCAGCCCGGCCGGCAGGTGCAGGGTAGGCTGCCCGGCCTCGGCGGCGGGCTGCTGCCACACCGGGCGGCCCAGCACGTCGAGCACGGCCGCGCGCCGGAAGGCCGGCCCGCTCACCGCCACCACGGTGCCGGTGGGCGCGGGGTTGGGGTAAAGGCCAAACTGGGCATTGGCGGCCTGCTGGGCCTGGGTGGCCAGCGGCACGTTATTCGTCATCACGGCCCGCATCATGATGGTGCCAGGGATAGAGAGCGTGGGTTTCGACCAGGTGTTCTGGGTGTTGTAGAAGAGGGTAGGGGCCGTGGTAGCGTTGTTTAGGTCGTAGCCGTAGGGCAGAAACTGCCCGCCCGACGCCTGCCCAAAGCCGATGTAGAAGCGCCCCGACACGGCCACCGGCGCATCAAACGCGATGTCGTAGAACACTTGCCCGCTGGGCAGCGGGTTGGTGAGCACCAGGGCCTTGGTAGCCAGCGGCGTGGCGGCGGGCTGGCCATTGTTATCGGCCCACACGGCTACCGTTACCGAGCGGTTCAGGAAGTTTTCGCCGCCCTGGGCCAGCGGAATATTATTGAACACCGGCGCCAGCCGAATGGCCCGCACCTGGTCGCTTTTGGCTGCCACGATGGGGTAGGCGTAGTAGCTGAACGGCCCCGTGCTCTGGGCCGGTATCGACAGAAAAGACTCGGCCGTGCCGTCGTCGAAGGCATAATAATCGGCCAGCTCCAGGTCGCGGTAGGTGCTGTCGTTGGGCAGCGTCAGCGGGTTGGTTTCGTTGGTGGTCAGGGCCAGGGTGTAGCGGTAGCGGCTGGGGGTAGTGGCCGCCGCCAGCGGCGCCGAGCCCGCATTGCCCGCAATAACCACCTGCCGCGCCCCGGCCAGCAGCGGCTGGTTGCCGGCCACCCAGGTAGCCGCCGCAAAGCCGCCATTAGTCAGCTCGCGCACCGTGCCCAGCCAGTTGATGGGGGTAGGGTTGCCGCTGGGCAGCAGGTTGTTGACGGTGGTGCTCAGGGCCGGGTTGAGGGCGCTGGCGCCGGCCACCGCGTACTGCCAGGCGGGCATGGCCGTGTAGCTCTGCAAGGGGCTGCTGAGCCCCCGGCTGGTGGCAATGTCCTGAAAGATAGTATCATTGGCTGCGCGGTTGCGGTTCAGGTAGATGTAGTCTACCCCAAACGCGTCGCGGCTCGACGACTGGTTGCCCGCCGCCCGAAACCGAAACCGGAACCCGCCGTGGAAGTAGCTGGCCTGGTTGAGCGGAAAAATCTGCTGCCGAAAATTGGTGACCTTATTCGCCCCGTTGTAGGTCCAGATGCTGTTCCAGCGCCCCACGTTATCCAGAAACTCCAGCGTGAGGTACACCGGCGAGCCGCTACCGTTGGCCACCGGCGCGCCCGCCAGCGTGCCCGCCTGCCAGGCGTAGCTCAGGTACACCTGGTTGGCAGTCGATAATCCGCTCAAGTCAATCGGCTGCGAAGTAAGCGTGTCGGTGCCGCTGTACGAGGAGGCCGAGGCCGCGTTATACGGCAGGCCATTGCCCCGCAGGCCGTCGAGCGTGGCCGTGCCGCGCGTGAGGGGGTTCACGGCCAGGCGGTTGCTCACGTAGGCGCCGCCGCCGCCGTAGTGCTGCGTCAGGCCACCGCCATCGGGGTAGTCGGGCGCGGCGCCCTGCCAGCGCAGCGGGCTGGGCTGGCCATCGCGCGGCAGGGTAAAATCCTCAAAAAAGGGCAGCGCCAGCGCCGCCGTGCGTTGGGCCGCCGCGGGGGGGGTAGGGGCCCGCGCCGCCGCGGCCGCCCGGCTGGGGTCGGCCCCCAGTGGCTGGGGCGTGAGCACAATAGGCGCCTGGGCCCGCGCCGCCAGGCTCAGCAATAGCGCGGGAAGGGGTAGGAAGCGAAGAAGTTGACGCATAATAGCCGGAAGTAAAAATCGTCTGTCATTGCGAGCGCAACGAAGTGGAGCGCGGCAATCTTTCCT
>CAZZWL010000273.1:0-2978 GCA_964657755.1 uncultured Rhodanobacter sp.
CTGCTCGGCCAGCCGCTGCTCGGCCCGGTGGCGCTTGGTGATGTCGCTGCCCGTGCCCACCATCAGGCGCAGAGTCCCGTCGGGGCCGTATACCGGCCGAAACACCCGCTGCCAGCGCTGCGGGCCGGTGCTGGTGGCGAGGCTTTCCTCCCACTGCACGGCGGTTCGCTGCTGGGCGGCTGCCGCAAAGTGCTGCTGGCGCTCCTCCGCCACGGCGGCGGGCAGCTGGCGGTGGCCGCAATACTCGGTATTGGTCTTGCCAAGCGCCCATTCGCGCATGCCCGCGTGCGGAATGGCCAAGGTATTCGCGAAGCAGAAGCGGTGTGCGGGGTCAAACACGACCACCTCCACGGCCAGCTCGTTGAGAATGGTTTCGTAAAACTCGCGCTGCTCGGCCAGCTGCTGCTCGGTGGTGTGCAGGGCGTTGCTATCGGTGAGGTAGAGGGTGGCGCAGGTATCGCCGGGCACCGGCACCACGTGCACCGAATACCAGTTATCGGCCAGAAATAGCTCTTGTTGCAGCGTAGTGCCGCAGCGCAGGGCGGTGCGCACCAGCGGCAGCAGGTAGCCGTTGGGCTGCACGGCCTGGGGTAGCACGGGTCCCAGGGCCTGGGCCGCCCGGTTGGCGTAGCGCAGCTCACCGGTGGCGGTGAGGCGCAGCACGGGGTTGGGGTTTTGGGCCAGCAGCTGGGTCAGCAGCAGCTCCTGCGAGCCGGCGGCCAGCAGCGTTTGGCCAGTGGTGGCCGGGCCGCGGGCGGGCGCCTCGCCCGCGCCGTTTTTTTTGGGGCCGCCGGGCAGGCGGTCGAGCAGCGCCAGGAAGCGATTGCTCTGAAACTCGACCTGGGCCTGGGCGTGGGCCAGGGCTTGCCGCAGCTCCGTTAGTTGGGTTTCCGCGTGGGTGCGCCAGTCTTTTTCATCGTCGGGTAAAGCTGTGGAAGTGGCAGTAGAATTAGTATAAATAATGGACATAAAGGAAAATCACATAGGCGAATAAGTAGCAAATATACTGGGAAAGATTATGACTAATTAGCTTATTAGCTTGCTATTAAAAAAATTAATAATTGCACTATAAAGGCTATTTTTTTACTTTTTGATTTGTTGCTTTCCCAGGTTTGTAGTCGCTGCTGGTTGCCGGGTGCAGATTGTTAGACCCAAGGGCTTTGAGTACCTGAGCTTTACCAGCCCTACCCCCCTACTTCAGGCCCTGCGCCGTGTAGTGGGCCAGGGCCATGATGGTGAGCATGGGGTTGACGCCGCTGCACGCCGGAAAGGCCGAGCCATCGGCCACGTAGAGGCCCCGCACCTCCACGGTTTCGCCGCTGGGGCGCAGCGGGTGGGTGCGGGCCTGGCCCCCGAGGCGGCAGGTGCTCATTTGGTGGGCGCTGTAGAGGCCGTAGCGGTTGGGCTGCCAGGGCAGGCGCGGCAGGGCCGCCAGCAGCGCGGGGTTTTGCACTACTCCCTCGTGGGCGCGCAGGATGGGCAGCGTGCCGTGGGGCAAAAACACCGTGTGCGCGCCCGCCGCCACGTGAATATCAACGGCCGCCCGAATGCCGGTGAGCAGGTTCTTTTTATCAAAGCCAGATAGCTGATAGTCAATGAGCGGCGCGCCCTGTTTATCAGTGCGCACCCTACCCCCGTCGCGGTCGCGGGTGAGCACGATGAACGAGCCCAGGTGGTCGGCGGCCTGCAGCAGCTGGCGGTGCTGCGCGCCCGAGCGCCAGGGCAGCACCATCGCCAGCAGGCCGGGGTGGGTGGGCGGCGTTTCGAGCTTGGCGCCGAAGTTGGTGCCCCCGAGCCGGGTGAAGGTGTCGTTCACCACGCTCATGCTGGGGCCGTGCCACGCATGCATGGGCCAGGGGTAGTGCGCGGCCACCGGCACGGTGGGGTGCAGGTGCAGGTGGCGGCCCAGGTGCGGGTGCCGCAGCCCCGAGCGCAGCAGCAAAGCCGGCGTCTGGATGGCCCCGCCCGCCACCACCACCCGCTCGGTGCGCACGGTTATGCGCACCTGGCGGCCCTCGGGGGTGGTGTGCACGGCCTCGGCCCCGGTGGCCCGGCCGCCCACGATGGTCACGCGCTCGACCCGCGTATTGGGCAGCAGGCGCGCACCGTGGTCGGCGGCCGTGCGCAGGTAGGTGTTCAGGGTGCCCTGCTTGATGCCGTGGGAGTCGCCCAGCGAGGAATAGCCCAGGCCCTGGAAGTGCAGGTCGGAGTCGGTCAGCCCCCGCTCATTGCGCGGGATGAGGCGCGTTTCCTGGCGCAGGCGGGCCGAGCCGTCGCGCAGGGCCAGGTTTTGGCCGTTGTGGCGGGGGTAGGCGGTGTTCACGCCCAGGGCCAGGGCCACGGCGTCGAGGCTTTTTGTAAACTCAGGGCTCATGAACTGCGGCGCGTCGTGTTCGCGGGCCCATTCCTCCAGTACGTAGTCGGGGGTGCGAAACGCGCCGGCCCAGTTCACGGTGGTGCCGCCGCCCAGGCAGGCCCCGGCCAGGATGCCAATGCTGCCATCGCGGGTGCTGAGGGCGCCGCGCGCGTCGTAGAGGCGGCCCATCATGTCCACCTCGCGCTGGGTAAAGTCGGCGCCGTGCAGGTAGGGGCCGGCTTCCAGCACCAGCACGTGGTGGCCGGCTTGGGCCAGCTCGCCGGCCACCACGCCGCCGCCCGCGCCCGAGCCAATTACCAGCACGTCACAGCTATACGTGGTGTCAACTAGCGGCGCCAGGGGCGTGAGCGGACGCTCGATGATGCCGGGCGCTTCGCCGTCGGAGGGGGGGGTAGGGCCGGGGTAGCCCAGCGCCGCCCAGGCCGGGTTGGGCCCGCTGGACGGCGCATCGCCATAATAGAGGAAGGTGCACAGCTTGCGCAGCGCGTGAAAGCCCTTGCGCAGCGGCGCCAGTCGCGAGCCGGCCCAGCTCTGGAGCAGGCGCTCGCGCTGGGCCGGCGCCAGCGCCTCAAATGGCCGCAGCGGGCCCCACCACGTGAGG
>CAZZWL010000274.1:0-2847 GCA_964657755.1 uncultured Rhodanobacter sp.
GGCCGCAGGGGCCGCTTGCATGATGAAGGAAATAATAACCGGACGCCGGGCGGGGGCAAGCCCCGCACCCTACTCCAGGGCTTGCTGGGTTTCGAAGTCAAATAACGTGAGCCCGCGCAGCCGATAATAGCCCACCCAGCCCGCCCGCAGGGCCAGGATGTAGCCGCGCCGGGCCAGGTCCTTGGCGGCCGAGGCCAGCGTGAGGTCGGTGAGGCTGAGGCGGCCGGCCTCGTAGGTGGCGCGGGTGATGGCGTAGCGGCGTTGGGCCAGCGTGTCGGCGCGGGCGGCCAGGCGGGTTTGGCTGGCCAGGGCGGGCACCTGGGCGGCCTGCGTGAGCACGGTTTGCTCGAAGCTGCGCTGGTCCTGGCTCACGGCGGCCTGGGTCTGGTCGCGGGCCAGCTCGGCGGTGCGGATGGTGGCGCGGCGCCGGCCCCAGTCCACGAGCGGCAGCGAAAACGCCAGCGCCACCTGCTGCTGATTCTGCAAAGATTGGTAGCTGTCAACCAGATACGGCGCCTGGTTCACGTAGCCGAGGTTGGCGGTGAGGGTGGCCAGCAGGCCGGTGGTGCCGCGGGCCTGGGCCACGTCGCGGGCCGCTTGCAGCTGGCGGCGGGCCAGGGCCAGCACCGCCACCCGGTGCTGCTGGGCCTGGGCCAGCGCCTCGGCGGGCAACACGGCTGGGGTGGGCGCGGGGGGCGGCACGGCCAGCGGCGCGGCTTCGGCGGCGGCAGGGGGGGTAGGGAGGGCGCAGTAGGTGCGCAGGCTCACGGTGGCGGTTTCGGCGTCGAGCAGCGCCTGGGCCTGGGCCTGCTGGGCGTTCAGCAGGTTCAATTCGAGCTGGAGCAAGTCGCTCTGCGAGAGGCGGCCCAGGGCATATTTCTCGCGGCCCACGCGCAGCAGCTCGGCGGTGGCCTGGGCGTTTTGGCCCGCCACGGCGGCATTTACCTGCTGCAAGAGCACGTCGAAATACAGCTCCGTGACGCGCTGGGCGATGGCCTCGCGGTCTTCCAGGTACTGGCGCTGGCTTTCCTGGTACAGCAGCGGTGCGATGCGGCGGTCCCACTTCAGGGCGTTGAAGTAGCCCAGCGGCTGGCTCAGGCCCAGGGTAAAGGGCTGGTTGTTATAGCGTTTCTCGGTCCGAATAAAATCATCGAACCGCTGCACCTGCGAGCCCACCACCACCTGCCCGCCGGTGAGGCCGATGTTCTGGGTCAAATTCAACGCCAGCAGCGAGTTGTTGTAGCGCACCGACTGAAAAGCCGTGGTGCCATCGGGCTGCACCACCGGAATAATGGCCCGGTTGAAGCTCGGCACCACCCCTTGCAGCGCCAGCTGCGGCCGGTAGCTGGCCTGGTAGGCGCGGTAGGCCCAGTAGCCGCCCTCGCGGGCGGCGCGGGCCTGCAGGCCGGGCGCGGCGGTGGCGAGGGTTTGCTGGATGAGGGTGGGGAGGGTGAGGGTTTGGGCGGGGGCTTGCTTTGCCAGCAGGAAAAGTAGGAGTAGCCCTAACGCCCTACCCCACCCCCCGGCCCCCTCCCCTTCGGGAGAGGGGGAGCCTGACGGTTTTCGGTCTGCGGGGTTATAAAAGAAAATCTTGATAAGAGAACGCACGACTCATAGTTTTTTTAAGCGAATAATCGTCAGGCTCCCCCTCTCCCTAAGGAGAGGGGGTCGGGGGGTGAGGTCCGCCGTGGAGGGCGACAAAAACCTCACTCCACCCGCAGTTCCGGCGTGTCCACAAAAGCTTTCGTATCCGACACAATCACTTCCTCGCCCTTCGCCAAGCCGCTGAGCACCTGCACGTAGTCGGTGTTGCTGTCGCCAAAGTGCCCTACCCGCCGCACGGCCCTACCCCCCGCCAGCACGAACACTGGCTGCTCCTGGCCGCCCTGGTAAAAAGGGCCGTTATGGAGGCGTAGCACGCCGCGGTGGGCGCGGGTTATCACGAACACGTCGGCGCGCAGGTTGGCGCGCAGGGCCGGGTGGTGGTCGTTTTCGAGGGTGGCGTAGAAGGTCACTACCCCCTTGTCCACGGCCGGGCTGATGCTGGCCACGGCGCCGCGCAGGTCGGTGCCGGGGCCCAGGCGCACCAGCACGGCATCGCCGGGGTGCAGCTGGTCGGCGTAACTATCGGCCAGGGTGGCGCGCACGCGGTAGCGGCTGAGGTCGGCCACGCGGGCCAGGGCATCGCCGGCCTGCACGGTGGCCCCCAGGTTGTCATTGACCCAGGTCAGCACGCCCGGCAGTTGGCTGCTGATGTCGGCCTGGCGCAGCTTGGCGGCCTGCTCAGCTATGCTGCGCTGCTGCATCGATACCGTGTAGCCCAGCTCGCGGCGGTCGGCGGAGCTGGTTTGGCGCTGGTTGGCCAGCTGCTGGCGCAGGCGCTGGGCTTCGAGGCGGGCGGTGCGCAGGTTCAGCTCGGCCTGGCGCACGGCCTCGGCGGTGCCGCCCCCGATGGTCAGCAGGCGCTGCTCATCGCGCAGCGCCGATTCCAGGCTATTCACTTTCAGGTCCTGGCTTTGCTGCTGGGCCGCCAGGTCGGTGAGGCGGCCGGCCAATGTGAGCTGTAGTTGCGAGTTCTTGTTCTGGTTGCGCAGCTGCTCATCGTCGAGCTTGGCCAGGGCCGAGGCGGCCAGGTCTTTGTCCAGCTCCAGAATGAGCTGGCCCGGCCGCACCCGCGCGCCCACCGCCAGCGCTACCCGCTGCACCGTGCTCGGGATGGGGCTGGTAATGACCACTTCCCGCGCCGGAATAACGGTGCCGGCGGCGGTGAGCGTGGCGTCCACGTCGCCGGTTTCGACGCGGGCCGTGAGGATGTCGCCCCGCCGCAGGCTGGGTTGCAGCACGGCC
>CAZZWL010000275.1:0-2737 GCA_964657755.1 uncultured Rhodanobacter sp.
GGTGCTAAAACCAAGGGTTCCAGCGAGGACCAGCTATCGGCCAAGTACGCCGATTACCTGATGTGGCGCGATACCGGCTCCTCGCACGACGAGGCGCTGGACCTGGCCTCCATGACGGAGGATGAATTTACGACCGCCGAAGCCGCCGAAGACCCCGACGGCAGCAGTGGCCTTGCTCCCCTTGAGGACGATGATGACCTTGATGCCGACGACGATGACTCCTTTGGCAGCAGCTCGCGCGGCCGGGGCCGCGGCGACGACTACGACAGTGACTTTTAATGACAAATGACTAGGGACTAATGACTAATGTCGTTCTACGGCTAGAACGACATTAGTCATTAGTCCCTAGTCATTACTTTATGGGTAAATGCTTTCGCGCTGCGCCCGGTGGAAGGCAAAGCCGTTGGCCGGGCTCACCTGCATCTCAAACAGCACCTTCTTGGTGGTGTAATCTACCTCAATGATTTTGCCGCCCTGGCCGGTGGTATTGGGTACCTGGTAGCCGGGGCAAAACATAATGTGGTTGACGGCCGGCAGGTACTGCACCCGCGACACGATGGCTGAGTACGTGTCGTCGCCGCGCTCCTCGCCGTAGGTCCAGATTTGCTGCACCGTGTGGGCGCTGGGGTCAAGCCGATATTCGACGGCGCGGCTGTAGTGGGTGGGCGCCCCGTGGATAAAGTTGCGGTTGGTGCCGTTATCAAAGAGCAGCAGGTCGCCGTTGGGCATCAGCTGGATGGAGTGCTGGTACCAGTTCCATTCGAAGTCGGCGTGGTTGGCCGAGCCATTGACCACGGCCGTATCGGCAATGGCCCGGCCGCTGGCATCGAGCGGCGTGAACAGCAGCTGGCTCAGGTCCTGGCCCTGGTGGTTGGGGGCCCAGCCGCGGTGCGGGGCCAGCACCCACTTCACGTGGTTGTCGTAGGTGAGCTTCACTACCCCCTGGTAGCGGCCCGACACGATGATGGTGTTGTCGGAGGGGTCGTAGAGCACCGCGTTGGCGTGCACCCAGTCGAGGGGGTCGGGCTCCAGGGCGTGGCGGTTTTCGTTGAGGCTCTGCTTGAGGTCCCACTCGGTGAGCACGCGGTTGGCGTGGCGGTCAATCTCCACCACGTAGTCCTCGTCGGTGGCCGTGCCGTCGGGGTGGATGCTGCCATTCTTGTTCACCGTCACCAGGAAGTTGCCGTCGGGCTTCTCGTACATTTCGTGGTGAAACGTGTAGCCCGGCAGGCTCCAGCGGTTAATGATAGTACCGTACACGTCCACCTCAAACAGCGTGCTGGTCGTCTTATCCCCAAAGCAATAGTTGCCATTTTGCAGCCGGCTGATGCCGCAGTCGTACGAGAGCTGCCCCAGTTCGGCCAGGGTGCGGTAGTCGAGCAGCCAGCGAATATCGCCGTAGTTGTCCACGATGAGCGGCATCTGCGGGCTGGTGGCGCTGAAGTTGCTCACCAGCGTAAAATCGCCGCCCAGGGCCGCGCCCGTTGCCTCATTCGTCACGAGGTCGGTTGGCATATTGGGGGGTAGGGCGCCCGTTTGAATGGTGAGGGTCGTATCGGCCAGCACCTGTCCGGTCGGATTCACCAGCGCCACCGTCACGCTGTTGGCATAGTTGGCGTACAGGCCCATAATGGGGATATCGTGCGCCGTACCTTCGTCATTGAACTGCTGCGTGAGGTCCGACGCCGTGCCGTGGCGGCCGTGCACCACCAGCCGCAGCCGCCCACTCTGCGGCGAGTTGAGGGCGAGCCGCGCGGTTAGCGGCGCGTAGCCCGAGGGGTTAAGCGTCAGCGCCCCCGACCCGAAGGTGAGATGCAAGGGGGTGATGGGGGCGGGCGCCTGGCCCTCGTCCTTGTGGCAGCCGGCGAGCAGCCCTAAGCTCAGCGCTAGCATGTATGTAATCTTCATGAAGACAACAGATTAGGTAATTAGTACGGCATTGGATATAAAACTACCCCTGCGGTTTAACCCGACCAATTGTCCCAACGAAAAGCCCCGGTCGCGAGGCGACCGGGGCTGGACTATTACCGACGGCTAGCGCCTTCACCTCAACCAGGTAAGGACCAGGCTGCGCCACTGAAAATTATTTTGCGCCAAACACCCGCTTGAGCAGCGCCGTAGACTGCGCGGCCGGGTTCTGGCGGATTTTGGCTTCCTGCTGGGCCAGCAGGATGAAGAGGCCGTCCACGGTTTCCTTGGTCACATAGTCGGTGAGGTTGGTGCTGGCGGGCGTCATGAGCGGAATCTTGTTGTAGCGCTCGATGAGCTTGGCGTAGGCCGCGTTGGCGCCCACCTGGTCCAGGCTCTGCACGATGCTCGGGCGCAGGGCGGTGTTGAGGGCCGCCTCCGAATTTTTGCGCAGCAGCTGGGTGGCGGCGTCCTTGCTGCCGCTGGTCACAAGCGAGAGCGCATCGCTGAGCGAGAGATTTTGCAAGGCATTGAGGAAGATGTCCTTGGCGGCGGGCGCGGCGGCCTCGGCGGCGCGGTTCATGAGGTTGGTGGCCTGCTCCACGGCCTGCTTGCCAATGGGGCCCGGCAGCGCGCCGAGCGTGGTGGCCACCAGCTGCGCATCGGGCGGAAACTGAATGCGGATGTCATCGTTCAGGTTGAAGCCGTCGGGCTCCGAAGCAAAGGCCACCGCCTTGGTGATGCCCGTGGTGAGGGCCTCGCGCAGGCCACTGGCGGCCTCGGCCTCGGTGAGGGGCGCTACGGGCGCGGGCGCGGGGGTAGGGGCCGT
>CAZZWL010000276.1:0-2589 GCA_964657755.1 uncultured Rhodanobacter sp.
CAGCCAGGGCCGAGCAGCCAGGGCCTGGGTCCTCACCAGCCCCTGGCGCCGCAGTCCTAGCGTTTCGCAACCCGGCCGTAGCAAAATGCTAGCGCCAAACGCCCGGAAAATGACGCTGACAGGGCTGCCGCGCCCTTTTAGCCCCGCTGGCACCGTGTTGGTAGCGGCGGCTGGCGGTTTGCCCAGGTGGGCAGCCGCCAGCCTACCCCCTTCCTGGTTAGCCTTATGAATAGTATAAACGCGCTGCTGCTTTTTGCCTTGCCGGCCTTGCTGGCCTGGCCAGTCGGCCGCTACATGGCCCGCGTATACAGCGGGCAGCCTACCCCCTTGCGGTTCCTCACGGCCCTGGAGCGCGGGGCGTACCGGCTGGCCGGCATCCGGCCCGCGCAAAGCATGACGCTGGGCCAATACGTGCGGGCCCTGCTCGCCGTGAACGCGCTCTGGCTGGTGTGGGCCGTTGGTATTCTACTGGTGCAGAACCGGTTGCCCTTCTGGAATCCGGACCATATTCCGGCGATGGAATTTACCCAGGCGCTGCACACGGGCGTGAGCTTTCTCACCAGCACCAATGCCCAGCACTACGCCGGCGAAACCGGGGCCTCCTACTTCGCCCAGCTGGCGGTGTTCACCTTTCTGCAGTTTGTGAGCGCGGGCACCAGCCTGGCCGTGGGCGTGGCGGTGGTGCGAGCGCTGGGCAGCCACCCCGAGCAGCCCACCGGCGTCGGCAATTTTTACCAGGACCTGGTGCGCTCGTGCCTGCTGGTGCTGCTGCCGCTGTGCTTCGTGGGCTCGGTCTTGTTTATGCTCACGGGCGTGCCCATGACCTTTGCTGGGGCGGGGGCCTACACCTCGCTCGAAGGCGTGGCCGGCACCGTGGCGCGCGGCCCGGTGGCGGCGCTGCTCGCCATTAAGGAGCTGGGGTCCAACGGGGCGGGCTTTTTTGGGCCCAACTGCGCGCACCCCTTCGAAACGCCCGATTTCGCGGCCTTCGTGCTGCACCACTTCGCGGTGCTGCTGCTGCCAATGGCCTTTGTGGTGATGGTGGGCTACTACTGGCAGCGGCCCCGGTTCGCGGTGCTGATTTTTGGGGTGATGACGGCCGGTTTATTCCTGCTGCTGGTGCCCGCGATGGTGGCCGAGCTGCACGGCAGCCCCGCCCTGGCGGCCCTGGGCCTCGACGCCAGCGCCGGCAACCTGGAGGGCAAGGAAATCCGCTTCGGCGTGTTTCACACCGCCTATTACAACGCCCTCAACATGGCCGTGCCGGCCGGCACCCTGGCCGGGGCCCAGGACAGCTTCCTACCCCTCACCCAGGTGCCGTTCATGCTGCTGATGCAGATTGACGCCTTTTTTGGGGGGGTAGGCACGGGCTTTCTCAATCTGTTTATCTACCTGGTGGTGGCCGCCTTCGTGGCCAGCCTCATGGTGGGGCGCTCGCCCGAGCTGCTGGGCAAGAAGATAGAAGCCCCCGAGATGCAGGCCGCTACGGTGGTGGCCGTGGCCCAGCCGGTGGTGGTGCTGGCCAGCGCCGCCCTGGCCGCCTGGGTCTACGCCAGCACCCCCGACGCGCCCCACGCCCTCGGCTGGCTCGGCAACCCCGGCGCCCACGGCTTCACGGCCATGCTCTACGAGCTGATTTCGGCGGCGGCCGGCAACGGGTCGGGCTTTGGGTCGCTGGGCAGCAACACGCCGTTCTGGAACCTGCTGCCCTGCCTGGCCATGCTCAGCGGGCGGTTCGTGCCGCTGCTGGGGGCTTTCTTTATCGCGGCCCGCCTGCAAGCCAAGGTGCACACCGAGCCGGGCGCGGGGGCCATTCGCCTGGACAGCGTCACGTTTGGGGTACTGCTGCTGGTGGTCATTGGCATTCTGGGGGCGCTGCTGTTCTTCCCGGCGCTCACGCTGGGGCCGCTGGCCGAGTATTTCGCGGGCAAGTAAGGCCACTTTATTCAAGCTAATTCTCGTTTCTTATGACTACTTTTTTGCGTGCACTCAGGCTGAGCGGCCTGCTGCTCCTGGGGTTTGGGTTTGGGTTTCCGGGGTTGCTGTGGGGGGTAGGGCAGCTGCTGCCCCAGCGCGCGGCGGGCTCGCCGGTGGTAGTGGGCGGGCGCACGGTGGGCTTCGAGCGCATTGGCCAGCAGTTTCGGCAGGCGCGCTATTTTCAGGGGCGGCCCTCGGCGGTGGGCTACAACGCGGCGGCCTCCGGGGCATCTAACGCGGCCCCCGCCAACCCCGACTACCTCCGCACGGTGCGGGCGCGCCTCGACACCTTTTTGCTGCGCAACCCCACCGTGGCGCGCCGCGAGGTGCCCGTGGAGCTGGTCACGGCCTCCGCCTCGGGCCTCGACCCCGACCTCTCGCCCGCCGCGGCCTACGTGCAGGTGGCCCGCGTGGCGCGGGCCCGCCGCCTGCCCCCCGCCCAGGTGCGGGCGCTGGTGGCCCGGCAAGTGCAGGGCCCCTGGCTGGGCTTTATGGGGCCGGCGCACGTCAATGTGCTCCGCCTCAACCTGGCCCTGGATGGGCAGCAGCCCTGACCGCCCGCCCTACCCCCGTAGAAAAGCCCCCTGGGGAGCGATGAACAAGCATCGCTCC
>CAZZWL010000277.1:0-2579 GCA_964657755.1 uncultured Rhodanobacter sp.
TGCCATTGATGGCGATGGTGATAATGGCCACCATGCCGCCTCCAATACCGAAGTCCACCAGCCGCAGCAGCCAGCGCAGCAGGTAGTCGCCCACGCGCGGCGCCGTGCCATCGAGGCGCACCACGCGCAGGTCGCGCGCTTTTTTACCAATAGTCTGACCGTTGAAGAAGATTTCGCTGAGCGGAAAATAGAACACGTAGGGTGCCAGGATAATGGCCATAATGACGATGGCGACGATGCCAGCGGCGCTGCCCCAGTCGGTAGTGCCGCTCTCGTGGTTGCGCGAGGCCACTGAAGTGAACAGTACCCCCCACAGCACGCCCCAGGCCAGGAGCACTAGGTAGTCGATGAGCGTGGCCACGATGCGGTCGCCGAGGCTGGCTACCTCGTATTCGAGCGTCACGTTTTGGGTGGTATGGATGCGGATGGTCGCCATAGAGCCGGGGCCGAGAAATAGAGCCGAAAAATACGCCAGCACTACCGAGTAGCTATGCGGCCGCCGCCTATCTTTAAGGCCCTAACCCCGCCGACCTATGCGCGAAGCCGCTTTTTTGCGTCAAAACCAGGCCCGCTGGCAGCAGTACGAGGCCCGCCCGGCCAAGACTCCCGACGAGCTGGCCGCCCGCTTCGTGGCCCTCACCGACGACCTGGCCTACGCCCAAACCTTCTACCCCGCCTCGCCCACCACGGCCTACCTTAACACGCTGACTGGCAAGTTGCACCAGTCGCTCTACCGCAACAAGGCCGAGCAGCCGCGCCGCCTGGGCCACTTCTGGGCCGTGGAGGTGCCGCTGGTGGTGGCCCGGCACCAGGCGGCGCTGGCCTGGGCAATGGGCCTGTTTGTGCTGTTTACGGCGCTGGGCGCGCTCTCGGCGGCGTATGACACGGACTTTGTGCGGGTGGTGCTCGGCGATGACTACGTGAACCAGACGCTGGCCAACATCCGGCGCGGCGACCCAATGGCTATTTATAAGTCGGGCGGCTCGGCGGTGATGTTTCTGGGTATTGCGGGCAACAACCTATACGTGGCGCTGCGCACCTTCGCCTGGGGCCTCACGCTGGGGGTAGGGACCTTGTATTCGCTCTTTTTTAACGGCGTGATGCTGGGCTCGTTCCAGTATTTTTTTTACCAGCAGCACGTGCTGCTGCCCTCGCTGCTCACCATCTGGATTCACGGTACGCTCGAAATTCCGAGCATTGTGCTGGCGGGCGGGGCGGGGTTTATTCTGGGCGGCGGGCTGCTGTTTCCGGGCACCTACGGGCGGCGCGAGTCGCTGGCCCGCGCCGCCCGCGATGCCATTAAGCTGGCGCTGGGCCTGATACCCATTATCGTGGTGGCCGCCTTTTTGGAAAGCTTCGTGACGCGCCACACCGAAATGCCAGTGGCCCTGAGCCTAAGTATCATCGGCGGCTCAGCGGCGTTTATTGTCTGGTACTTTGGCATTTACCCACGGCGGGTAATGCGTAATGCGCAGAATGTTGCGCTCGCAAAGACAAACGATTAATACCTTAACTAATCAACTATGAAAAACACCTACGCTACCCCCGCCGACTTCTGGAAAGAACGGGATTTTGGGGCCAAGATTTCGGCGGCGTTCGAGTTTATTGGCGTGCACTGGCGGCCGCTGGGGCGGGTGCTGCTTTACCTGGTGGTGCCGCTGGCGCTGGTGCAGGGCATTGTGGCGGGCGCGCTGCAGCTGCACGTGGCCGAAGTGGTGCGGCAGCACTCCGGCAGCGGCAGCTCTTTGTCCGTGCGCTACGCCAGCTACCTCTCGGCCTTTCAGTCGCCGTGGTATTTTCTGAATAGTATGCTAGGCGTCGTGTTCCATTCAGTGCTCATTCTCAGCGTGTATGGCTACCTGATGCGTTGCGTGTACGCGGAGCAGCCGGGGGCGCCAGTCACCGTGCCGCAGGTGTGGCAGGTAGTAAAAAGCAAAGTGCTCGGCACGTCTTTTTCGCTGCTGGGCGTGTGGTTGCTCATTGGGTTTGGCTTCGTATTTTTCTTTGTTCCGGGCCTGTACATGCTCGTGACGCTGAGCCTGTTTTTCGCCGTCAGCATGTTCGAAAACAGCGATTTTTTGGCCACAATCAGCCGCTGCATCGACCTGGTAAAGGGCAAATGGTGGTCTACCTTCGGGTTGCTCTGCATTATGGTGCTCATCATCTATGTGGCACTTGCCAGCTTTGGCGTGGTAGTGGCGCTGACCGGCGGCCTGAAGGCACTGATTTCCTCTTCTTATACCCTGCCTGCGCCGCTTTCCGTGGCCTTTTCCTCCCTACTTGGGCTACTGGCGGTAGTGCTCTACGTGCCCATCATGCTGGTGTTGGGATTCCAGTATTTTAACCTGGTGGAGCGCAAGGAAGGCTTGGGCCTGCGCCTGCTCGTGGACAAGCTCGGCAACACGCAGGCAATAGCGGAGGCGCAGTCGAGCCACTACCGGCCCGACGAAGAAGGCGAATACTAGTGCCGTGCCCCCTTCCTCGCCGCGCTGCTGCGGCCCCACTTATTTCGGTTTGCTCATGCGCCGCCTACCCCTGTTCATTTTTTGAGCCTGCACATCAGCCCTGCAAGGAGCTGT
>CAZZWL010000278.1:0-1598 GCA_964657755.1 uncultured Rhodanobacter sp.
CCAGCGCCGCCGAAGACGATGCCAGCGCCGGGGCCAACCCCGAAAGCGACGCCCCCGAAGAAACTACCGCCGACCGCCACGCCAGCCGCGTGGCCCTCACCCCCGAAACGGCCATGCTCTCGTCGGGCTTTGCTGGCAACCGGGGGCGGCTGCCGTGGCCGGTGGCCCACGGCTTCGTGGCCCAGCACTTTGGCCGGCACCCACACCCGGTGCTACACCACGTCATGGTCGATAACCGGGGCGTTGATATTCAGACGAATAACGGCGAGGCGGTGCGCTCAGTGTTCGCGGGCCGGGTGCTCACGGTGGCCCAAGTGCCAGGCATGAACACCATCGTCATGATTCAGCACGGCGAGTACTTCACGGTGTATGCCAAGCTGCGCTCGGTGAGCGTGCACGAGGGCCAGCAGGTGGGCGCCCGCGAGGAAATCGGCACCGCCGCCCTTGACGCGGATGGCACCGCGCAGGTGCAGTTCCAGGTGTGGCGCAACTCGGCCAACCTCAACCCCGAGAGCTGGTTGGGGCGAAAGTAGGGGGGTAGGGGTAAGGCGGAAGTTGCCGGAGCGGGGACTTTCTTTGCATCATTGCAATAGTCAATACTTACTGCACTGGCCATGAAGAAACTAGTTGTGTTAATTGGCCTCGTCCTGGGGCCTATTGCTGCGTGCGGGCAGCAGTTACGGTGGCTGCCTTTCAATTGGGAAGGGGCCACGCTCAGCGGCCGGCACTTCGATAAAGTAGCCATCATGGTGCCGGTCACTATCGACAACTTGCCCCACAAGTTCAATATGCAACTGGATTTGGGAGCCGTGACGACGGTTGTGTATGGCAATACACTTGCGCCTTATCTGGAAAAATACCCGGCTCTCAAGGCCAAGATGGATACTACCAAGACCTTCCGCATTCAAAGCCAAAAGAATGTGAAGCTGGCTGGCGTGGCCCTCGCGCTGGGTGGGGTGCCGTTTGGGCAGCACGACGTGGGGTACTTTAAAAACTACGGCGACTCACTCACGGCAGCAGCTTTGGCCCGGCAAGACGAGGTACACATTGGGACTATTGCGCCCGACCTGTTTCAGGATAAGGTGTTAATTATCGATTACCCCCACCAGCGGCTGTGCGTGAGCGATAAGGTGCCCGCCGAGTTTGCGCGAGCCGCCTTTCAGCCATTCAAGCTGAAGGATGGGCGCATTAAAATGCCGCTGCGCATCGGCGGGGTGAGTCAGGATTTGCTATTTGATACGGGGGCCAGCCTATTCGCCCTTTCTACCACCGAGTTGCGAGCGCGGGCCGCTACTATAGGTCCCGTGAAGGATTCCCTGAAAATATCCAGCTGGGGCGAATACTACTACGTGTACGGCCGCCGCACAAAAGTCCCGGTTTCTTTTGGCACTAAGCTTCTACCGGCGACCCTCGCTTTCTACGATAAGAAAAGCAGGTACGCTAAGTTTTTCGAGGAGGAGAACATTTGGGGCATCACGGGCAACGCGTATTTTCTGAACAACACCGTTATCATCGACTACAAAAACCGCGTTTTTGGCGTATTGTAGGCGCTAAAAGTGTAGTAAAAGTCGGACTGCTTTTCGCCTGACCCGCGAATG
>CAZZWL010000278.1:1633-2246 GCA_964657755.1 uncultured Rhodanobacter sp.
CGCGGGTCAGGCGAAGCACTACAGCTCCATAATGTCCTCGTTCCAAAGCGCGGGCTCGGCTTCGATAAACTCGCGCATCATTTCCACGCATTCGGGCGAGTTGAGGATTTCGACCTCCACGCCGTGCGACTGTAGAAACTCCAGCGACTCGCCGAAGGTCTGGGCCTCGCCCACCACCACTTTCGGGATTTTGAACTGCACGATGGTGCCGGCGCACATGTAGCAGGGCATGAGCGTGGTGTAGAGCACGGTGTCGCGGTAGGTGCGCTGGCGGCCGGCGTTGCGCAGGGCATCCATCTCGCCGTGGGCGATGGGGTCAAGGTCCTGCACGCGCTTGTTGTGGCCGCGGCCCACGATGTCGTCGCCGCGCCGCAGCACCGAGCCAATCGGGATGCCGCCCTCGCGGCGCCCCTGCCGCGCCTCATCGAGGGCGGCCTGCATGAAAATGTCCATCTGGTATTTTGGTTGATTGTTGTAGGTTGATTGTTAATCGTTTGTCATTGCGAGCGCAACGAAGTGAAGCGCGGCAATCTTTCCTTCCCGTTAGAATTACTGCCCCGACGATTAGGAAAGATTGCCGCGCTTCACTTCGTTGCGCTCGCAATGACAAATG
>CAZZWL010000279.1:0-2173 GCA_964657755.1 uncultured Rhodanobacter sp.
GCCTGGGCGCTGCTCAACCTGGTGGTCAGCGGCTACGAGCTGCCGCGCATCGACCGCCGCGAGTGGGCCCACCACTTCCACCTCATGAACTGCGCGTGGGGGTTTATCAATGCCGTGCTGGCGGCGGTGGGTATTCTGCGCACGCACCCCGGCCGGCCACTGCCCGGCTTTTCGCCCGCCGCCGCGCTGGCCGATATGCACTTCACCGGGCAGGTTTTTCTGCTCAATGCGGGCTTCGACGTGGGCTACCTGGCCGTGGCGCTGTGGCTGCTGACCCGCGCCGCCGCCCCCGATGCCAACCGCCCCGAGCGCCTATATGGTTTCGGCCGCTCGGTGCAGCTGCAAGGCGCGTTTCTGCTGGTGTTTGACGCGGCTATGTGGTGGTTTTTAAGGTATTGATTTAGAAGCTACGAACAACAAAAAAGAACGTCATGCTGAGCTTGTCGAAGCATCTCGCTCATGCCGTTGGATTACTAACCTAACGGCGTGGTAGAGATGCTTCGATAAGCTCAGCATGACGTTCTTTTTTGTTGTTCGTAGCTTCTAAAAGAGGCCAAAACGACAGTACTACTCGGCAGTGCCGAGCAGCTTTTCTTCGATTTTCTTGTTGAACGCGTTCAGGTCTTCGGGCTTGCGGCTGGTGATGAAGTTGCCATCCACGACTACTTCCGAATCCTGCCACTCGGCGCCGGCGTTGCGCAGGTCGGTTTTCACGCTGGGCCAGCTGGTCATGTGCTTGCCGCGCACCACGTCGGCCTCGATGAGCGTCCAGGAGCCGTGGCAGATGGCCGCCACCAGCTTGCCCGACTGCGCAAAATCCCGCACGAAATTCACGGCGGTGGGCTCGATGCGCAGCTTGTCGGGGTTAATCTGGCCGCCGGGCAGCACCAGGGCGTCATAGTCGGCCACGTTTACTTCGGATAGCGTTTTGTCCACGTCTACTTTATCGCCCCAGTCAGTCATGTCCCAGCCTTTGATGGAACCTGATTTGAGGGAAACCACGTCGACCGTGGCGCCTTCGTTTTTAAGAAATTTTTGGGGCTCGGTGAGCTCTACCTGCTCGAAACCGTCGGTGGCCAAAATGGCAATGCGCTTGCCTTTAAGCTTATCGCTGCTGAAAAGGGACATGGGAACTATGGAAAAGGAAAAGGGCGGCGGGAGTGCCGCCAGTCGTATTTCCCTGTACGCCCAGCCCAGCCGCGGGGTTGCTACGGCGGCGCTTACCTAGTCGGCCGCGCCGGCGGTGCGGCGGGCCTTTTTCAGCTCCTGGCGCACCGCCTTCACGCGCTGGTCGAAGCCGTCGGGCTCATAGTCGGCGCTGGGCTCGTCGAGCTCGTCGAGCAGGTCCATGAGGGCGTCGCCGTGGTCGGTGCGGGTGCCGGCGGGCAGCTGCACGAAGGCCATTTCGGCCCACAGCAGCGCCAGCAGCCGCTGGCCGTCGTGGGAGCGCATCTGCATCTCCACCACCAGGTTAGAGTTGTCGAAATGAATAATCTGGGTACGAATACGGACCAGCACGCCCTGCCGCGCCGGCTTGAGGTAGCTGAGCTGGTGCTTGGTAATGACCCAGGCCGCGCGCTGCTCGCGGGCCAGCTCGCCCATGTTGAGGGCGTAGTGCTCGGCCACCTGGTCCTCGCGAGCGTTGAGGAAATAGTCGAGGTAGCGGGCGTTGTTAAGGTGGCCCAGCATGTCGCAGTCCTGGAAATGAACGCGGTGCTGGGTTTCGGGGGTGCGCAGAAGCTGAGCCATGCGGCAAAGGTAAAAGTAGCGCGAAGCTTCCGCTTCGTGCGGGAGCGCCAGCGAGCATGGTTGCTCGCGCCGCCCGGTGCCGCCTGCTCGCTCGCGCACGAAGTGGAAACTTCGCGCTACGACACCCAAACTACTCGGCACGCCTACTACTTTGGCAAACGCTGCTTATCTTTTCGGGCTCAATTCCTGCCCGTTAGCCCGCCTCATGTTTGCCCTCACGCCCGCCCGCGCCGCCACCCTCCGCGCCGTAGCCGATACGTTTATCCCGGCCTGCGCCGGGCCGGTGCCCCTACCCCCCGGCTCGGCGCAGGTGGACCTCGACAAGCTGGCCGCCGCCATCCGGGCCCAGCCGCTGGGCGCGCAGGCCGAGTTTGGGCAGCTGCTCGATTTGCTGGCCCGGCCGCTGGCAGGCCTCACGTGGTGG
>CAZZWL010000280.1:0-2168 GCA_964657755.1 uncultured Rhodanobacter sp.
CAAGCGGACGCCAGATGAGCATGACGTTCTTTTAAGCATAAGTAATCATTTTTATCTGGCTCTCTAATGTCCCACCAAATTATCCTCACTGACCAGGCGCCCGCGCCCATTGGTCCCTACTCGCAAGCCGTGAAGGCGGGCAACACCGTGTACGTATCGGGCCAGATACCGCTGAGCGCCGCCGGCCAGCTGGTGGGCGCAGGCGACGTAGCCGCCCAAACCCACCAGGTGCTGCAAAACCTCACGGCCGTGCTGGCCGCGGCTGGCTTGCGGCTCACCGATGTGGTAAAATGCTCCATTTTCGTAAAAGACCTGGGTAACTTCGCCACTATCAATCAGATATACGGCACCTATTTTGAAGAAACCACTGCGCCGGCCCGCGAAACTGTGGAGGTAGCCCGCTTGCCGCGCGACGTGGAGGTGGAAATATCCTGCATCGCCGTCGGCGCGTAGCGCCAGGCCGCTTTGACCGGCTGGAGGGGGGTAGGCGCCGACGCGCCTACCCCCCTCTTTTGAGTACAGGGGGCGGCAACCCGTGGGGCGGCGGCATCCTTTCCCTGTTTCGCGGCCCGTACCTTTGCGATATTATGACTGACCGACCTGTTCGGGTGCGCTTTGCACCTTCGCCCACCGGGCCGCTGCACATTGGCGGCGTGCGCACGGCGCTATATAACTACCTGCTGGCCCGCAAGTTGGGCGGCACCATGATACTGCGCATTGAGGATACTGACCAGAATCGGTTTGTGCCCGGCGCCGAAGACTACATCCGCCAGAGCCTCGAGTGGGTAGGCATCGAGCTGGACGAAAGTCCCTGGAAAGGCGGCCCGCACGCGCCCTACCGCCAGAGCGAGCGCAAGCCCATGTACCGCGAGTACGCCGACCAGCTCATTCGCGATGGCTATGCCTACTACGCCTTCGACACGCCCGAGGAGCTGGACGTGATGCGCGAGCGCCTGCAAGCCGCCAAGGTGCCCAACCCGCAGTACAACTCCATTACCCGCGCCCAGATGCGCAACTCGCTCACCCTGCCCGAGGATGAGGTGAAGCAGCTGCTCGACAGCGACACGCCCTACGTTATTCGCCTCAAAGTGCCGCGCAAGGAGGAAGTGCGCTTTCAGGATATGATTCGCGGCTGGGTGGTGGTGCACTCCTCGGCCATCGACGACAAGGTGCTGATGAAGTCGGACGGGATGCCGACGTACCACCTCGCCAACATCGTGGATGACCATTTGATGGACATCTCGCACGTCATTCGGGGCGAGGAGTGGCTGCCCTCGGCGCCGCTGCACGTGCTGCTGTATCGCTACTTGGGCTGGGAGAAGACCATGCCGCAGTTTGCCCACCTACCCCTGCTGCTGAAGCCCGACGGCACCGGCAAGCTCAGCAAGCGCGATGGCGACCGGCTGGGCTTCCCCGTTTTTGCCCTGGAGTGGCACGGCACCGATGCCGAAACCGGCCAGCCCACCGTGAGCCGTGGCTACCGCGAGGACGGCTACCTGCCCGAGGCGCTGGTCAACTTTCTGGCCTTTTTGGGCTGGAACCCCGGCACGGCGCAGGAAATTTTCTCGATGAGCGAGCTGATTCAGGCCTTTGAGATTGACCGCGTGAGCAAGTCGCCCGCCAAGTTCGATGTGGCCAAGGCCAAGTGGTACAACGAGCACTACCTGCGCGCCAAGTCCAATGCCGAGCTGGCGCCCTACCTGCTCACGGCCCTGACTGAGCACGGCATTGCCTGCTCCGCGCAAAAAGCCGAGCAGGTGGTGGGCGTGATGAAGGAGCGCGTGAGCTTTCCGCAGGACTTCTGGCAGGAGGCCAAGTACTTCTTCGAAGCCCCGACGGAGTACGACCCGGCCGTTATCAGCAAAAAGTGGAACGCGCCGGTGAGCGCCGCGCTGGCCGCCTACGCCGAGGCCCTACCCGCCAGCTCCGAGCCCAGCGCCAACGCCGAAGTGCTGAAAGCCATCTTTACCCAGAGCGTGGAAGCCCAGGGCCTCAAGCCGGGCCAGGTGCTGCAAGCGCTGCGCGTGGCCGTGACGGGCGCCGCCGCTGGCCCCGACCTGTTCGAGACGCTGGCCATCCTGGGCACCGGCGAGGTGGCCCAGCGCCTGCGCGCCGCCGTAGAGCGGCTGGGTTAAAAACAGCCTCATCAAGCAAGCTAAAAGCCCCCG
>CAZZWL010000281.1:0-1974 GCA_964657755.1 uncultured Rhodanobacter sp.
ACCCAATGGCGCGAGCGAGATGCTTCGACAAGCTCAGCATGACGTTCTTTTTTATTCTTGATTACGAATTCCCTACCCCTCATTCACCAGCAGAATCTTGCCGATGTGCTCGCTGGTGGCCATTAGCTCCTGCGCTTTAGCGGCCTCGGCTAGCGGGAAGGTTTTGTAGATGACCGGCTTGAGCCGGCCGCTGGCGGCCAGCGGCCACACGTGCTTTTCGACCTCGGCGGCCAGGGCGGCTTTGAACTCGGCCGAGCGCGGGCGCAGCATGCTGCCGCTGAGGCGCAGGCGCTTGGTCATGATGTCGAGCAGGCTGAGCTCAACTTTGGCGCCCTGCATGGCATTGATGTATTGCAGGCGGCCGTCGGGAGCGAGCAGGCGCAGGTTTTTGGCGGTGTAGTCGCCGCCCACCATGTCGAGGATGACGTTGATTTGCTCGTCTTTGAAGGCTTGCTCGAAGTCCTCCTCTTTGTAGTTGACGCAGCGGGCGGCCCCGAACTTCTCGCAGTCGCGGCACTTGTCGGCCGAGCCGGCGGTGGCCAGCACTTTGTTGCCCAGAGCGCTGGCTATCTGAATGAGGGTGAGGCCGATGCCACTGCTACCCCCGTGCACCAGCACGGTTTCGCCGGGCTGCAGGGCAGCCATTTGGAAGACGTTGGACCACACGGTGAAGGTAGTTTCGGGCAGGCTGGCGGCCTCCGTCAGTGACCAGCCGGCGGGCACGGGCAGGCAGTGGCGGGCGTCGATGGCGGCGTACTCGGCGTAGGCGCCGTCGGTGAGCAGGGCGCACACCTGGTCACCTACCCCCCAGCGCGGGGCCGACGAGCCGACCTCGACCACCTCGCCGGCCACTTCGAGGCCGGGCACCACGCCGGCCACCGGCGCGCCGCCGTACTTGCCCTCGCGCAGGCCCAGGTCGGAGCGGTTGAGGCCAATGGCTTTTACTTTAATGAGCACTTCGTGGGCGGCGGGCACGGGGCGCGGGCGCTCTTGCAGCTGCAATACTTCGGGGCCGCCGGGGCGGGTAATGACAATGGCTTTCATGGAAATTCAGTTAAAAAAGTCCTGCTGGGCAAGGACCTACCGGATAATTACGATTGGGTAGTTAACCCAATGCGGCTTGGGCGGGTTACGCTGGGGTTATCTCACCTGACCATTTTATTCTCCTCATGGAAAAACTAACCGGAAAAGTCGCCCTCGTAACGGGCGCGGGCAAGGGTATCGGCAAGGCCGTGGCCATTGCCCTGGCCCACGAAGGCGTGCACGTGGGCCTGCTGGCCCGCTCGGCCGACCAGCTCGCCGAAGTAGCCGCCGAGCTGCAAAAGCTGGGCGTGCGGACCAGCGTAGCCACCGCCGACGTGGCCGACGAAGCCGCCGTGAACGCCGCCGTGGCCCACGTCACCGGCGAGCTAGGCCCGCTCGATATCCTGATTAATAACGCCGGTGTCGGCACGTTTGCCAAGTTTCTGGAGATGCCGGTGGCCGACTGGGAGCACATTATCCGGGTGAATTTGCTGGGCGTGTACTACGTGACGCGCGCCGCCTTGCCGGCCATGATAGAACGGCAGACGGGCGACATCATCAATATTTCTTCGACCTCGGGGCTGCGCGCGGCGGCGGGCAGCAGCGCCTACAGCGCCTCCAAGTTTGCGGTGATGGGCCTCAGCGAAGCGCTGATGCAGGAAGTGCGCAAGCACAATATTCGGGTGTCGGCGCTCACGCCCAGCACAGTGGCTACCGAACTGGCTATCAGCAACAAACTAACCGACGGCAACCCCGAAAAGGTGATGCAGCCGGAGGATATTGCGGAGTTTATCGTCTCGCAGCTGAAGCTGAACCGGCGCATTTTTATTAAGGAAGCGGGGCTGTGGTCGACTAACCCATAGGTAGTAGCCTCTGCCTTTAAACTCGTTTGTCATTGCGAGCGCAACGAAGTGAAGCGCGGCAATCTCTCCTGCACGTTAGGGTTACTAC
>CAZZWL010000282.1:0-1888 GCA_964657755.1 uncultured Rhodanobacter sp.
GGTAGGCCGGTGTAGGCGGCTTCGAGCGAGCGGGCCACCAACAGGCGCGGCTGCGCCGCGCCCGGCTCGCGCCAGATGGCCAGCGGCCGGCCCGTGCGCAGGGCGCCCGCCGCCAGGTGGCGCAGGCGCGCCGCCGGGGCGAGGCCATTGGGGGGCCAGGGCAGCAGCCGGGGTGCCACGGCCTGCATTACGCCTGCTGGTCCTTGGCGGCGGGCAGGTCAATGACGGCCATCGTAATGCGGCTGATGCACACCAGCGCCCCGGTTTCTTCGTGGGTAATGCGGATTTCCCACACCTGCGTGGTGCGGCCCACGTGCAGGGCCGTGGCCCGGCCGCGCACCCAGCCCGTGCGCACGCCTTTGATGTGGTTGGCGTTGATTTCCAGGCCCACGCAAGCCTGCTTGGTCACGTCGATGCGGGTGGCCGCCCCAATGCTGCCCAGCGTTTCGGCCAGCGCCACCGAGGCGCCGCCGTGCAGCAGGCCCATCGGCTGGTGCGTGCGGCCATCCACCGGCATGCGCCCTTCGAGGTAGGTATCGGTGATGGCCGTCAGCTCAATGCCGAGCGCGTCGGCCAGGGTAGGGCGGTGCGAAGCCCAGATTTTTACGTCTTCGAGGGTCATGTTTTAGAAATGTGCGTTGTCATTGCGAGCGAAGCAACGCGGAGCGCGGCAATTTTTCCTTGTTGTTCGCTTCAGCAAACCAGTACTCCTAAACGTGAAGGAAAGATTGCCGCGCTTCGCTCGCAGTGACAGACGATATAAATCAACCTACGCAGTAGCCAACCCGTACTTTACGGCATTGTTCGGCAAAACTACGCGCCTACCCCGTGCCCATTCAGCAGCTCTACCTTCTTCGCCACGGCCAAACCGATTTCAACGTGCAGGGCATCGTGCAGGGCAGTGGCATCGACTCTGACCTCAACGCCCGCGGCCGCGAGCAGGCCGCCCGGTTTTGGGCCGCTTATAAAGACACGCCGTTTGCCCGCGTCTACACGTCCCGGCTCCGGCGCACGCACCAGTCGGTGCGGCAGTTTATCGAAGCGGGCTTGCCGCACGAGTCCTACGCGGCCCTCAACGAAATCAGCTGGGGCACCCGCGAGGGCACCCGCATCACGCCCCAGGAAGACGCCGAGTATGGCCGCGTGCTCGACGCCTGGCGCGCCGGCGACGACCACGCCCGCCTGCCCGGCGGCGAAAGCCCGGCCGAGGTGGCCGCCCGCCAGCGCCCGTTTATCGAGCTGCTGCACAGCCGGCCCGCTGATGAAATCGTGTTGGTGTGCCTGCACGGCCGGGCCCTGCGCGTGCTGCTGTGCCAGCTCATGGGCTACCCGCTGCGCTGCATGGATGGCTTTGAGCACCAGAACCTCTGCCTCTACAAGCTGCACTACGTGGGGGGGCACTACACTATCCGCAATTTTTTGGACGTTAGCCATTTGGCCCCTTCGCCCTAACTTCGACTACCCAGTGGCCGCGCGGCCAATTGTTTCCCCACCTTTTGGCGGCTAATTTTGGCCCCCAATCCCAACCTGCAATTCCGATGGCCGAAATTATCAAAATGCCGAAAATGAGCGACACGATGACCGAAGGGACCATCGCGGCCTGGCTCAAAAAAGTAGGCGACAAAGTGAAGTCGGGCGACATCCTGGCCGAAGTCGAGACCGACAAGGCCACGATGGAGCTGGAAAACTACGAGGACGGCACCCTGCTCTACATCGGCCCCAAAGAAAAAGACTCCGTACCCGTGGATGGCGTGCTCGCCATCGTGGGCAAAGAAGGCGAAGACATCTCGGGCCTGCTCAATGGCCAGAACGGGGGTAGCACGCCCCAGCCGGCCGCCGCGCCGGCGCCCGCGCCAGCCCCGGCGCCCGTTGCTGCTCCGGCGCCCGT
>CAZZWL010000283.1:0-1851 GCA_964657755.1 uncultured Rhodanobacter sp.
GAGCAAGCGGCACCGCACAGCGCGAACGACTATGCTCGCTAACGCTCGCGCACAAACTAGAAAGTTCGCGCTACTGCTAATACAAGAACAAAAACATCCCGAACAGCGCCACCCACAGCACGTCGATGAAGTGCCAGTAGGTGAGCAGCGCCCGCAGTTGGCGCAGCTGGTAGGGGTTGCGGATGAAAACCAGCGAGCGCACACTATCGCGGCTAGCGTGCAGGGTGCGCAGCATATTCACCAGCAAGAAGATAAGTCCCGCCACAATGTGGGCCACGTGCAGCCCCGAGATAACGTAGACGAACGTGCCGCTGCGCTCGCCTGTGAACAGCACGCCCTGCTGCACCAGCTCGCGCCAGCCCTGCACCTGCAAGCCGCTGAAGATGCAGCCCAGCAGCAGCGTGGCGCCCAGGCAGCGCACCAGGCTGTCGAGGTCGTCGGCGCGGTACAGGCGCGGGGCCTGCGCCAGCGTGTAGGACGACACCAGCAGCACGATGGTGCTCAGCGAGAAGTAGCGCGGAAACGGGTGCAAGCCCGTAGGCACTCCGCTTTGAGCCCTGGAAGCCACGTACATAGCCACCAGCGTCACGAACAGCATGGTGATGCCCACTAGCCCCAGATAGAGCAGCATGAGCAGGGGCGGCAAGCGCTCGATGCGACTGAAAGCCGAGTCGCCAGCCGAGCGGCGGCCGGTGCCGGGGGGAAGATTGCGGTCGTCGCGGGGGACTTGCACGGGGAAACGGATTACGACAGGATGAACTGCTAGTTTAAGGCGAAAGGGAATATTTTTGTTCGGCCAAAAACGCAAGCTTACTTAAAAAACGAGCCGATTTTACCCAGCACCGCGTTGAGCGTAATCTTGGGGCCGCTGCGGTCGGGCAGGCCAAAGGTGACGTATGTTTTGCCCCCCACCCGCAGGTCGAGCACCAGGCCCAGGCGGTGGGCCAGGTGGTGCAGCTGCTCCAGCGGGTCGGGGCCGGACTTCTTGGGCGGCTTGGGGGCGCCCGGTGGCGGGGGTGGGCCGCTGGTGATGAGGTCGAGCACCTGCTGGCTGGGCACGTTGAGGATGAGGTAGGAGCCGGCCGCCGCCAGCTGAATTTCGTGCCCGCCCGGCCAGGTAAGCGTCAGCCGGGCTTCTACCTCCAGGGCGCTAGCCACGCGGCGCGTGGGGGTCGGGCACGGGCGATACGATGGGCGCGGCGCTGGGCGCCGGCGCCTCGCCGCGGGTGCGGATGCGGAGCGCGCCGTTGAGCTTCCAGGTGGTGGGTAGGCCGGCGGGGTTGGTCTGGTTGGGCACTTGCAATTCGACCTGGTCAAAGTTCAGGTTGAGCTCGACGCCGCCCGAGAGCTTGGTAAGCAGCGAGGCGGCCGTGTCGGCCCAGGAAGTGGCGGATTGGTCAGGCATGAGGGGAGCGGTGAGATAGTGAGAAGTGAGTGAATGGCGGGCCAGCGGGGCACAAAGCACGGCCGCTCGGCGCTAAAAACCCAAACGCAGCCGCTCGGCCAGGGTTGCCGTTGAGCCGGCGGGTGTATTTTTGCCCCAGGTATTAGCTTTTTGCCGTTTTCCTCTGCTCATGAAATTCTTCCTCTGGTTCGCCGCCGCCACCGTCCTCTTCCTGCTCGTTGCCCGCTTTAAGCCCCAGGCCCCGGCCGAACCCATCATCCCCACCGAAGCCAAGGAAGCCAAAGGCCAGCCGGGCGAGGAAAATGCCCCGCCCGCCCGCACCGAGGAGCAGGGCGAGCGCGACGCCCAGAAAAGCGGCACTACTTACGTGCTGCCCAGCCACCGGTTATCGAACGCAGCATAAAGTTTTTTGCATTCGGATTACAGCAGAACGTCATGCTGAGCTT
>CAZZWL010000284.1:0-1839 GCA_964657755.1 uncultured Rhodanobacter sp.
AAATACATGGGGAGGATAGTGAGGCAGAGCTGCGCGATGATGCCCAAAACGATGTTGAACATGTTGCGCCCGAAGTTGCGGTTGGGCTGAAAGCTGGGGTCCTGGGCCTGCACCTCGGCCAGCACCGGGCCCCAGAAGCCCCAGGGCCGCACCGTTTTATAAAAATGGTGCAGCACCGCCGCCTCGGTGGGCGGCGCCAGGTAGGTGCCGATGATGGAGCCCGCCAGCGAAATGCCAAACAGCAGCGGAAACCAGTACAGCAAATTACCCGACGGGATGAAAAACCCGAAAAAACCCGCCGCCACGATGCCCGTGGTCATACCCACGAAAAAGCCCGTGGCGTTGAAGCGCCACCAGTGCCACTTGAGCACGTTGGAGGCAATGTAGCCGCCGTAGAGCGCCGACACGATGAACTGGAGCACCGTGTTCACGTCCTTGGCCAAAAAGCCCAGCAGCACCCCGATGGCCACCACCACTACCCCCACCACGTAGTTCATCGAGATAATGCGGCTGGTGCTGGCCTGCGGGTTCACGTATTTCAGGTAAATGTCATTCACCACGTAGGCCTGGGCCGCGTTCACGGTGCCGCTAAAGGTGCCCATGAACGCGCCCAGCAGGCCCGTGAGCACGAGGCCCACCAAGCCAGCGGGCAGGAAGTTGTTGATGGTGAGGGGAAGGATGCGCTCGAAGTCGATGCTGCCATCGGGGGCCTTCAGGTTCATCTGGTGGTAGTAGAGCAGGCCCAGAATGGTGAGGCCGATGATGAGCGCGTAGCGGATGGGTAGCAGAATAATCGAGACGAAGCCGCTCATCTTGCTGGCGTCTTCGGGCGAGCGCGTGCTCAGGATTTTCTGCATGTCGTAGTTCGGCGCGGGGCCAGCCAGCGAGGCAAAAATGCCCTTGAAGGCCATCATCATGAAGAAAATACCGAACAACGAGTAGCCGTCGCTGGAGATTTTACTGTTGACCTCCGGGATGAGCTTGCTCCAGTCGAGGCCCAGCCGCCAGCCGAAAAAGGGGTTGAACCAGCCGTTGGGCACCGCCAGTTGGTGGCCTTGCAGGTTAACGTAGGCGATGATGGCGATGGCCACGCAGGCCACCGTCATGATGCAGTACTTGATAATGTCGCCGAGCACGATGCTGTGCATGCCACCCACAATGGAGTAGAACATGGCAAACAGCGTGAACACGATGCCGTACACGTGCGGCACATACTGCGCCGACACGGCAAACGGGACGTAGCCTTTGACCAGGTCCCAGGGAATGAAAATCTCGATAAACTTGCCCAGCCCCACGAAACCGTAGGCCAGAAAGCCCAGGCAGCTGAGCAAGGCAAAGGCGATGACAACCTGGTGCGAGGCCCCTACCCCCGGCCCCTTTTGCCCAAAGCGGGTGGCGAGCCACTCGGCGCCGGTGCTGGCGCCCGAGCGGCGCAGCCAGCGCGAGAGATACATCATCAGAAACACCTGGTTGAACACCGGCCAGAGCCAGGGAATCCAGATGCTTTTCATACCGTACACGAAGCAGAGGCTCACCATCCACATCGTGCCGCTGATGTCGAACATGTCGGAGGCATCGCTCAGGCCCAGCTTATACCAGGGCAGCGTGCGCCCGCCCAGCATGTAGCTGTCCTTGTCCTGGCTCGATTTTTTGCGGTAGTAAAGGCCGATGCCCACCGTTGCCAGCAAGTAGGTGGCGATGATGAGAAAGTCTATGGGGTGAAGCTTCATGCGGGGGGGTAGGGCGGGTAGCTAGCGATTGCCAGCAATTAGTCATGCTCATCTGGCGTCCGCTTGCCGAAGCATCTCGCGGGGGGTAGTAACTCCATCGTTTCAACGA
>CAZZWL010000285.1:0-1719 GCA_964657755.1 uncultured Rhodanobacter sp.
ATCTCCCGCACCCTACTTCGCGACAGGTATAAGGTAAGCTCTTAATCCCGGTAGTTCAGCGCCGGCTTGCGGTCGCCGAGCAGGGGCTTGTACACGTAGCCGCCCACTTTCTGCTTGAGCTCTTCTTTGGCTTTGGCTAGTAATTCGGGGGTAGTAAAGAGGTCGATGGCCGTGAGCGTCATGGTTTTGGCGGCCACCAGCATGCCCTTGTCACCGATTTCCCGGCCGCTGCACGCCACGGCCTGCCAGCTGTGGGCGGGCGTGCCGGGTATCCAGGTGGCGGCCGTGAGGCCCACGGTGGGCACCACGTAGCTCACGTCGCCCACGTCGCTGCTGCCGCCCAGGTCGCGGGCCAGGTAGGGCTCTACCACGGCCGCCTGCGCCACGGGTGGCGCGGGGGCGCCCAGCGACTCCTGAATCTGCTTCCCGAAGACCATTTCTTCGGGCGAGTAGGTCACGCCGCCCACCTGTTCTAAATTCGTTTGCAGGGCGTGGGCCAGGGTTTCATTCACCAGCAGGTCGTGGGTGCCGCCCACGATTTCGTAGTCCACGGTGGTGCCAGTGCCCAGCGCGGCGCCCTCGGCGGCCTTCACCACCCGCCCGAAAATGGCCTGCACGTCGGCCCGGTCCGGGTGGCGCACGTAGTAGTACACCTCCGCGAAGTCGGGCACCACGTTCGGGGCCTTGCCGCCGCTGGTGATGACGTAGTGAATGCGCGTTTCCTGGGGCACGTGCTCGCGCAGCATGTTCACCATGTTGTCCATCGCCTCCACGCCGTCGAGGGCGCTGCGCCCGCGCTCGGGGGCCGCCGCCGCGTGCGCCGCCACGCCGTGAAACCGAAACTTAGCCGACGAATTAGCGATGTACTTGCCGACCATCGTGGCGTTTTCGCTGCTCGGGTGCCAGTGAATGACCGCGTCCACGCCGTTGAAGAGGCCTTCGCGCACCATATATACCTTGCCGCTACCCCCCTCCTCGGCCGGGCAGCCGAACACCTTCACCGTGCCGTGGAGCTTGCCTTCCTGGAGCAGTTTCTTGATTTCGAGGCCCGTGGCCACGCTGGCCGTGCCAAACAGGTTGTGGCCGCAGCCGTGGCCCGCGTTCTGGCCCGCGATGGGCGCCTTCTCGGCCACCGCCTGCTGGGCCAGGCCGGGCAGCGCGTCAAACTCGGCCAGCACGCCAATGACCGGCTGGCCACTGCCATACGTGGCCACGAAGGCCGTCGGGATGCCCGCTACCCCCGCCTGCACCGCGAAGCCGTGGTCGCGCAGCGTCTTTTGCAGCAGCGCCGAGCTTTGGGTTTCCTTGTAGCCCACCTCGGCAAAGCCCCAGATGCGCTGGGCCAGCTGCCGGTAGTCGGCGTAGTGCGCCTGCAACTCCTGGATGGCCGCGGCCTTGAGCGCCGCCGGGGGGGTAGGGGCCGGCCGAAACGCCAGCAGTCCGGCGCCGAGCAGCCCGAGTAAGTAAGGTTTTATCATCTGGTATGGTTGGCTAGGTAATCGCTCAAAAGTAGCCGATTATAACGAGCCTTTACCAACTATTCAGACAATAATTTACCGAAATATTACCAAGGTATTCGTGCTTAAAGCTGCCCTGCGTAGCTACTGGCTTGAACTGCCAAGCAGGGGGTAGGGGCGACGCAAAAAGCCCTGGCTAGGACTAGTAGCCGGGGCTTCCATGCCGAGATAAGGAGCTTGCCAATGCCCGGTCCGCCGGCGC
>CAZZWL010000286.1:0-1592 GCA_964657755.1 uncultured Rhodanobacter sp.
AGGGGGGTAGGGCCTCGGTGGCGCGCTGCCAGCCGGCGAGCTGGCTTTGCAGGCTGGCCAATTGGCGCTTGGCCGCCGGCGAGAGGGTAGGGGGCGCGGCCGGGAATTTGGGCACCGCGATGCCCAACTCAGCTACCAGGCTGTCGGCGGTGGCGCCGAAGCGGCGGGCCACGTCCGACTCGGCCGGGGCGGCATCTACGAGGCGGGTCAGCGGCGTTTCAGTGGTGTATTTAAAGCCCTGGAAATGACGCTTGTACTCTTTCACCGGCTCTAGTACCGAGGCCAGGGTTTGCAGGGGGGGTAGGGCGGCGGGGTAGGGCGCGGCCAGCTGGCGCAGCAGGGCGGCCGGGGCGCGGCGGTGGCGCAGGCCCAGGGCATCCAGCTCCTCACTCACGAAGGCCAGGCGGCGGTACAGGTCGGGCACGTCCTGGCTCAGGGCGGCGGGGCTCCAGAGGCGCTCGGCCACGGCGGCGGCGCGGGGCCACACCCGGCTTTCGTAGATGACGCTGTCGGCAAACTCGCTCCACATCGCGGCCTCGCCGCCCAGCACGCGGCTGGCCAGCGAGTCGGGGATGCCCTGCAGCGGGTCGGCGGCGTAGTGGCTGGCGGCCGTGAAGTAGAGGTCGAGGTAGTAGCCGTGGGCGCGCAGGGCGGGGTGGCCCAGGCGCACGGCGTCGGCCACGCCCTTGGGGCCGCGCCAGGTTTCCACCACGATGGGCGCGGGTAGGTCGGGCCCCAGCACTTCATCCCAGCCCACCATCGTCTTGCCCAGCCGTTGCAAAATGGCCAGCATCCGGCGGTTGAAGTAGTTCTGAAGCTGGTGCTTATCTACTATCCCCTTGGCGTTTACGAAGCCTTTTTGCTGCATAAAAGCCACGATGCGCGGGCTGTGGCGCCACTGCCGGCCGTCGTTCTCATCGCCGCCAATGTGAAAAAACGGGTCCGGAAACAAGCCGCTCATCTCGGTCAGCACCGAGTCGAGCATGGTGTAGGTGCCCTCGCGGGTGGGGTCGAGCAGGGCCCAGTTGTAGGTGGTGCCCCAGCGCGTGGGCACCGCCTTAATGGAGTCGTTGCTGCCCAGGCGGGGGTAAGCGGCCAGCAGCGCGCCGGTGTGGCCGGGCAAGTCAAACTCGGGCACCACCCGAATGCCGCGCTGCGTGGCGTAGCGCACCACCTCGCGCACCTCGGCCTGGGTGTAGTAGCCGGTGGCGCCGGCCACGGTGTGCAGGCGCGGAAACAGCCGGCTCTCCACGCGCCAGCCCTGGTCGTCGCTCAGGTGCCAGTGCAGCACGTTGAGCTTCACGGCGGCCATGCCATCGATATTACGCTTGATGACGGCCACGGGCAGAAAGTGCCGCGCCGGGTCAATCAGCAGCCCGCGCCAGGCAAAGCGCGGCTGGTCGCGGATGTCGCAAAACTGCGCCCGCCAGCCGCGCGGCGTGGCCTCAATGACTTGCCGAAACGTGGCCAGCCCCCGCTGAATGCCCAGCGGCGACGCCGCCGTGAGGCTCGCGCCGGCCGCCGTGACGCGCAGGCGGTAGCTCTCGTCCGTGGCGCCGGCCGCGCCCGTTACCTGGCGGCGCAGGGCCAGC
>CAZZWL010000287.1:0-1001 GCA_964657755.1 uncultured Rhodanobacter sp.
TCGAAATGACGTTCTCTAGTACCCATTACCCATTACCCCACCGTGGCCGTAGGCTCGATTTTCTTCACCAGGCCTTGTAGCACTTTGCCGGGGCCGCACTCCACGAAGTGCGTGGCGCCGTCGCGGAACATGGCCTGCACGCTCTGGGTCCAGCGCACGGGGGCGGTGAGCTGGGCCAGCAGGTTGGCTTTGATTGCGCCCGGGTCGCGGTGCGGGGCGGCGTCCACGTTCTGGTACACCGGGCAGCGGGCCTCGTGAAAAGTCGTGCGCTCGATGGCTTCGGCCAGGGCTGCCTGGGCCGACCGCATGAGCGGCGAGTGGAAGGCCCCGCCCACCGGCAGGGGTAGGGCGCGCTTGGCGCCGGCGGCTTTCAGCACCTCACAGGCTTTGGCAATGCCGGCCGTGGAGCCGGAAATGACGAGCTGGCCGGGGCAGTTGTAGTTGGCCGCCACTACCACGTCGCCCCCGGCACTCACCTGCTGGCAGCCCTGCTCCACGGCCGCGTCGGGCAAGCCCAGGATGGCGGCCATCGTGCCGGGCTGCTCCTGGCAGGCGGCCTGCATGGCCTGGGCGCGGCGCGCCACCAGCGGCAGCGCATCGGCGAAGGTGAGCACGCCGGCCGCCACCAGCGCCGAAAACTCGCCCAGCGAGTGCCCGGCCACCATCGCGGGCTGCCAGTCGGGCCGGGCCACGAACTGCGCCACCGAGTGCACGAACACGGCCGGCTGCGTCACGTCGGTGCGGCGCAGGTCGTCCTCGCTGCCTTCAAACATCAGCTTGGTCAGGTCGAAACCCATAATGTCGTTGGCCTGCGTGAGCAGGGCGCGGGCGGCCTCGTTTTGCTCATACAGCTCGCGGGCCATGCCCGGAAACTGCGAGCCCTGGCCAGGGAATACGATGGCCGTCAGGGCGGCTTCGGAGGGGGGGGTAGGGGTCAAAGTTAGAAGTTGATAGTGAGCAGTATCTAATCCAGTTGTCATTGCGAGCGCAGCGCAGCAATC